>CAZUQP010000028.1:0-34222 GCA_964622455.1 uncultured Coxiellaceae bacterium
CTTCAGATGATGTGGGTTTCAAGTCGTTGGCCTGAAAACACGAAAACTTGCTACAATAAATTCGACAGTCAATGTCAGATTGAGTTTAGATTTTTACAATTCATTCTTCAGTCGTCGTTAATTCTTGTTTAAGCTTAAGGCGCTCTTTTCGCTCAGTAAAATTAGGCAATGCAACATTTAATTCAAGAATAGAACAACCTTCTTGCCGATCTAATTCGATTTTGACATCTTCTTTATTGATCGGCACATATTTAACGATGACATCGATCAAATCCCGCTGTAATGCCGCCAAATAATCCGGTTTATCGCCGCGCTGTACACGTTCATGCGCAATGATAATTTGCAGACGTTCTTTAGCCACTTTGGCAGTTTTTTTAGGACGTCTTAAATAACGCAATATTTTTCCAATAGAATTTTGAATGTTCATACAGCCACCTTCTCCTTGCTAAATAGACGTTTTAGCCAGTGGGTTTTTTCTTCCGTAAAGCGATGCGGCAATTCTTCCCCTAAAAATCTTGCAATCGCATCTGAATAAGCTTGGCCAGCGTCACTGTCTTCATCCAAAATAACAGGCTCGCCTGCATTAGACGCACGTAATACCGCCGGTGATTCTGGGATCACCCCCAAAAGAGGAATGGATAGAATTTCATTCACATCGGAAATACTTAACATATCGCCATTCGCAACGCGTTTTGGTGAATATCGCGTTAATAATAAGTGTTCACTAATAGGATCTTGGCTGTCTTCTGCCCGTCTTGTTTTGCTGGAAAGTAAACCAAGCATGCGATCTGAATCACGCACAGAAGAAACTTCAGGATTTGTCACAACAATCGCATGATCCGCAAAATACATAGCCAATTGGGCACCGCGTTCAATGCCTGCTGGCGAATCACAAATAATGTAATCAAATGTTTTGCAGAGTTCATCTAAAACAGTCGAAACACCTTCGAAGGTCAACGCATCTTTATCACGCGTTTGCGATGCCGGCAAAATATATAATTCTTTGACATGTTTATCGCGGATTAATGCTTGATTCAAATTAGCTTCTCCGCGAATGACATTCACAAAGTCATAAACCACTCGACGTTCGCATCCCATAATCAAATCAAGATTACGCAACCCAATATCAAAATCGATTACGACCGTTTTAAAACCGCGCTTAGCAAGGCCGACTGCAAATGATGCGCTAGTCGTTGTTTTACCTACGCCACCTTTCCCTGATGTCACTACGATTATTTTTGCCACGTTCGTATCCCTCTTTCAGTTAGGAAATTGTTTCAATTCGAACCTGTTCCTGTTCCAGATAAATTTGAATCATACCATGACTTTCCGGCAATGCTTGCATATCTTCTTTCGTCAAATAATAACCTGCAATCGAGATTAATTCAGCTGAAAGACTTCTGCAAAAAATGCGCGCGTCTTTATTCCCTTGCACGCCAGCCAATGCCCGGCCGCGCAAAGGCCCGTAAACATGAATATGACCATCCGCCAAAAGTTCAGCACCCGCACTGACCGATGCTGCCACAATTAAATCAGTCTCTTTTGCATAAACTTGCATCCCGGAGCGAATAGGATTTGTCACTAATTTAGCCTGTTGGCTAACCTTTATTTCTTTAATACTCACAGGCTCGCCTTGAGTTAATTTACCCACGGTAAGCATCGGCAACCCTTCTGTAATCGCCGCTGTCATTTGTTCAGTATTACCATTTCGAACGCCGATCGGAACCAAATGGTTCGTTAAGAGGATTTCTTTTAATTTAGAAAAATTAAGCGAGCCCGCCGTATTTATTTTTTCTAAATCAATGATAACAGGTGCTCCTAAAAAAAAAGTGGGTGCGCGAGCGGTTGCCTCACTCAACTGGATTTTTAAGGCATCTAAATCATAGTGAATCATCTGTAAAATAGAACAAGGCGCAAAAGTCGTTTTAAATTGAAAACAAGCTTGACGATCGGGTGTCACAGTTGCACTCATAGTCGTTTAATCCCTAAAATTTTCAAACTGTACCGGCAACTCTAATTGAGCTTTACGTAAAAAAGCAATCACCGTTTGCAAATCATCCTTTTTTTTGCCGGTGACACGCACTTGATCGCCTTGAATCGCAGCCTGTACTTTTAAATTGGACTCTTTAATTAATTTCACGATTTTTTTTGCTTTTTCTGTATCAATGCCTTGGCGTATTTCAACACATTGCCGCGCTTCATTCAATTTGACCTCAGGTTCTTTGTACTCTAGCGAACGCACATCGACTTGCCGTTTGGCCAGTTTACCGCGCAAAATATCATCCACTTGTTTTAATTGAAAATCAGTGGGTGCAATTAAAGTAATCGAATTTTTGACTAATTCTAACCGAGTATTTGTGCCTTTAAAATCAAATCGCGTACCAATTTCACGATTAGCTTGATCCACCGCATTCATCACCTCATGATGATCAGTCTTAGAAACAATATCAAATGACGGCATGGGTTTTCCTCGTCTTTAAATAGGCTATTAAATCATGAATCGCAACAATGGGAATGTGATGTGTTTTGCCAAATTGAATTAAATCAGGCGGTCGCGCCATACGGCCATCTTCTTTCATAATTTCACAAATGACAGCACATGGTTGTAATCCTGTTAAACGCACGAGATCCACACTGCCTTCTGTATGACCGGCTCTTTCAAATACGCCTCCCTTCCGCGCCTGTATCGGAAAAATATGTCCCGGCATGCCAATGTCTTTGGGCTTTGAATTCGGATCCACTGCAACGCGTATTGTTTGCGCGCGATCATAAACTGAAACACCAGAACTAACCCCGTCAACCGCTTCAATGGATATAGTAAACCACGCTTGATGAAGATTTTTATGGCGCTCAGGCATCAAAGGAATTTGTAAGCGCTGAACGAATTCCTCAGTCACCGTCAAACACACCAGTCCGCGTGCATATTGAATCATGAAATTAAGTGATGCAGGCGTCACCTTTTCTGCAGCCAAAACTAAATCGCCTTCTTGTTCGCGATTTTCATCATCCACCAAAATCACCATGCGCCCTTCGCGCAATTCAGTGATGGCGGTATCGATTGTTGTAAAAGTCACACTTACCTCACCTAAACCTTAATAGATCAGAGCGTTGCAGGATGTATCTTAATGACTAATCAGATACTTCTCAATCACTTGCATCGCTGTCCATTATTGAACGATAGAGTAGTGCTTTTTTTATTCAATTTAGATATAATTAACAAAAAACATAAACAATTATGAGGAGTTATTGACATGGCATTTAGAAAGTTATTTGATTTTTTTAAACCTGGTAATTCTAACGATGAAAAGCCAGAAGTAGAACACTTACTTAGCCAAGCAGAACAGAAAGATTACGAACAACCTCTTGCTGCGCTGCCTTTTGACCCAACAGAAGCTCAAAAATCTCGTTTAACTCACTCACTAAAATATTACATAGATATATTAAAAAATGATCTAGATCACCTTAAACAATCCTTTGATGCGCTTGAAAAAAGAATTCCCGGAACACTCAATTATTGGGTAACAAGACGAACAAACCAAGGAGCAGCTAGTTTTGCGCAGCATTGGAAGATTATTTCTGATACGTTAAATTTTGGAGATAATAAAAAATTTAGAGAAAATCTACGTTTGAGAAATGACGATACTAAATTTTCTGTCAATTATGAAAATTTATTATATACCCTTAATCAAAGTGAAGAAATAATTAAAGAATTTGACGAGAATGCCTCTATCTTTGATGAGACAGAGAAATCATCGTTGAGACCGTCTTATAGAATGTTAAAACAAACTATTTCGGAAACAAAAGCTTCAGATCATTTCGTGATTGCGGGTCGCCATTTTAGCGATTTGGCAAAGACGATTGATCCACCATCACAAAAAGCATCAATCTCTAACAAACCTAAGTAATATTGCACCGCGATCCTCAGCACGAACGGGATTTTTTCGTCGTGTGTATAAGATTAAGCTGCGCTTTTTTCTCGGCCTACCAGCTCAACAATCGCCATTGGCGCACAATCACCATTTCGGTAACCGCATTTTAATACGCGAAGGTATCCGCCCGGACGCGTAGTAAAGTGAGGGGCAATTTCATTAAATAATTTTGTAACCATTTCACGATCACGCAAACGTGAAAACGCAAGACGACGATTATGCACAGAATCCACTTTTGCTAACGTAATCATCGGTTCCATATAACTGCGAAGCTCTTTCGCTTTTGCAACCGTTGTTGTAATCAACTCATGTTTCAATAACGAAACCATCATGTTTTTAAACATTGCCTTACGATGACTGCTCGTACGGCCAAAATATCTTCCACTTTTTCGATGTCGCATGTTATACCTCGAGCTTTATTCTTTTGCCGTTTTAGGCGGCCAATTATCTAAATGCATGCCCAGCGATAAACCGTGGGACGAAAGAACATTTTTAATTTCAGTTAATGATTTTTTACCTAAATTAGGCGTTTTTAATAAATCTGTCTCAGTACGTTGTATTAAATCGCCAATAAAATAAATACTTTCTGCTTTCAAACAATTGGCAGACCGCACCGTTAATTCAAGATCATCTACGGGACGCGTATAGATAGGATTCACTGATTGTTGATCACCCAACTCTTTGGTAACGGGTGATGACTTCAAATCCACGAAAGGCGATAACTGCTGCTGCAAAATAGTCGCAGACCGGCGAATCGCTTCTTCTGGATCTAACGTGCCATTGGTTTCAAGATCAATCACCAATTTATCTAAATCTGTCCGCTGTTCAACACGAGCGCTTTCAACGGTATAAGCAACGCGGCGCACAGGGCTGAAGCTTGCATCCAAATGAAGAACACCAATGCTCGCCTTGCCTTCTTCTTTCAATTTGCTTCGGATTGAAGCGGTTTGATAACCACGGCCCAAAACAACCCTTAATGTCATGTTAATAGCGCCACCTTCGTTCAAATGGGCTATCACCTGATCAGGATTGACAATTTCAACATCATGCTCTTGCTCAATGTCACCTGCTAAGACAGGGCCTGCACCACTTTTCTTGAGCGTTAACGTCACTTCTTCCCGGCCATGTAATTTAATGGCAACATTTTTTAGATTAAGAAGAATTTCGACAACATCTTCTTGTACCCCAGGAATAGTGCCATACTCATGAAGCACACCATCAATTTTTGTTTCGATAATGGCAGCACCCGGCATTGAAGAAAGTAAAATCCTTCGCAATGTCGTTCCTAATGTATGACCAAAACCTCTTTCAAGCGGTTCCAAAGTAACCTTTGCGTGAAAAGGACTGACTGTTTCTACCGCAATAGCTCGCGGACTTAAAAATTCGTACGGATTATTTTGCATTAAATAACCTCATTAAACTCCAAACGATTACTTGGAATAAAGCTCTACAATTAATTTTTCATAAATATCTGTCGGTAAATCTGAACGTTCAGGAAAACTTTTGAAAGTACCTGAAAGTGCATTCGCATCGATCTCAATCCAACTGCAAGCAGGTCTTGCTTGCGCTAAAGCAACCGCACCTTGAATCCTTAATTGCTGTTTAGCACGTTCTCTGATTGAGACAACATCGCCCGGCGATACTGTATACGATGGAATATTGACATTTTTACCATTCACTAAAACAGCACAGTGATTCACTAATTGTCTTGCTTCTGCTCTTGTTGAACCAAACCCCATTCTATAAACCACATTATCTAATCGGCTTTCTAAAAGTCTTAACAAGTTTTCACCTGTTGAACCTTTTAAGCGCGCCGCCTTTTTAAAGTAGTTACTAAATTGGCGTTCCAAAATACCATAAATACGACGAACTTTTTGTTTTTCGCGTAATTGACCGCCATATTCTGTCGCACGGCCTTTTCGACCGCCATGCATACCTGGCGCTGCATCTAACTTGCACTTGGTATCAAGCGCACGAACACCGCTGATCAACGAAAGGTCCGCTCCCTCTCGTCTTGCTAATTTACATCTTGGTCCAGTATATCTAGCCATCCATTTCCTCCCCGATTAAACACGACGCTTCTTAGGATCACGGCAACCATTAAAGGGTATGCCTGTCGCATCTGTAATTGATAAGATCTTTAAGCCAGCGGCATGCAAAGCTCGAATAGCAGATTCTCTGCCAGGCCCAGGGCCTTTGACATGCACATGGACGTTTTTCATACCGAAATTTTCTACTACAATCTGCGCAACTTTCGCAGCAGCTTCACCTGCCGCATAAGGCGTTGATTTCCGAGAACCCCGGTATCCACAACTTGCCGCACTTGACCATGCAACCGTATTACCCTGAACATCTGTGATAGTGACAATGGTATTATTAAAAGAAGCACGTATATACGCTATCCCGTCAACAACCAGCTTTTTAGCTTTCTTGCGCGCTTTTGTGGCACTTGCTCCTTCCGCTCTAGTATCTGTCATTGCTATTTGTTTTCCTACGTTAACTTAATAAAACACATGATTTAGATTTAATTTTTACCCTTCCGCTTACCCTTGCGCGTTCTCGCATTAGTCCGTGTTCTTTGACCTCGAACAGGCAGCCCGCGGCGATGACGCAATCCGCGATAAGCGCCTAATTCTACTAATCGTTTAATATTCATAGAAACTTCACGGCGCAAATCACCTTCAACGCGGTACTTAGCGACTTCGCCACGTAAACTTTCTAATTCGGCCTCTGAAAGATCTTTTACTTTAGTTTCAGGCTTAACTTTTGCGACTGAACATATCATTTTCGCCCTATTACGCCCAATGCCAAAAATAGCGGTAAGACCGATAACAATATGTTTTTGTACGGGTATGTTAACACCTGCAATACGGGCTGCCATTCAATAAACTCCTACAACATTATCTTCAAATGACTCACAAAAGCGCGTCAGTTTAATCTTGAATTGATAAAAAATCAATGATTAACCTTGCTTTTGCTTGTGTCTTTTTTCCTTACAAATCACTCTCACCACACGCTTACGCCGAACAATTTTGCAATTGCGGCATATTTTTTTAACCGATGCACCTACTTTCATGTTAACCTCAACCTATTATCGAACTAAACCCATACCACTGCCGCGTAAATTCGCCTTTTTAAGCAAGGATTCATATTGATAAGACATAATATGGGCCTGCACTTGGGCAATAAAATCCATCACAACAACTACAATAATCAGTAACGAGGTGCCCCCAAAATAAAAGGGAACATTCCACGTTAGAATCATAAATTCAGGCAGCAAACATACTAACGTCACATAAATAGAACCCGCCAGCGTTAAACGAGACATCACCATATCAATATAACGCGCCGTCTGTTCGCCGGGACGAATGCCTGGAATAAACGCACCCGACTTTTTTAAATTTTCAGCCGTATCTCTGGGATTAAAAACTAATGCCGTGTAAAAAAAACAAAAGAAAATAATCGCAACACCAAATAAGGCCATATGAAGCGGCTGGCCTTGTTGTAAAGCAACACCTACAGCACCCAACCATTCCATCCCCTTGCCATGCCCAAACCATTGAGCAAGCGTTGCGGGAAATAAAATAATACTGGAAGCAAAAATCGGCGGTATCACCCCCGACATGTTTATTTTCAAAGGTAAATGACTGCTCTTAGGCGAATACATGTTTCCGCCTTGCATTCTGCGCGCATAATTAATCGTAATGCGCCGCTGACCCCGCTCAACAAATACGACAAATGCAACCACACCTACCACTGCCAACATAATTAACAGTAATCCGATCACTTGCAGCTGACCTTCCCTCACTTGTTCTAAGGTTCGACCAATGGCAGCAGGTAATCCAGCAACAATCCCTGCAAAGATAATGATAGATATTCCATTACCGATGCCTCGTTCGGTTACTTGCTCACCTAACCACATCAAAAACAACGTGCCTGTCACAAGCGTTAAAGTCGTCGTAAAATAAAAAGGAAGACCTGGGTCCAAAGCAATGCCGTGCGCCGCAAGCATCCTAGAAACACCAATCGCCTGAAAAGTAGATAAAAACAATGTTCCATAGCGTGTATATTTATTAATTTTACGCTGCCCAGCTTCACCTTCTTTTTTTAATTCAGATAACTGCGGCGATAACACCGTTAAAAGCTGAATAATAATAGAAGCAGAAATATAAGGCATGATACCTAATGCAAAAACACTAAACCGCATCAAGGCACCGCCAGAAAACATATTAAATAATCCAATAATATTATTCTGCTGTGCATTAAATAATTCTTGCAAGCGTTCAGGATGTAATCCAGGAACAGGAATATAAGATCCGATACGAAAAATGATGATTGCCAACAACACAAACAACAAACGGTGTTTGAGATCAGCAATACCTTGATTCGCAGAACTTATTCCTGAACGATTCATTCCCATTTTACTTAACCGCCTCAACAATGCCGCCCAGTGCTTCCACTGCTTTTTGTGCACCTGCTGTCAATGGTAAACCACGTATCGTCACCGCTTTTTTTAATTCGCCCGCCAGCACAATTTTTACATAACGTGTTGTACTGCGAATTAACCCCGCAGATCTCAACGCAGCCATATCAATGATGTCTGCGGTCACATGATTTAAATCAGACAAACGAATCTCTTCACGTACTAATGATTTTTTTGACCGAAAGCCCGACTTTGGCATGCGTCTTTGCAAAGGCATTTGCCCGCCTTCAAACCCAACTTTATGAAAACCGCCTGCACGCGCTCTTTGACCCTTGTGTCCACGGCCGCATGTTTTTCCTTTTCCTGATCCAATGCCGCGACCTACACGCTTCGCGGGGGTTTTCGCACCTTTTGCCGGTTTTAATGTATTGAGGTTCATTGACCCACTTCCTCTACTAATAATAGATGTCCCACTTTATTAATCATGCCGCGAATACAAGGAGCATCTTCCAGAACAACACTATGGCGTAATCGACGTAATCCCAATCCTTTTACGCATTCTTTATGTCTCGGCTGTACCGCAATGACGCTTTTAATCAATGTAACTTTCAATTTATTCTTTTTGCTTGCCATAATTAATTCCTAATCACTTCTTCGAGCGTTTTTGTGCGTTTTGCCGCAATATAATCAGGGGTTTCAATACTCTGCAAAGCTTTTAAAGTTGCACGAACGACATTAATAGGATTGGTAGAACCAATAATTTTGGCCAACACATTCTTAATGCCCAATACTTCACATACAGCACGCATCGCACCGCCTGCAATAATACCTGTACCGTCAGATGCAGGTTTCATAAATACGCGGGTCGCACCATGTTTGCCATTAATTTCTGAGTACAAAGTACCATTCTTCAACACAACACGCTGCATGTTCTTGCGTGCAGCTTCTAATGCTTTTTGAATGGCTACAGGAACTTCACGTGCTTTACCGCGTCCAATACCAATCCGCCCATTTCCATCACCAACGACTGTGATAGCAGCAAAACTAAATATTCTACCGCCTTTTACGACTTTAGCATTGCGTGACACTGCCACCAGTTTTTCTAGCATGCCATCACTTCTTGTTGTTTGGTCAAAACTCGCCATAGTGTGAGCCCCTAAAATTTTAATCCGCTTTCTCTTGCTGCATCTGCCAATGCTTTGACTCGGCCATGGTAATTAAAACCTGATCGATCAAATGCAACATATTCAATTCCTGCATCCAAGGCACGTTTCGCTACTAATTTACCAACCATTTTTGCAGCTTCTACATTACCGGTGGACTTCATTTTGCCTCTGATATTTTTATCCAGTGTAGAGGCGCAAACTAATATCTTTGTACCATCGCCTGAAATCACTTGAGCATACATATGTTGAGGCGTTCTATGTACACATAATCGCACCGCTTCTTGTTCACGAATTTTCATACGTGTACTTTTTGCTCTGCGCAATCTAGATATTCTTTTATTTGCTTTCATAATGATCCTGCTATTTCTTTTTCGTTTCTTTCAAAATAATGATTTCATTCGCATATCGAATACCTTTGCCTTTATAGGGTTCCGGACTACGCACAGCTCGAATCATCGAGGCTACATGCCCTACTAAATGCTTATCGACGCCCTTTACTAAAATTTCGGTTTGGCTCGGTGTTTCAATGGTGATTCCCGCAGGCGCTGTAATGACGACAGGATGTGAATAACCGATAGATAAATTCAAATCTTTGCCTTTCGTTTGCGCACGATACCCAACACCCATTAACACTAATTTACGTTCAAATCCAACCGTAACACCTTTGATAAAATTTTCAATTTTGGCACGTGTGGTCCCTGCAATGGATTTTTTTAACTTGGATCCCGAACCCGATCGGCAATAAGAACCATCTGCATTCAATTTAATGTTAATAAATCCAGCATCTAATTGGATCATTACTGTGGAATCAATAAAAACAACTGACTGTCCCTTGGGACCTTTGATATGTAAGTCCTGCCCTTCCACCTTGACATCGACTCCCGAAGGAACAGCAACGGGTTTTCTACCTATTCTTGACGTAACCATTTTTTCTCCCGTTATTCAACCGTGCAAAGCACTTCACCGCCCACTTGGCAAGCACGGGCCGCACGTTCAGTCATGACACCTTTTGGTGTTGATATAATGGCAATACCCATACCAGCACGTACCACAGGTAATTCATTGACACCCTTGTAAACACGCAAACCCACACGGCTAACACGTTTTATTTTTTCAATCACCGGCCGGCCTTGATAATATTTCAAAACAACCGTTAAATCTTTTTTGCCGTCTGTTGAAGTGACTTCATAACTTTGAATGTAACCTTCATCTTGTAAAACATGCAAAACAGCTGCCTTTAGTTTAGAAGCAGGCATAGTCACTGTCGTTTCGCCAACAGCTTGCGCATTGCGTATGCGGGTTAACATATCTGCTACAGGATCTTGCATTGACATTTCTAAATACCTCTTAATCTTTTATAGAGTTGACTACCAACTTGCCTTATGCATCCCCGGTACTAAACCATTCATGACTGCCGAACGCATGTGAATTCGGCAAAGACCTGTTAAACGGTTGTACGCTCTTGATCTTCCACATAACCGGCAGCGATGACGCTGACGTGTTCGGCTGGAATCTCGCGGCATTTTTTGCAATGCATGCTCTGCTTCTGTACGTTCATCATCGCCAAGACGCACATTACAGATAATAGCTTTGAGCTCCTTGCGCTTCTTATCAAATTTTTTATTTAATTCAGCCCGCTTTTTTTCGCGTTCAACCATCGAAGTTTTTGCCATAGCGCTCTTAGCCTATATTTTTTTCTTTAAATGGAAAATGGAATGCTTCTAACAAAGCATACGCCTCTTTATTTGTTTTCGCAGAAGTTGTGATCGTAATATCAAGACCACGCAACGCATCAATCTTGTCATACTCAATCTCTGGAAAAACAATTTGTTCCTTAAAGCCTAAGCTATAGTTTCCTCTACCATCAAAAGACTTAACACTTAAGCCACGGAAATCTCGAACTCGCGGTAACGCAATCGTAACCAACCGATCTAAAAATTCGTACATGCGTTTTCCGCGCAAAGTTACTTTACATCCAATCGGCCATCCTTCACGCACCTTAAAACCCGCAATTGATTTGCGCGCTAACGTAACAACCGGTTTTTGACCCGCAATTTTTTCCAAATCAGCGGTGCCTGATGTAATCACTTTCTTATCATCCATTGCTTCGCCCAAGCCCATGTTTAACGTAATTTTATTAATACGCGGAACTTGCATGACCGAAGTATACTTAAATTGGTTTTTTAATTTTTTTACTATTTCTGTACGATAATATTCTTGTAATCGCGCCATAACTCACCTATTTTTTACACATCAATAACTTCATCCGTAGATTTAAAGTAACGTACGTTACGCCCATCCTCTAAAGTACGTACACCCACGCGACTTCCCTTGCTTGACGCTTGATCATACAACATCACATTTGAACCATGGATAGGACACGTTTTGATGACAATACCGCCTTTTTCACCTGTATTAGGATTTGCTTTAACATGTTTCTTAGCGGTATTAATACCTTCAACTATAAACATATTATCCTTCAAAACAGATTGAACGACACCTCTTCTACCTTTGTCTTTACCGGCGATAATAACAACTTCATCGCCTTTTTTAATTTTTTTCATACGTCAATCTCTCGTTATAAAACTTCCGGAGCCAATGAAATAATTTTCATAAAATTTTCGCCGCGTAATTCACGGGTAATAGGCCCGAAAATACGTGTACCAATCGGCTGCATTTGCGCATTCAGCAACACCACCGCATTTTCGTCAAAACGGATCAATGAACCATCAGGACGTCTCACGCCTTTACGTGTCCTCACAATCACCGCATTAATCACTTCGCCTTTTTTTACTTTTCCTCTCGGAATTGCTTCTTTAACACTGACTTTAATAACATCTCCAATGCGGGCATATCTACGATGTGAGCCGCCGAGCACTTTTATACACATCACGCGACGCGCACCGCTATTGTCCGCCACATCTAGTATCGTCTGCGTTTGAATCATCTTTTAACTCCAAGTTAATGACGGAAACAAAGCCGTCAATACTATCATGTTTATTTAAAAATCGCTTATTTTGTCACTTCTTTTTCAGCCTGATTAACCACCTCTACCAACATCCATGACTTAGTCTTAGATATCGGCCGGCACATCTTGATTAATACGAGATCTCCAATGTGGCACAAATTGTCACTATCATGGGCATACATCCTGGAAAATTTACGCATGTATTTTCCATAAAGCGGATGCTTGACCTTCCGCTCGACTTCAACCACTATGGTTTTATCCATTTTGTTACTAATGACTTTCCCTACAACCGTCCGGCCTGAAACCTTTTGCGAATGCATCATAATCATGAACCTTCTTTTTCTTTTAAGATTGTTTTTATACGAGCGACATTTCGTTTTAACTTTCTAAAAAGATGCGTTTGCGGCGTTTGTCCAATACCTCTTTGCATACGCAAATTAAACAATTCTTGATGAATGGCAAGCTGCTCTTTTTGCAATTCACTCACTGATTTTTCTCTCAATTCATTTGCTTTCATCACATTATCGTCCGACTTTCAAATATTGTTTTAATAGGCAATTTATCTGCCGCTAATCGTAATGCTTGACGTGCAATATCTTCAGTCACGCCTTCAATCTCAAACATCATGCGGCCCGGTTGCACCAGAGCAACCCAAAACTCCACACTGCCCTTACCGCTGCCCATACGCACTTCTAACGGCTTCTTCGATATGGGCTTATCAGGAAAAATGCGGATCCATATTTTTCCGCCGCGTTTAATATGGCGCGACATCGCGCGTCTAGCTGCTTCAATTTGACGTGACGTAATCTGCCCAATTTCAGCCGCCTTTAATCCATATTCCCCAAAACTCACTTTATTACCGCGAGTCGCAACACCACGATTGCGCCCCTTAAATTGTTTACGAAATTTTGTACGCTTCGGTTGCATCATGGTTACTTCTCCTGTTTACCCGAAGTTTTTTCTGTTGAGCCCTCAGCGTTTTGCTCTTTATCACCAATCACTTCGCCTTTAAAGATCCAAACTTTAACGCCGATCACTCCGTACGTCGTAAACGCCTCTGCCAAACCATAATCAATATCCGCACGCAGTGTGTGTAAAGGCACTCTGCCTTCTCTATACCATTCGCTGCGAGCAATTTCGGTACCGCCCAATCGGCCGCTAACACAAATTTTAATTCCCTTAGCGCCCAAACGCATTGCCGTTGTAACAACACGCTTCATAGCACGTCTAAACATCACGCGTTTTTCGAGCTGCTGGGCAACCGCTTCAGCGACTAACTTTGCATCAAGTTCAGGCTTGCGCACTTCCTCAATACTGACATGCACAGGAACTTTCAAAATCTTGTTAATCTCATCACGCAATGTTTCAACTTCTTTTCCGCTTTTACCAATAATGACACCCGGCCTTGCCGTATATACTGTAATTTTTGCATTTCTGGCAGGTCTATCAATTTGTATACGGCTAATTCCCGCCTGCGCCAATTTCTCATACAAATACTCACGGACTTTAATATCTGCGCATAACGTATCTGCAAAATCTTTTGATTGCGCGTACCATCGAGAAGACCAATCTTTGACGATACCTAATCGCATACCTATGGGATGGACTTTTTGCCCCATTAGTTTTTCTCCTCATCAGATACAACAACTGTAATATGGCACGTTGGTTTCAATATACGGCAACCGCGCCCTTTTGCTCTGGCATGCATTCGTTTGTAGGTCGATCCCTGATCGGCAAAAATAGTTTTCACCTTTAATTCATCTACATCGGCACCTGCATTGTGCTCAGCATTTGCAATGGCTGATTCCAACACTTTTCTTACAACACCCGCTGCTTTTTTCGTACTAAATTTCAAAATATCTAAAGCGTGTTCGACAGATTTTCCCCTGATCTGATCACAGACCAAACGACATTTCTGCACTGACAGCCTGGTGTATTTTAATTTTGCTGCAACAAACATTCCCTACCCCCTGCTGATTTAGGTTTTCTCACTTGGTTTTTCATCAGTCTTGACCTTCTTGTCCCCTGAATGACCTTTGAAAGTTCTTGTCGCTGCAAATTCACCCAACTTATGTCCCACCATATTTTCAGTCACAAAAATAGGCACATGTAATCTGCCGTTATGCACAGCAATCGTGATTCCTACCATATCAGGTATAATCATCGATCTGCGCGACCAGGTTTTAATAGGCCGCTTATTGTTAGAAGCAACAGCTTCATTGACTTTTTTCATCAAGTGCAAATCTACAAATGGTCCTTTCTTTACTGAACGCGGCACGCGAATACCCTCACCTAAAACTACCGTTTTTATTTAGACCCCACCAAGATCGCCGTTAACCACGATCTCTTCCACGTACAATAAACTTATTAGTACGTTTATTTCTTCGAGTTTTGTATCCTTTAGTTGGCACACCCCAAGGACTTACTGGATGACGGCCACCTGAAGTTTTACCCTCACCACCGCCATGCGGATGATCGACGGGATTCATCGCAACGCCTCTGACAGTTGGACGCACACCACGGTGCCTGCTTGCACCAGCCTTTCCTAAAGATCTCAAATTATGTTCTGAATTACTCACTTCACCAATAACAGCACGGCAATCAGACAATATTTTTCTCATTTCACCCGAACGCAATCTAATCGTCGCATAAATACCATCACGAGCAATCAACTGTACTGAAGCACCTGCGCTACGCGCTAATTGCGCGCCCTTGCCAGGCTTTAATTCTAAACAATGCAAAGTTGAACCAATCGGTATATTAGTCAGCGGCAAACAATTACCCACTTTGATAGCCGCCTCACTGCCAGAAACGATTTCATCGCCCTCTTTAAGGCCGTTTGCTGCAACAACATACCTTCTTTCCCCATCAGCATATAGCGCTAAGGCAATGTATGCACTGCGGTTTGGATCATACTCAAGACGCTCAATACGCGCGGGAACACTGTCCTTATCACGCTTAAAATCAATAGCACGGTAACGCTGTTTGTGACCGCCGCCAATATGTCTGCAAGTAATCCTTCCATCGTTATTCCTGCCCCCCGTTTTTTTCTTTTTGGAAACAAGCGGAGCGTAAGGCTGCCCTTTGTACAATTCCTTATTCGTCACTTTGACTACAAAACGCTGTCCGGGCGAGGTCGGTTTAGATTTTTCTAATGCCATACAATCCTCAATATCAACTGTAAATACACTATCTTTAAGCCTTACTGAATGTGAGGCGCTATTATAATGCTAAATAAGCAAATTCCAAGTATTTTTTTGCGTTTTTTAGCTATAATTTACTGAATTTTTTGGTTTTGTGGTTCTAGAAGCTCACCAGGAAAGATCAGGAAAAATTACATCTACCAAGCCATCAAATACTTTTCTACAACGAATTACGGCTGCGCACCTGCAAAATCAATGCGTTCACCCGCCTGCAGCGTCACATACGCCTTTTTCCATGCCTTACTACGCCCCTGAATATTACCAAAACGCCTGGGCTTGGTTTTGACATTGACAATACGAACAGCGGCCACTTTTGTCTTAAAAAGATGCTCAACTGCTTTTTTTACATCAGGCTTAGTTGCAGCATGCGCAACTTCAAAGACATATTCACCGCGGGAAGCTGCTAAAGTGGCCTTTTCTGACAGGTGCGGCGCAAGAACTAATTGTAAAATACGTTCCTGTTTCATTTTAATAGCTCCTCAATTTGTTTAAGAGCAGCAATAGTCACTAACACTTGTTCAGCGTCGATCAAACAAACAGGGTCTATTGCCACAACATCCCGCACTTCTACATGAGGCAAGTTACGGGTTGCTAAGTAAAGATTCTCATCGACCGCTTCTGTAATAATTAATACATGATTATTAAGCTTTAATTCATGCAATTTACTCAATAAGTCTTTTGTTTTAGGCGTTGCTGCTTGAAAAGAATCAACCACAACCAGGCGCTCTAAACGAATTAACTCCGAGAATATCGCGCGTAATGCGCCGCGATACATTTTTTTATTGACTTTTTGTTCATAGTTACGCGGTTTAGCAGCAAATATAACGCCCCCTTTCCGCCACAAAGGACTTCTAATAGTCCCCGCTCGAGCACGGCCTGTCCCTTTTTGCCGGAAAGGCTTAGCACCGCCACCGCTCACTTCTGAACGGGTTTTTTGAGCCGCGGTACCTGCGCGGGCAGCCGCAAGAAATGCCGTCACTACCTGATGCACTAAAGGTTCGTTAAACTTACAATCAAACACCGCATCATGAACTTCCAGCTTCTTTTTAGCTGAACCTGATAAATGTAATTCCATTAGTTAGCCCCCTTTTGCGGCCCTGCCTTTACTGCTGGACAAATAATCACATTGGAACCTGGAGCACCAGGCACAGCACCTTTAATTAATATCAAATTGCGTTCTACATCTAAGCGAACAATCGACTGCAACTGGATTGTACGTTGCTTATCCCCCAAATGGCCGGACATTTTTTTGCCCTTAAACACTTTCCCTGGAGATTGCCGTTGCCCGATAGAACCTGGCGCTCGATGCGACAAAGAGTTACCGTGTGTCGCATCTTGACCGGCAAAATGATGCCGTTTAATAGTACCAGCAAAACCTTTACCTTTAGTCACACCCGTAACATCAACCAACTGCCCAACCGTAAATAAATCCACTTTTAATTCTGCACCAACCAGAAAAGCATCATGGCCTTCTTGAAGGGAAAATTCCCACAAACCCCGGCCCGGCTCAACCTGCGCTTTTGCATAGTGGCCAGCAAGAGGCTTTGTCACTCTTGAACGTTTACGCGCACCTGTGGTGACTTGAATCGCACGATATCCATCATTCTCGACTGTTTTAACTTGCGTGACTCGGTTAGGCAATACCTCAATGACTGTCACAGGAACAGATTCGCCCTCTTCAGTAAATACACGAGTCATACCGCATTTTCGTCCAACTAAACCTACACTCATTGTCTTAGCCCCAAAACTAGCTTGATAAAGCTATTAATATCATTTTTTTAGATCAGTCCCCTGCATCCACGCTGATTTGAACATCAACGCCGGCTGCTAAATCCAACTTCATCAGTGCATCAATTGTTTTATCTGTGGGTTGATTAATATCAACAACACGTTTATGCGTACGGATTTCGTATTGATCACGCGCATCTTTGTCGACGTGCGGGGAAATAAGGACTGTATATCGTTCAATTTGAGTCGGCAAAGGGATAGGGCCTCTCACTTGAGCACCCGTCCGTTTTGCCGTTTCAACTATTTCCCGTGTAGAGCGATCAATCAAACGATGATCAAACGCTTTTAAACGGATTCGTATTCTTTGACTTTTTCTTCCAGTGGCCATAGGATCACTCTAATACTTTAGTAACAACGCCAGCACCTACAGTACGGCCGCCTTCACGAATTGCAAATCGTAAACCTTCTTCCATCGCAATCGGTGCTATTAACTGTACTACCATTTTGATATTGTCGCCCGGCATTACCATCTCAACTCCTTCCGGTAACTGCACCTCTCCCGTCACATCCGTCGTCCTAAAATAAAATTGCGGACGATACCCTTTGAAAAACGGTGTGTGTCTTCCGCCTTCTTCTTTCGACAAAATATACACTTCCGATTCAAATTTCGTGTGCGGTGTAATCGAACCTACATGCGCCAATACCTGACCTCTTTCTACTTCTTCACGCTTCGTCCCTCTTAACAATACCCCTACGTTGTCCCCCGCTCGTCCTTCATCTAATAACTTGCGGAACATTTCAACGCCTGTACAAATCGTCTTAATCGTCGGCTTTAATCCAACAATTTCTATCTCTTCCCCAACTTTGATGATCCCTCTTTCTACTCGGCCCGTCACAACCGTCCCTCGGCCTGAAATCGAGAATACATCTTCAATCGGTAACAAAAATGGTTTATCTATTTGTCTTTCAGGCTGTGGAAAATACTCATCCATCGCCTGCACTAACTTATGGACCGCTGGAACTCCTATATCACTTCCATCTCCTTCCAGCGCCTTCAATGCCGATCCAATCACGATCGGTGTCTTATCTCCAGGAAATTCATAGCTCGTCAATAAATCTCTTACTTCCATTTCAACCAGCTCTAACAATTCTTTGTCATCTACCATGTCCGCTTTATTCAAAAACACTACAATATACGGAACGCCTACCTGACGCGCTAACAAAATATGTTCTCTCGTTTGCGGCATCGGGCCATCCGCTGCTGATACCACCAGTATCGCTCCATCCATTTGCGCTGCACCCGTAATCATGTTCTTCACATAATCCGCATGTCCCGGGCAATCCACGTGCGCATAATGCCTCTTATCTGATTCATATTCCACGTGCGCTGTCGCAATCGTAATCCCTCGTGCTTTCTCTTCCGGCGCTTTGTCAATTTGGTCGTAAGCTAACGCTTCCCCTCCAAACTTGTCCGCCATACATTTCGTCAGTGCCGCTGTCAACGTCGTCTTCCCATGGTCTACGTGGCCTATCGTGCCTACGTTTAAATGGGGCTTCTTACGTTCAAATACTGCCTTTGCCATGTCTTTCCCCTTACCTTAAATTATTACACCTATTCAATTACGCAGTGCTTTTAGTAATGACTTGTTCCGCAATACTCACGGGAGCTTCGTTATATTTTGAAAACTCCATCGTGTAAGTCGCCCGCCCTTGCGTCATAGAACGAAGATCGGTCGCATAACCAAACATTTCTCCCAATGGAACTTCTGCACGAATCAATCTGCCTGCCGGAGAATCATCCATCCCCTGAACAAGCCCGCGACGTCTGTTCAAATCGCCCATTATATCACCCATATAATCTTCTGGGGTGACCACTTCAACTTTCATGATGGGCTCAAGCAACACAGGGCGTGCTTTTTTTGCGCCCTCTTTAAATGCCATAGAGCCCGCAATCTTAAAGGACATTTCATTAGAATCAACATCATGATATGACCCATCAAACAATGTCACCTGCACATCCACCACCGGGAAGCCAGCAATGACGCCGTTTTCCATTTGTTCCTGAATACCCTTATCAACTGGACCAATGAATTCCTTAGGAATAGCGCCACCCACAATATCATTCACAAATTCATAACCCGCACCCGGTTTGCGCGGCTCGATACGAATCCACACATGCCCGTATTGGCCTTTTCCACCAGACTGCTTAACATATTTGCCTTCTTGCTCAACTGTATTACGAATGGTTTCACGATAAGCTACTTGAGGTTTACCAACATTCGCCTCCACATTAAATTCACGCTTCATACGGTCAACAATAATTTCAAGGTGCAATTCCCCCATCCCTGAAATAATGGTCTGGCCTGATTCTTCATCAGTATGCACACGAAACGAAGGATCTTCTTGGGCAAGCTTACCTAACGCGATACCCATTTTTTCTTGATCAGCCTTGGTTTTTGGTTCAACAGCGACAGAAATAACCGGCTCTGGGAATATCATTCTTTCAAGCACAATCACTTTATCAAGCGCACATAAGGTATCACCCGTTGTGACTTTCTTCAAACCAACCGCTGCCGCAATATCACCTGCTTGCACTTCTTTAATTTCACTTCGTGTATTGGCATGCATTTGCAATAAACGGCCAATACGCTCTTCTTTATCTTTAATCGGATTAAAAACTGTATCGCCTGATTTCAGCACACCCGAATAAACTCGAAAATAAGTCAACGTGCCTACATAAGGATCAGTTGCAATTTTAAATGCGAGCGCCGCAAATGGCTCTTCATCTGTCGGATGTCTTTCTGCTGGCGTTTCATCCGCATTATCTAAATGCCCCTTGACCGCGGGAACATCGGAAGGCGCTGGAAGATATTCAACCACCGCATCAAGCATCGCTTGAACACCTTTGTTCTTAAAAGCGGAACCGCAGAGCATAGGCACAATTTCATTTCGAATAGTCCTGATACGCAGACCTTTCTTAATTTCCTCTACCGATAAATCATCCTGCTCAAGGTACTTATTCATTAACTCTTCTGAGGCTTCCGCCGCTGCTTCCACCATTTGTCCGCGGTATTTTTTGCATTCTTCAAGCATCTCGGGTTTGATATCACGCGCCTCATATTTCATGCCTTGAGTCGTATCATCCCAATAAATCGCTTTCATGCGAACCAAATCAACTACCCCTTCAAAATGCTCTTCCGCACCAATCGGCAATTGAATAGGAATAGGGTTGGCACCCAAACGCGTACGTATTTGATTGACTACACGTAAAAAATTAGCGCCCGCTCTATCCATTTTATTCACAAAACCTAATCGGGGCACGCCGTAACGATTCGCCTGACGCCATACCGTTTCAGATTGCGGCTCGACCCCACCCACCGCGCAAAATACTGCACATGCACCATCTAAAACGCGTAAAGAACGCTCCACTTCAATGGTAAAATCGACGTGGCCCGGTGTATCAATAATATTAATGCGATGCTGCGGGAATTGCTTATCCATTCCATACCAAAAGCAAGTCGTCGCTGCCGAAGTAATTGTGATGCCGCGCTCTTGCTCTTGCTCCATCCAGTCCATAATAGCAGCGCCTTCATGAACCTCGCCGATCTTATGAGAAACACCTGTATAGAATAGAACTCGCTCAGTCGTCGTTGTTTTTCCCGCATCAATGTGCGCCATGATGCCTATATTTCGATAATGATCAATGGGTGTTGCTCGTGCCACAGTGTTATACCTCTATTTACCAACGATAATGAGCAAAAGCTTGGTTTGCTTTAGCCATTCTATGCATATCATCACGGATTTTAACGGAAGTACCGCGGCCTTCGTACGCATCTAACATTTCTGCAGCCAAACGTAAAATCATGGTTTTTTCACCGCGATCTTTAGCCGCCTTTACAATCCAACGCATCGCCAAAGCAAGGCCTCGGTGAGTATCTACTTCAACAGGCACCTGATAAGTCGCGCCCCCCACCCGGCGAGATTTCACTTCAACGGTTGGGCGAATATTATTTAATGCTTTATCTAAAATTTCTAATGCTTCTTTATTAAAACCACCTTGTGCTTTACCGCCTGAACCAGCAGCGCCCTCTGTTTCATCTTTCTTGCCTTGAGCACCGCTCTTACTTTTCTTTAAACGCTTCGACACTTCATCAAGCGCGGTATAAACAATACGTTCCGCAATAGAACGCTTACCCGCTCTCATCACCACATTAATAAATCGGGCTAATTTCTCGCTACCATAAAGCGGATCAGGTAGTGTGTCTCTTTTAATCGCAGCTTTTCTTCTTGGCATTGCCTCATTCCCATCAATATTGAATTGATACTATTCTTTCGGTTTTTTCGCACCGTACTTAGAGCGGCCTCTACGTCGTTTCACAACACCCGCCGTATCAAGACTGCCGCGCACAATGTGATAACGCACACCTGGTAAGTCTTTTACACGACCGCCTCGAATCAACACAACAGAGTGCTCTTGTAAGTTGTGGCCTTCACCGCCAATATAAGCAGTGACTTCCATTCCGTTAGTTAAACGAACACGCGCCACTTTACGCAAAGCAGAGTTTGGCTTCTTGGGTGTCGTTGTATAAACACGAACACACACGCCGCGTTTTTGCGGACACATACCCAAGTGGGGTACCTTCGATTTTTCAATTTTGGTAGCTCGTGATTTACGCACAAGCTGATTTACTGTTGGCATTCCTATAACTCCAGCCTAAATACCTAAAAAATTAGAAATAATGTAATGTAGCGCCATCGCTCCTAATTTATTAGGAGGAGGCGCGATTCTAAAAAGGTGCACGCTCTATGTCAAGCCTAGATATCTAAAAGTAAGGATTTTTTTAGCAAAAGCTATTCCAATGACTTTTATTTTGCTTCCTCAGCGCGCAGAGCAGCACGGCCTTGTTTCTTAGTGCGTCGCTCCGCATGATACGCGAGCCCCGTGCCTGCTGGAATTAAACGACCCACAATCACGTTTTCTTTTAAGCCTCTTAACTCATCAATTTTACCGCTCACGGCAGCTTCTGTAAGAACCCGTGTTGTTTCTTGGAAAGAAGCAGCAGAAATAAAGGATTCTGTAGCAAGCGATGCCTTAGTAATCCCCAGTAAAATATGCTCATAACGCGCTGGCATTTTACCTGCTTTCTGAACACGACTATTTTCATCACGCAGAAGGCCAGAATCAATTTGTTCGCCTTTTAAGAAGCTCGTATCACCTTGGTGTGCAATTAAAATTTTGCGGAGCATTTGACGAATAATGACTTCAATATGTTTATCGTTAATTTTCACACCCTGTAAACGATACACATCTTGTACTTCGTTGACGATAAAGTTAGTCAAAGCATTCACGCCCAATAATCGTAAAATATCGTGTGGATTCAATGAACCTTCCGCAATGATTTCACCTTTTTCAACATGTTCGCCTTCAAACACATTCACGTGACGCCATTTGGGAATTAATTCTTCATGGATATCACCATTCGCGCCGGTAATCACCAAACGTCGTTTGCCTTTGGTTTCTTTTCCAAAAGAAATGATACCTGACAACTCTGCTAAGATAGCAGGATCTTTCGGACGTCTTGCTTCAAATAAATCCGCAACCCGCGGTAAACCGCCGGTAATATCGCGTGTCTTCGAAGTTTCTTGCGGAATACGTGCAATCACATCGCCCACTTTAACGCGCGCGCCATCTTCGAAGTTCACAATAGCATCGGGCGGTAAGAAATATTGCGCAGGTAAATTAGTGCCAGCCAGGTATAAATCTTTTCCTTTATCATCCACTAATTTAATCATTGGCTTTAATTCTTTGCCGCTGCTGCTTCTTTGTTTTGGATCTGTCACCACAATGCTGCTTAAACCGGTAAGCTCGTCTGTTTGACGATTCATCGTAATGCCTTCCAGCAAATCAGCAAACTTAATGCGTCCTGCAACTTCAGTAATCACTGGATGACTATGCGGATCCCAGCTTGCAACAATCTGGCCTGAATCCACTTTTGCACCATCCGGTACCGAAAGTTCCGCACCGTATGGAATTTTATAACGTTCGCGTTCACGTCCGTGTTCATCGACAACCGCTAATTCACCTGAACGGGAAACTGCAATAAATTTTCCGCTATGATGCTGGATTAATTTAATGTTATGCAGTTTTACTTTGCCGGCTAATTTAATTTGCACATTATTGGCAGCTGTTGCTCTCGATGCAGCACCACCGATATGGAACGTTCTCATGGTTAACTGAGTTCCTGGCTCACCAATTGATTGGGCTGCAATAACGCCGATCGCTTCGCCAATATTCACACGATGTCCGCGCGCTAAATCACGCCCATAACAAGATGCACAAATACCATAACGAGATTCACATGAAATAGGAGAACGCACCAACACTTGATCAACACTTAATTCTTCCAATTTCGCAACCCATTTTTCATCAAGCAGAGTACCTGCTGTCACCAGCACTTCACCTGTCGCTGGATTTGGGATATCAAGTGTCGCCACTCGACCCAGCACACGTTCATGTAAAGGTTCTACAACATCACCACCTTCAATTAAAGGCGTCATGGTAATACCTTGTGTGGTGCCGCAATCGACTTCAGTAATCACTAAATCTTGCGCAACATCCACTAATCGACGTGTTAAGTAACCTGAATTTGCTGTTTTTAATGCGGTATCCGCCAACCCTTTTCGCGCACCGTGTGTTGAAATAAAATATTGCAATACGTTTAATCCTTCACGGAAATTCGCTGTAATTGGTGTTTCAATAATCGATCCGTCCGGCTTCGCCATCAAACCACGCATACCTGCCAACTGACGAATCTGTGCTGCCGAACCTCTTGCACCTGAATCAGCCATCATATAAATTGAATTAAATGACTCTTGCGATACTTTACGTCCGCCTGCATCTTTGACAGGTTCACTGGAAAGTTCCGCCATCATCGCTTTTGCAACTTGATCATTGGTGCGCGACCAAATATCGACAACTTTATTGTAACGTTCGCCTTGAGTGACTAACCCCGATGCATATTGCGCCTGGATTTTACCGACTTCTTCTTCAGCTTGACTGATAATATCGACCTTTTCTTTCGGGATGACTAAATCATTGACCCCAATCGATACGCCAGATTTTGTCGCATACGAAAAACCGGTATACATTAATTGATCTGCAAAAATCACCGTTGCTTTTAAGCCCACATCGCGGTAACACGTATTAACAAGGCTTGAAATCGCTTTTTTATTCATCGTGCGATTGACTAAATCAAAAGACATTCCTTTCGGTAATATTTCTGATAAAAGTGCACGGCCCACTGTCGTCTCAACTAAACGAATGACAGGCGTAAATTCACCATTTTCATCACGCGAATATTCTTTAATGCGCACACGAATTTTTGCTTGTAATTCAATGACACCATTTTCATAGGCGCGATGAATTTCGTTCGTGTCAGTAAATATCATTCCCTCGCCGCGTGCATTCACTTTTGTACGCGTTAAATAATAAAGACCTAACACCACGTCTTGAGACGGCACAATAATCGGTTCGCCATTCGCCGGTGACAAAATATTATTGGTCGACATCATTAGGGAACGCGCTTCCAGTTGCGCTTCTAGTGATAACGGTACGTGAACCGCCATTTGGTCACCGTCAAAATCTGCGTTATACGCGGTACAAACCAAAGGATGCAATTGAATTGCTTTACCTTCAATTAAAACAGGTTCAAACGCCTGAATACCTAAACGGTGTAACGTTGGTGCACGATTCAATAACACCGGATGTTCACGAATCACTTGTTCTAAAATATCCCACACTGCTGCATCTTCACGATCCACCATTTTCTTCGCTGCTTTAATAGTGGATGCAAGCCCTTGGATTTGTAATCGGCTAAAGATGAACGGTTTAAATAATTCCAGCGCCATTTTTTTCGGCAAACCACATTGATGTAAACGTAAGGTAGGACCCACCACAATCACAGAGCGGCCTGAATAATCGACACGTTTACCTAATAAGTTTTGACGGAAACGACCCGCTTTACCTTTAATCATATCAGCAAGTGATTTCAACGGACGCTTATTGGAACCTGTGATCGCACGACCGCGGCGGCCGTTATCTAATAATGCATCCACCGATTCTTGCAGCATGCGTTTTTCATTACGCACGATAATATCAGGCGCATTTAAATCTAAAAGACGCTTCAATCGATTGTTACGATTAATCACGCGGCGATACAAATCATTTAAGTCAGAAGTCGCAAATCGTCCGCCATCTAAAGGAACTAATGGACGAAGATCCGGCGGCAACACAGGAAGAACAGCCAACACCATCCATTCGGGTTTATTGCCAGAGGATAAGAATGCTTCCATCAGCTTCAAACGTTTTGAGAGTTTCTTTAACTTTGCTTCAGACGATGTGCTTGCAATATCTTCACGAATCTTAGCAATTTCAGTTTCTAAATGAATAGCACGCAATAATTCTTGAATCGCCTCAGCACCCATGCGCGCATCAAATTCATCACCATATTCTTCGATAGCATCATAATACGCTTCATCTGAGAGTAATTGACCGCGTTCTAATTGCGTCATGCCTGGATCAATCACAACATACGCTTCAAAATATAAAATGCGTTCAATATCACGCAACGTCATATCTAACAATAATCCGATACGCGAAGGCAATGAACGTAAAAACCAAATATGCGCAATAGGACTTGCTAATTCAATATGACCCATGCGTTCACGACGTACTTTAGAGAGCGTCACTTCCACGCCGCATTTTTCACAAATAACACCACGATGTTTCAATCGTTTGTACTTACCGCATAAGCATTCATAATCTTTCACTGGACCAAAAATTTTAGCGCAAAACAATCCATCACGTTCCGGTTTAAACGTACGATAATTAATGGTTTCAGGCTTTTTGACTTCGCCATACGACCAGGAACGCACCATATCGGGTGATGCAAGACCGATATGAATTGCATCAAATTCTTCAAGCTGTGTTTGCTGCTTTACTAAGCTTAATAAATCTCTCAAGGTGATACCCTCTCATCGATATATCAATTATTCAAGTTCCATATTAATTGCCAAAGAACGAATTTCTTTGATCAACACATTAAATGCTTCCGGCATACTGGATTCCATGTAGTGATCACCATCCACAATGTTTTTATACATCTTGGTACGACCGCCGACATCGTCTGATTTCACCGTTAACATTTCTTGCAATGTATACGCTGCACCATAAGCTTCTAATGCCCAGACTTCCATTTCACCAAAACGCTGGCCGCCAAATTGCGCTTTACCGCCCAATGGCTGCTGAGTCACTAAGCTATAAGATCCTGTAGAGCGCGCATGCATTTTATCGTCAACTAAGTGATTCAATTTCATCATATACATGTAGCCAACCGTCACAGGTCTTTCAAACGCACGGCCCGTACGACCATCATAAAGTGTCGTTTGACCGCTTTCAGGAAGATCCGCTAATTTCAACATCGTTTTAATTTCATCTTCTGATGCACCGTCAAACACAGGTGTTGCCATCGGAACACCTTCACGTAAATTTTTAGCAAGACTCATGACATCTTCATCTGATAATTGCGTCAAATTTTCTTTACGCTTATTGGTTGCGTTGTAAATAGAATTTAACATTTGACGAACGTGTTTTGCAGATTGCTTTTCTTGAAGCATTTTACCGATTTTTAATCCAAGACCTTTAGCAGCCCAACCTAAATGCGTTTCCAATACTTGGCCCACATTCATACGAGATGGAACACCGAGTGGATTTAAAACGATATCAACAGGTGTGCCATCCGCCATGTAAGGCATATCTTCAACAGGAACAATCGTTGAAATAACACCTTTGTTACCGTGACGGCCCGCCATTTTATCACCCGGTTGGATACGGCGCTTAACTGCAAGATACACTTTTACAATTTTTAATACGCCCGGCGCTAAATCATCGCCTTGGGTAATTTTATTGCGTTTAGCATCATAGGCTTTTTCAAATTCCAATCGTTCTTGTTTATATTGCTTAGCTGCCGCTTCTAATTGTTTATTAGCAGAGGCATCACGTAAACGAATCTCAAACCATTTTTCACGTGTGACTTCCGCTAAATAACTCTTTGTAACTTTGGTACCTTTCTTTAATTTGTTCGGCCCGCCTTCTGAAATGCGATTTAACAAAAGTTTTTCAACGCGTTGGAATATATCATTTTCACGAATACGCAATTCATCGCTTAAATCTTGTTTTGCTTTAGCCAGTTCATTGCGTTCAATTTCAAGAACACGCGCATCTTTTTCAACGCCTTCACGTGTAAATACTTGCACGTCAATGACTGTTCCTTCCATGCCGGTCGGAACACGTAAAGACGTATCTTTAACATCCGATGCTTTTTCACCGAAAATGGCGCGCAATAATTTTTCTTCAGGCGTTAATTGTGTTTCACCTTTAGGCGTCACTTTACCTACTAAAATATCACCGGACTGAACTTCAGCACCAATATAAACAATACCGCATTCATCTAATTTACTGAGCGCACTTTCACCCACATTCGGAATATCTGCTGTGACTTCTTCAACGCCTAATTTAGTATCTCGCCCAATACAAGTTAATTCTTCAATATGAATACTGGTAAAGCGATCTTCTTCGACCACGCGTTCTGAAATTAAAATAGAATCTTCAAAGTTATACCCATTCCAAGGCATGAATGCGACCAAAAGATTTTGGCCTAAAGCAAGTTCACCCAAATCAGTTGATTGACCATCGGCTAACACATCACCTTTTTCAATCGTATCGCCTTTATTCACCAACGGACGCTGATTAATACAAGTATCTTGGTTAGTACGGGTATATTTGGTTAAGTTATAAATATCAACACCGGTCTTGCCTGATTGAGCTTCTTTATCGTTGACACGAATGACGATACGTGAAGCATCAACATAGTCAACAAAACCACCGCGCTTTGCAACTTCTGTCACCCCAGAATCTTTTGCAACAATACGCTCCATGCCGGTACCCACTAACGGTTTTTCTGTTTTGAGAGTTGGCACTGCTTGACGCTGCATGTTAGAACCCATTAAGGCACGGTTTGCATCATCATGCTCTAAGAATGGGATCAATGCGGCTGCAACTGATACAATTTGTTTAGGTGACACATCCATGAATTCTACACGATCAGGAGTTGTCAACGTGGATTCGTTTTTATGACGCACAGGCACTAATGCATCGACCAATTTACCTTTACTGTCTTGCGCAGCACTCGCTTGCGCAATCACATAATCACCTTCTTCAATCGCAGATAAATAAACAACTTCATCCGTGACTTTACTGTTCACCACTTTACGGTAAGGACTTTCTAAAAAACCATATTCATTGGTACGCGCATACACAGCAAGTGAATTAATCAAACCAATGTTTGGACCTTCCGGTGTTTCAATCGGGCATACGCGTCCATAATGGGTGGGATGCACGTCACGCACTTCAAAACTTGCGCGTTCGCGTGTTAAACCGCCCGGCCCTAATGCTGATACACGCCGCTTGTGCGTAATTTCAGATAAAGGATTATTTTGATCCATGAATTGAGATAATTGACTTGAACCAAAAAATTCTTTCACTGCCGCAGAAACGGGTTTTGCATTAATTAAATCTTGCGGCATTAAATTTTCAGATTCCGACAAACTTAAACGTTCTTTCACTGCACGCTCAACACGCACTAAACCTACACGGAATTGGTTTTCTGTCATTTCACCGACGCTTCTAACTCGACGATTACCTAAGTGATCGATATCATCGACTGTCCCTTCGCCATTTCGGATGCTGATTAATGTTTTTAAAACAGCAATAATATCTTCCTTAGTTAATACACCCGAGCCAAGAATTTCTTGACGCCCTACACGGCGATTAAATTTCATACGACCGACATCAGATAAATCGTAGCGTTCAGGACTGAAAAATAAATTCTTAAATAATGTTTCTGCTGCTTCTTTGGTGGGCGGCTCGCCAGGACGCATCATGCGATAGATTTCAACCAATGCTTCCAACATATTGGTTGTTGAGTCTACACGTAGTGTATCCGACATATAAGCGCCGTGATCAATATCATTGATGTACAGTGTTTCAAATCTTTTAACGTGCGCCGCGATAAATGATTTCAAAACATCGGCGGTAATCACATCATTTGCATTAGCAAGAATTTCGCCAGTGCCCTCATTGATGACTGTTTTTGCAAGCACTTTGCCAAGCAAATAATCCGCAGGCACTTCTAATTTTTTAATATTGGCTTTTTCTAGCTGCGTAATGTGACGCATTGTAATACGACGATCGCGTTCAACAATCACTTTTCCTGCTTTTTTAATTTCAAACGGCGCAATTTCACCGCGCAAACGTTCAGGAATAAGGTCCAAACTAAATTCACCATTATGTAAATGGAATACGTTATTTTCAAAAAACAACGCTAAAATATCTTCTACAGAATAATCGAGTGCACGCAATAAAATAGTAGCAGGTAATTTACGGCGGCGATCAATACGTACATAGATACAATCTTTAGGATCAAATTCAAAATCAAGCCATGACCCGCGATAAGGAATCACGCGCGCCGAAAATAATAATTTACCGGATGAATGCGTCTTTCCGCGATCATGTTCAAAGAATACGCCGGGCGAACGATGTAATTGCGACACGACTACACGCTCTGTTCCGTTAATCACAAATGTACCATGCTCAGTCATTAAAGGCATTTCACCCATATAAACTTCTTGTTCTTTTACATCTTTAACCACTTTTGAATCACTCGCTGCTTCCTTATCGTAATGAATCAATCGCACTTTAACGCGCAGAGAAGCGCCAAAAGTAAGCCCGCGCATTTTGCATTCCTTAACATCAAAAACAGGTTCCCCTAGGCGGTAACTCACATATTCTAATATCGAACTTCCAGAAAAGCTGGTAATGGGAAACACTGATCTAAACGCAGCTTCTAATCCAAAATTAGCGCGGCTACTGGGATCAATATCTGCTTGTAAAAATTTATGATAAGAGTCTAATTGCAATTCAAGTAAAGGCGGTGTACCAATGGTGCTTGGGTGTTTACCAAAATCTTTTCGTATGCGCTTTTTCTCAGTGTATGAGTATGTTGAACCCATGTAAGATACCTCTGCATGATGATCGTTTAAAGAGAAGCGTGCTTCACAATAAAAACATTAACAAGAAATAGAAAAAGCCGGAGAATAAAATCCCCGGCTGCACTTAAATGTCAGCTAAAATTCACTGACCCATAAGCTGTTACTTAACTTCAACAGTTGCTCCCGCTTCTTCCAACTGTTTCTTGATGTCTGCAGCGGTCGCTTTGTTGACACCTTCTTTAATCACTGCAGGTGAAGACTCAGCAAGATCTTTTGCTTCTTTCAAACCAAGGCCTGTGATTGTACGAATGGCTTTAATCACATTAATTTTATTCTCGCCGGCTTTGGTCATCACCACATTAAATTCAGTTTTTTCTTCAACCGCGGCAGCAGCTGCACCGCCCGCTTGAGGAGCTGCAACAGCAACAGCTGCTGCCGCTGAAACACCGAATTTATCTTCCATCAATTTAATTAAATCAACAACGTCCATTACACTCATATTTGAAACTGCATCTAATATCTCTTCTTTACTAACGGCCATGATATTCATCACTCCACATAAAATTTTAATTTAAAAAAATTTAATTGCACTTATGCTGACTGCTGTTTTTGATCACGCAGTGCTGCAAAAGTACGAACCAATTTGCTATGAGGTTCTGCCAGCGTACGCACAAATTTGGTAATCGGTGCTTGCATAACCGACATCAATTGCGCGATCGCTTCATTACGCGTTGGCAAACTTGCCAATCGATTAAGATCATTCGCTGGAAGCAATTGCCCGTCAATTGACAATGCTTTTACTTCTAGCTTTTCCCATTTTTTGACATAATCTCTAAAAACACGCGCTGCAGCAGAAGGTTCATCTTTTGAAAATGCCAAAATCAACGGCCCAACCAATGCTTTGTCCATACAAGCAAAAGGTGTTCCAAGAAGTGCACGGCGTGCTAACGTATTACGCACAACGCGCATATGAACACCTACGTCGCGCGCCTTTTGACGCAGCTCAGTAAGTTGTGCCACCGTTAAGCCGCAATAATCCGCAGCAATAACCGATGTGGCATGTTTAGCAACCTCTGCTACCTCAGCAACAATGGTTTTTTTCCCATCTAGTCTTAAGGTCACTTATGTATACCCCTTTAAGTTGCGTTACCTATTTGGTAACCCATTGACGAACAGCAATACTACTTAAAAAATAAGCCGTATCACTCTCTGCGTAGGCAAACCCATAACGATTGCGGTTAATTAAGCCAAAATGCGCCCACGGTCTTTGACGAGTCAAGAAAATAGCTTCACGAAAAAAAATTCGCATCACTATTCGTCAAGCACCCACAAAGTCTTTTATTGTCTCAAATTATGTAATCATACTTGAGACATCAATCTGTAAACCTGGCCCCATCGTACTGGAGACAGTGACTTTCTTGAAATAAATACCTTTAGCCGAACTGGGTTTCGCTTTCTTCAGCGCGGTAATAACAGATTCGATATTTTGCACAAGATCACCCACTTCAAAATCAATTTTACCAATTGAACAATGCACAATACCTGCTTTGTCTGTGCGATAACGCACTTGACCTGCTTTTGCATTTTTGACAGCACCGCCAATGTCCATGGTCACTGTGCCATCTTTAGGATTCGGCATTAAACCACGCGGACCTAGCACTTGCCCCAGCTGCCCGACAACACGCATTGCATCAGGCGTTGCAATTACGATATCAAAATTCATTTCACCTGCTTTCACTTTTTCAGCAAGATCTTCCAAACCAACAATATCAGCACCAGCCTTTTTTGCAGCATCCGCGTGCGCCGCTGTCGTAAATACGGCGACACGAATCGTGCGGCCAGTCCCTTTAGGAAGCAAAATAGAACCGCGCACGGCTTGATCTGACTTACGAGAATCAATTCCTAAATTAATACTGAGATCAACACTTTCACGGAACTTTGCCAACGGTAAACTTTTCAATAAAGTCAACGCTTCATTCATTGCATAGACTTTTCCCGGCTGAATTTTTTCACGGATAGTACGCATTCTTTTTGAAAGAGTAGCCATTTGTTATGCTCCCCCTTCCACTTCAATGCCCATACTGCGCGCACTGCCTGCAATAGAACGCATCGCAGCTTCCAAACTGGCCGCATTTAAATCTGGCATTTTGACTTTCGCAATTTGTTCTAATTGTTTGCGAGTGATTTTCCCTACTTTGTTGGTATGCGGAGTACTGCTTCCGCTTTCAACACCTGCCGCCTCTTTAATCAAATGGGATGCAGGCGGTGTTTTAATAATAAATGTGAAACTACGATCTTCGTACACAGTAATTTCAACAGGCAGCGGTTTTCCTTGACGGTCGGGTGTTTGTGTTTGCGCATTAAACGCCTTACAAAACTCCATGATGTTCACACCATGCTGACCCAGCGCAGGCCCGACTGGCGGGCTTGGATTAGCAGCCGCCCCTTTTACCTGCAATTTAATTAACGCTTTAACTTTCTTTGCCATTTTTTCTCTCCTGGGTACAAACGCTTTTTTAAAAGCTCCCCTTTGTTTAAGAACTACCCTTTCTCAACTTGATCAAACTGCAATTCGACCGGGGTAGAACGACCAAAAATCAACACTGCTACGCGCAGACGATTTTTTTCGTAATTCACTTCTTCAACTGCTCCATTGAAATCTGCAAATGGGCCGTCAATCACTCGAACAAGTTCACCAATTTCAAACAGCACCTTAGGCTTCGGTTTATCACTGCCATCTTGGACACGCTGTAAAATAGTTTCTGCTTCTTTCAAACTAATCGGCGCAGGTTTATCGCTTGTTCCACCAATAAAACCCAATACTTTAGGTATTGATTTAACTAAATGCCAGGTTTGATCATCCATTTCCATTTCAACTAAGACATAGCCTGGAAAAAATTTTCGTTCACTTTTACGTTTTTGCCCGGCACGCAGTTCAACCACCTCTTCTGTCGGAACTAAAATATCGCCGAATTTTTCTTCTAAACCATCGCGTTGAATGCGCTCACTCAATGCTTGCTTAACAAAATTCTCAAATCCTGAATAGGCGTGAACAACATACCAGCGTCTCTTCTTTTTAACCTCATCAACCATTGTTTATCCTCTTTGCCCGGTAAGCCACCCAATCAGCCACATTAATACGCTGTCAATACCCCATAAAATAAGCGCGAGAATAACAACCATGGCAGCCACAAAAAGAGTAGTCTGCATAGTTTCTTGGCGTGTAGGCCAAAATACCTTTCTAAGCTCAATTCGAGATTCACGCGCAAAGCTTATCGCTAGCTTTCCTTGCCGGGTTTGTGAAGCAACGCCGGCCATTATACCCAATAAAAACAACCAACCTAATAACCGTAAGGGCCATGGCAGGCTGCTATAATAATAGTTAACGACCAATCCGGCAACGAATAAAATTAAAACAATTAACCATTTCAACCAGTCAAAGCTCTTTTGCTGCGGAAAATCTGTCTTTAACGCCATCACATTTGCCTTACATTTCTTGATACAACACTTTTATGGCAGGCCAGGAGGGTCTCGAACCCCCAACCTGCGGTTTTGGAGACCGCCGCTCTGCCAATTGAGCTACTGGCCTAATTCAATTTCAGCGATTCTAGAGTGAGAATTGCTGATTCAACTTACTCTAATACTTTAGTAACAACGCCAGCACCTACAGTACGGCCGCCTTCACGAATTGCAAATCG
>CAZUQP010000029.1:0-15030 GCA_964622455.1 uncultured Coxiellaceae bacterium
TTCGTGTTTTCAGGGCCGTAGGCCCTGAAAAGACAAAGCGTGTTGCAGTGCAAAAAACTTAATCTCAGGCTACGTGGGGTTCAAGTCATTGGCCTGAAAGCACCAAAACTTGGTGCAATAAATTCGACAGTCAGTGTTAGATCAAGTTTAGATTTTTATACATAAGAGCGCTAAATCATGTTTAGCGCTCTTTAATTTTTATCCTAAATTAATCAAATCCACTTGCCGTTTTAAAGCGCCGCGATTTTTTTCGACCACTTGAAAAGCATTGTCACCTGTTTTTTTACGCGTCTCTTCATCCATAAAAAAATGAATCACCTTTTCAGATAATTGTTCAGCATCTTCCACTTTAATCATGCCGTTTGCAGCCAGCATCAAATCACTCACTTCCGCAAAATTAAATAAATACGGGCCCGTGATCACTGGTTTATGCAACGCTGCAGGTTCAATCACATTGTGCCCGCCGATGGGGACAAAACTCCCGCCTACAAAAGTGACATCTGATGCTGCATACATTAAAAGCATTTCGCCCATTGTATCTCCCAGATAAACAGCCGTATTTTCACTGCATGGATTTTTTTCACTACGGCGCACTAAATGAAATCCTTGTTCTTTTATTTTTTTTGCAACATCATCAAAGCGTTCGGGATGTCTTGGCACTAAAATTAAAAGTACATTCGGTAATTTTTGATGGATGATCCGATGTGCAGCTAAAATAATTTCTTCTTCGCCGTTATGCGTACTGGCTGCAACCCAAATCAAACGTGTATCGCCCAATTGATTTCGTAATGCTTTTCCCTTCGTAATAACTTCCGGTAATATTTCTAAATCAAATTTCAAACTCCCTGTCATTTTGACTCGATTTTTTTCCATTCCTAACTCAATAAAACGTGATGCATCGGGTTCTGCTTGCGCGGAAAGCACAGTAATCGCCGTCAACATGTCGCTAACCAGCGGTTTAATTCGATGATATCCTTTAGCAGATTGATTCGATAAACGCGCATTCGTCAAAACAATTGGAATATTTCTTTTTTTACAAGCCGCAAATAAATTAGGCCATAATTCAGTTTCCATAATGACTAATATTTTAGGATGAACACGATCGATAAAACGCGCGACTGCATCAGGCACATCGTAGGGAATATAAGCATTCAATACACTATCACCTAAAGAAGCTGCCACACGCACAGAACCGGTTAACGTCATATTGGTCACCAAAATAGGAATATGCGGATATTTTATTTTAAGCGCTTTGATTAATGGATGCGCGGCAATAGTTTCACCCAAAGACACTGCGTGTACCCAAATACATTGATTTAGCCGATGCGGACAAAATCCTAAGCGTTCGGCTAATCGTTTGCGATACAAAGGATTTTTCCGCGAACGCCATAACAATCGTAAAAAAATAAATGGCAATGCTAAATAAAATAATAAACTATATAAATATCGCAAGACATCTTCCTTATTTCACTTCAAAATAGGGCGATTATAGTGGATTATTGAGGTTCTTTGCGAGGAAAAACCATGCGCGACTATCTTATTGCTCCCTCATTACTTTCCGCTGATTTTGCGCGGTTAGGCGAAGAAGCAACCGATGTTCTTAAAGCAGGCGGCGATGTATTACATTTGGATATCATGGATAATCATTATGTCCCTAACTTAACCATCGGCCCCATGCTGTGCGAAGCACTGCGTAAGCACGGTATTAAAGCACCCATCGATGTCCATTTGATGACTCGTCCTGTAGACCGGCTCATTGTAGAATTTGCTAAAGCAGGTGCAAGCTATATTACCTTTCATCCGGAATGCTCTCCGCACGTTGACCGTAGCTTGGAACTCATTCGTAAACATGACTGTAAAGCAGGACTTGCTATTAACCCAGCCACTCCGCTTGATTGCTTGGATTACGTCTGGGACAAATTGGATATCATTCTAATTATGTCAGTCAATCCCGGTTTTGGCGGACAAACCTTTATCCCCATCACCTTAGAAAAATTAAAAAAAACGCGGACCTTAATTGAACAGCATCAAAAAGACATCCGCTTAGCCATCGATGGCGGCATCAAGGTAGATAATATTGCACTGGTAGCAAAAGCAGGCGCTGATATGTTTATTGCGGGTTCAGCGATCTTTACAGAGCCTGATTACGCCGCCGTGATTACGAAGATGCGGAATGAATTAAAAAAGTAATTTAAATCTCTTATTTTGATCTTATATTGTGCATTTTTTATGAATAGCTCATTTTTTGATCAAAATAGCCCTTTAATAGGAGGTATAATATACCTGTTAGCGGTCAAAACCTAACTAGGAGGAACCTCCAATGAAAGACAAATTTGACAAAAACAAGCAACACCAGCAACAACCTCATATTACACCGGGCACCCCGCCAGGCGGGGCACAAAGAACCACGACAGGCGGAACAACCGGCGGCCAGCAACAACGCGGCCCAGGGATGCAACGCCCTAACCTGAACAATCCAAGCAATCCGCACCAACAAGGAGGCGGCAGTGATTGGAGTGGTAAAAAATAAAAAGGAAGTTATTATAAAATAACTAAACCGTTTTTTATTTTAACACCCAGCAATCATTTGTTTGGTTGTTGGGTATTTTTTTTATTTTTCACTCTCTTTTTTCTCATCATCTTTAACCCAACTGTGCGGCATGCCTGCTGGTCTGGGCGCATTATTGAAGGGGGTTGGTTGAAAGCTCGACTTTTGCTGCACGCCGCCTCCGCTAGATGAAATTGATGTACTTCCCGCGCTTTCAGTAAATTCTTGTAGCAAGTCTAATCCTTCAAATAATCGGTAGGTGACTTTCACGCGTAATTTTGCATCTTCTTCTTGCTTTGCTGAAACAAAAAGTTTTGCATCATTCATGTCATTAAATTCTGCAACAGGAATATCCGTCCCGCGCGCATATTGCTTAGTGATTTTGTATAACATATCTCAACCATTCTAAATAAAATTGAATAATATGGCGGCTATTCTAAATGATTTAAGAAAAAAGTCATCTTGTTTAAGTTTTTCTTAAGGTGCAGGAGAGTACTCTATATTCTTTTTGGCAAAATAAGGAACGTTTATGCCTATTCCAAAAATCACTAATCTTGTACTCGGTGGCGGTGGAGTACCAGGCGCTTTTTCACTCTTAGGCGCAATCAAAGCACTAGAAGAGCAAAAACTTTTAGGCTACTTAGAACACGTCTGCGGCACATCCATTGGCGGAATTGCAGCGCTTATGTTATGCCTAAATTTTAAAGCAAAAGAAATAAAAGATTTTATAAAAAATATCGATTTTTCAAAGCTACAAGACAACTCTTACTTTCCTCAAGCTACGATGAAAAATTTGAAAAACCATTTTGGCATATACACAGGCAAACCACTCTCTGAATTAATTAAAACTATTTTAAAAATGAGAGATCTTCCAGAAGACATTACTTTTGAACAATTAAAGAAAGACTTTCCTCGAACGCTACACATCGTTGCAACAAAAGCATTTACAGATAGCAATGGTATCGGCCAATCTGAGTTACAATATTTTTCTGCGGATACAACACCAGACACATCCATAGTGACCGCTATTATGGCATCGACCGCCATCCCGCCTTTTTTCCCGCGAATTCGATTAGAAAGGCAAGCAGAAGGCAAATTTGTCGAAGTAGAAGGTAATAAAGGACATGTTTACGCTGACGGTGGCTTCTTAAGTAATTGTGCAATTGAGTATTTTGATGAACCCGGCGGCAGGATCAATCAAGAAACATTAGGGCTCGCCTTCACCACTTTCCCTTCAAAAGAAAAGTTGAAAGTTTCTATCCCTGATGGCGATTTAGTCAATTATTTATTTGCATTGTTGTATAAAGCTTTTTCTGATGAATATGAAAAATTGGCTAAGCCTGAAAATTATAAAAGGCTTATTATCATTGATCGCCAAAATCAAAAAGCAAACATTACTGAATTTAATCCTTCGCATCAAATGAGAAAAAAACTCTATCATGCTGGAAAGGGAGCAGTACATCAATATTTAAAATTACATTATCTCAAAGATAATATTTTTGGATTGCCGAATGAAGTAAAAGAAAATGATGATGAAAAACATAGCTCGTCTTTAAAATACTCAAAGTCCCAGATTATTTTTTCATCTTCTAGGGACAACAAAGAAGCTAATAATAAGGAAAAACATTTACAGCGCAGTAGAACTTGCACTCCATTCAGGAATATTTAGAAGAGTCTATCGGTATTCTTGCTGACCCATAAGTACGAAATGGCGACAAATGCGGATTGCCTAATTTTTTAAGAATTTTTGCTGCTGCCCCCAAATGAAAAATTTCCCAATTTTTCATTCTATCAAAACCAGTGTCTTCCTCGAAGACATTTCTCACTGTAGTAGTGTAAGCTAATCGTGGACAATCAGCCATATTTCTTGCTGTACGATGCAGCGTAAGAGGGGAAAAAATAAGCGCGTCACCTTCTTTACATTGTATATTCACTATTTCAGCATCCTCAGGCAACCATTTTGGTTCTCGGTTTTGATGCGGAATATGCCCCCATAAATGGGATTTTTTTATCATATCCATAGTTCCGGCACCTTTTTCCATCACTATAGGCGCCCAAAAAGAATATGTTCTATTCCCGGCACCAGTCCAGAATTCTTGATGAAATTTTTTGATGAGTGAATCATTTTTTTCATCTTTTATATTAACAGGTAACTCAGAATTCATTTCATAGGCAAGATCAACCCCGACAATATGAATAAAACTTTCTAGTATTGCAGAGGTATTTAAAATTCTTTTAGGAAATTCAGCAAAAACAATTTCTCGCATGAGGTGTAGGTTAATTTGATATGGGTGAATATTTTTAGAAAGTTGTTTATATTGTTCAGAAAAATGCAATCCAGTCGGCGCGCCAAGTTTTACTAATTTTTCGCAAATACAGCTTTTTATTTCCTCGATTAATTTTGTGTCGATGACATCTTCAAGCAAAAAATATCCGTTTTCGATAAGTTCATTCATGTTGTTTAATACAGATTGACTTTTTATGGTTTCAGTTATTTTAACTTCTACTGTTTCTGTCGTTACCATTTTTTAAATCTCCGTAAATTAAATTTTTAAAATATTCCATTTATTTTTTTCAATCATGCTGTATGCCGCTATCTGTTGCAAGCATAACTTCATCGGCACGACGTCTCGCAAATATTCCATTGGCAACAACGCCTGCAATATTATTGATTTTTTCTTCCCAAGCGATCGGATCTAAAATTTTTAAATTATAAACATCCAAAATAACGTTGCCATTATCCGTCACAAAACCTTGTCGGTAAGAGGGATCACCGCCTAATTTAACGATTTCTCGCGCAACATAACTGCGCGCCATGGGAATCACTTCAATAGCGACCGGAAATACACCCAGTAAATCTACTTTTTTATGTTGATTCACTAAACAAATAAATTTTTTTGCAACCGCCGCTACAATTTTTTCTCGCGTTAAAGCGCCACCGCCGCCTTTAATCATTTGCTTGGCTGAATTAATTTCATCCGCACTATCAATATAAATTGGCAACTCATTGACACTATTCAAATCAACCACCGGAATGGATAATGCTTTTAATCTTTTTTCAGTTTCGAGAGAACTTGCAACCGCCGCTTCAATTTTTCCTTTCACTGCTTTTAATTCTTCGATAAAACAATTGACAGTAGAACCGGACCCAACACCTAACACCATGCCTGGTTCAATATAAGCAAGCGCTGCTTTTCCGAGCATTTTTTTTAAATGTTCTTTGTCCATGCTGCTTTCTCCTGATAATCTCGCCAATTTTTTTGATAATGAATACTCAAAGAATAAAGCATCGGCCAGCTATAAATGCCCGTGTTATGCCCATCACTAAAAATAAATTTAACTGCGTAATGGCCGACCGGTTCAATCGCTAAAATATTGACATGTTCTTTGCCGGTGACAATTCTTTCATTGCCAATGCCGTGGCCGCGGACATCAGCAGAAGGTGAAAAAACGCGTAAATACTCACAAGGCAGTAGAAAACGTTCTTGATTGTCAAAGATCACTTCGATCGTTCGAGAAACTTTATGCAAAATCATTTCTACTGGATAATGCGAAGGTACGGTCATAAAATATAACGGCTTAAATCTTCGTCCTTAATTAAATGCTCTAAATGCCTATCCACATATTCTGCATTAATTTCGACAACCTCCCCTTGACGATCAGACGCTTCATAAGAAACCTCTTCAAGCAAGCGCTCAAGAACAGTATGCAATCGTCTAGCGCCAATATTTTCTGTACGCTCATTCACATACCATGCAACTTCTGCAATTCTTTTAACACCTTCCGGCAAAAATTTAACACTGACGCCTTCCGTCCCTAATAATGCAACATATTGTTCTGTTAATGATGCCGTGGGTTCTGTGAGAATGCGAACAAAATCGTCTGTGCTTAAGGCTTTTAATTCAACTCGAATCGGTAATCGGCCTTGTAATTCAGGAATTAGATCTGATGGTTTTGCAAAATGAAAGGCACCTGATGCAATAAATAAAATATGATCGGTACGTACCACGCCATATTTTGTCGATACAGTCGAACCTTCAATCAATGGCAGCAAATCACGCTGCACACCTTCTCGCGATACATCAGCGCCTGCATGTTCTGAACGTTTCGCAATTTTATCCACTTCATCCAAAAAGACGATGCCGTTTTGTTCGACACTTTCCAGTGCACGGGCTTTTAATGCTTCATTATCAATTAATTTTGACGCTTCTTCTTCCCGCAAAATTTTTCGTGCATCGACAATTTTTACTTTGCGATTTTTTTTCCGGTCGGTCGACAAATTTTGAAACATGCTTTGCAATTGATTGGTCATTTCTTCCATGCCGGGAGGCGCCATGATTTCAACACCAATGGGTGCCGCTGACACTTCGATTTCAATTTCTTTTTCATCAAGTTCGCCTTCGCGCAATTTTTTGCGAAAAAATTGCCGCGCACTGGAATCATCTTCCTTTAAAGGCTGCGGTTCGCCTGCAAAACTGGCGCGCGGTTCAGGGAGCAATGCATCCAAAATACGATCTTCAGCTGCATCTTCAGCGAGAGAACGCACTTTTGTCATTTCTTTTTCGCGCATCATTTTAATTGCCATGTCTGCCAAATCACGAATAATCGATTCGACATCACGGCCTACATAACCTACTTCAGTAAACTTGGTCGCCTCGACTTTAATGAATGGCGCATCAGCCAATTTTGCTAAACGCCTGGCGATTTCTGTTTTTCCAACGCCTGTCGGCCCAATCATTAAAATATTTTTTGGCATGATTTCATCGCGTAATTCATCTTGTAATTGCATACGCCGCCAACGATTACGCAAGGCAATAGCAACTGCTCGTTTGGCACCCGCTTGGCCGATAATATGTTTATCCAGTTCATTCACAATTTCTTTAGGTGTCATCTGGTGCACGGTATTTTGCGGAGGAGTTAATCGATTTTTTAACATAAAATTATTATCGCCCTACTCAATTTATAAGGATTCAATCGTAAAATAGTTATTCGTATAAATACAGACAGAGGCTGCGATACCTAATGATTTTTCAACAACAGTTTTCGCGTCTAAATCAGTATTTTCAAGTAATGCTTGCGCTGCAGATTTTGCATAAGCGCCACCCGAACCAATTGCAATCAAACTGTTTTCAGGTTCAATCACATCACCATTCCCTGTAATAATTAATGAACTTTTTGCATCAGCCACCGCAAGCAATGCCTCTAATCTGCGTAACATGCGATCCGTACGCCAATCTTTGGCGAGCTCAACCGCCGCACGCACCAAATTTCCTTGGTGGGTTTCAAGTTTCGCTTCAAATCGTTCAAATAACGTAAATGCGTCAGCTGTTCCACCCGCAAAACCTGCAATGACTTTATTGTTATAAAGGCGGCGGACTTTGCGCGCATTCGATTTCATGACCGTATGCCCGTGAGTGACTTGGCCGTCACCGCCAATCACAACTGTGTCGTTGCGACGAACAGATAAAATAGTCGTACCGCGATATTGTTCCAAGGAAAATCCTCCAGTTTAAAGGATAATATGGGGATGAAATTCCCATTTACAAGCTATTTCAAAGGGGGAAGTCATAACGCTGAATTATTGCTTTTTGACAACACTTTCAATGCCCTTTTGCTGCAACCGTTTTTGGGCCAATTTGGCCTGTCTTTCTGTCGTATATCCTTTTCTTTGCACACTGTATACGGAAACATCTCCCGCTTCTATTTTAACAACCTCTGATTCCACCCCCGCCAAAAGCAAAGAAAGCCGGAATTGATTTGCACTGACTTGATTTTTAAACACCCCTAATTGTAATACATACTGAGGCAAAGGTTCTTTTACCGCCAGAGGCATTTTTGGCAATTCCGTATAAAAATCAAAACGCACGGTATTTTCTTTGGCTGTAGAATCATGCGTGACCTGCAAGGGAAGTATTTTGGGATCTTCTGTTTTTTGAGCTTTCAAAAACCAGGCTGATATCTTTTCTTTAAAAGAGATATTCTTTTGATGTAAATGAAACCAGTAAAATACGATGCCCAGCAATAGTATGCTTAAAATAATGCGAATAAACAGCAAAGAGCGTCCGTCCTTTCGCTTGACGCTATGCTTATGCGTAAAAATATTTTTAGCATAATCTTTTGGCATTACATGCTTTCCGGTGCTGATACACCCAATAACTTTAATCCATTTAAGAGAATTTGGCGAGTTGCTGCAATCAAACTTAATCGCGCACAACGCAACTCATTATTTTCAACTAAAAAAGAATGCGCATTGTAATAAGCGTGAAAATCATTGGCCACCTCCCTTAAATAATGCGTCAGTAAATGGGGCTCATACTGTTCGGCCGCCATTAAAACAACTTCTTGATACCGTGTTAAAGTACGCAGCAACTGCAATTCATGTTCCTCTGTCAACAAAGACAAGTGCGCCAATCCTGCCACCTGATCATATGTCATTTTCTTTTCTGCTAATTGCCGAAAAACACTCAAAATACGTGCATGGGCATATTGCACATAGTAGACCGGATTTTCGTTAGATTCTGATTTTGCTAAATCTAAATCAAAGTCCATGTGCTGCTCGCATTTTCTCATCACATAAAAAAAGCGTGCGGCATCTTTACCCACTTCATCGCGCAACTCCCGCAACGTGACAAAAGAACCACTGCGTGTGGACATTTGTGCTTGCTCGCCATTGCGATAAAGCGTCACAAATTGCATAAATAAATGCAGCCACTTTGAAGTATCCACACCCAATGCTTGCAAACCCGCTTGAATACGAGGCACATAACCATGATGATCAGAACCAAAAATATTAATTGCCAAATCAAATCCACGCTTGAATTTATTGGCATGATAAGCTAAATCATTCGCAAAATAAGTACGTACACCGTTAGCACGTTCTAGTACACGGTCTTTTTCATCGTGAAAATCGGTCGATCTAAACCACAACGCACCATCTTTCTCGTACGTGAATCCTTTTTGCTGTAATGTCTTAATCATGTGATTAACATTATCCGTCCGCGTAAAAGCGCGTTCAGAAAACCAATGGTCAAACGTAACACCAAATTCTGCTAAATCTTCGCTAATATCCGCTAAAATATCATCTAACGCTCTATCAAAAACGCAATCGTAATTAGCATCTCCCAATAATTTTTTTGCGCGCGCAATCAATGCATCGATATAAATTTCTTTATCGCCATCGGGCGCATCTAATGGCAATGTTTCAAAAAGAATTCGCGCGGGCACAACCAAGCGTTTGCCCTCTTGTTCTAACAATTTGCGCGCAATAGAAATAATATATTCACCCTGGTAACCATTCGATGGAAAAATACCATTTTCACCGCACAAATTTAAATAACGCAGCCAAACACTCACTGCAACAATATCCATTTGCCGGCCCGCATCATTCACATAATATTCGCGGTATACGTCATATCCGATCGTTTCAAGTAAATTTGCGATGACTGCACCATAAGCACCATGACGACCGTGTCCTACGTGCAAAGGCCCCGTCGGATTAGATGAAACAAATTCTACGATGATACGTTTTTTATTTCCGATATGACTGCGTCCGTAGTTTTCGCCTTTGACCAAACTTTCGGTAACAACATTATAAAATGTATCGTTTGTTAAGAAAAAATTGATAAACCCAGGCCCTGCTATTTCTACTTTTTTAATATTTTTAGAATGGGGCAGCGCCTTCATAATCATGGCAGCAATATCTTTCGGTTTACGCTTTAAAGGCTTTGACAGCATCAAAGCAATATTCGTCGCAAAGTCTCCGTGCTGTTGATCTTTAGTTGCATCTATTTGAAAACGCGGAATATCTGCCGGCAAATCACCGCTTTGTTGCAATTCTTGAATGGCCGTTTTAAGACATTGTTCAATCTGTTGTTTGCTCATAGGTGTTTTCCGGACTAACTGCCTTCTTCCACCATCGGCTTACTAAAATCACACGGCTTATGCGGACAAACTAATTCCGTCCCTTTTTTCTTGGTCACTTTGACAGTCAACATAGGCCAAGCGCATTTTGGACAGGTTTCTGCGACAGGTTCATTCCAGACTGCATATTTACAATCAGGATAACGCTCACACGAAAAAAATATTTTTCCCATGCGTGATTTACGTTTTAGCATATGTCCTTTATGACATTCAGGACAATCAACGCCAGTATCAGTCGGCTTATTGAGTGATTCAATATATTTACAATTGGGATAACTGCTGCACCCAATAAACTTTCCATAACGGCCTGTCCTTAATTGCAAAGGGCCGGCACATTGCGGGCACACACGTCCTTCGACGACTTCTGCTGGCACGCTCACTGATTTATCCTCATCTACATTACGGGTATATTTACATTCAGGGTATGCAGTACAACCCACAAAACGACTGTACCGTCCTAGTCGAATAGAAAGTGGTTTGCCGCAGTCAGGACATTTTTCATCAAGCGCCTCTTGCGTCACATCACTGCGTTTTACCGTTTCTAATACATCATCGACTTGATGTTTAAAGGGTTTCCAAAATTCATCTAGCAAAGGCACCCATTCTTTTTCACCGCGCGAAATTTCATCCAACTCATCTTCCAATTTTGCGGTAAAATTATAATCGACATAGCGTGTAAAATGCTGCGTCAAAAATTTATTAACGATACGCCCTACATCTGTTGGACGAAATCGTTTGTTCTCTAATATGACATATTCACGATATTGCAGCGTATAGATAATAGCAGCATACGTAGAGGGACGCCCAATACCATATTCTTCGAGTGTTTTAATTAAAGTCGCTTCTGAATAACGCGGCGGCGGTTCTGTAAAATGCTGGTTGCACTTAATCCCTTGTAAATCGACAATATCGCCTTCTGTTAATGGAGGCAATAGTCGCTCTTCTTCATTGTGATCTGTTTTATGATCATCAATGCCTTCTTGATAAACTAAAATAAATCCAGGATCAACGACCACTGATCCATTCGCACGAAATATTCCCTTGTCGCCACACGTTAAATCAACTGCAACGGTATCAATGGTTGCTGAAATCATTTGTGAAGCCATGGTCCGTTTCCAAATTAAATCGTACAAACGATATTGTTCGGGATTCAAAAAATCTTTCAACGAATCAGGCGTGCGTAAAACTGATGTCGGACGAATTGCTTCATGTGCTTCTTGCGCATTTTTCGCTTTCGTTTTATAAAGTCTAGGCTCTTCAGGAACATTATTTTTTCCGTACCGTTCGCCAATCAAATGACGAATCTCAGCAATGGCTTCTCCTGCCAAATTAACGGAGTCGGTACGCATATAAGAAATTAAACCAACAGCGCCATTGCCAATGTTAATACCTTCATATAATTGCTGCGCAGTACGCATGGTGCGGTGTGCCGTAAATCCTAATTTACGCGCGGCTTCTTGCTGCAAAGTAGACGTAATGAAAGGGGCTGCAGGATTACGTTTACGTTGTTTTTTTTCAACTTTCGTGACGTGTAATTTACCGTTCGCTGCTTTTTCTAAATCGGCTTTAACTTGTTCTGCTTGTTCGCTGTTCGTAATAGAAAATTGTTCGAGTTTTTCATTTTTGTAATAGGTTAATTTTGCAGTGAATGCTTGATCATGTGCGAATGCATCCGCCCCAATATCCCAATATTCTTGGCTGACAAACTTCTCGATTTCTTCTTCACGCTCAACAATCATGCGCAAAGCAGGGCTTTGCACACGGCCTGCTGATAAGCCGCGGCGTATTTTTCGCCACAATAAGGGAGATAAATTAAATCCGACTAAAAAATCCAATGCGCGGCGTGCTTGCTGCGCATTCACCAATTCCATTGAAATACCGCGGGGATGTTCAATGGCCGATTGCACAGCAGATTTGGTAATTTCATGAAAAACGACACGGTGTACTTCTTTATTTTTAAGTACTTTTTTCTGTTTTAAGACTTCACATACATGCCAAGAAATGGCTTCGCCTTCGCGGTCAGGGTCAGTTGCAAGATAAAGCGCATCGGATTTTTTCATCGCATTCACGATGGCTGTCATGTGTTTTGTATTTTTTTCGATGAGTTCATACTTCATCGCAAAATCGTGTTTGGGATCAACCGCCCCTTCTTTCGGTAATAAATCCCGTACATGCCCATAAGAGGCAAGCACATCAAAACCTTTACCTAAATATTTTTTAATGGTTTTTGCTTTGGCGGGTGACTCAACAATAATTAAATTTTTTGTTTTCGCTTTTGTTTTAGCAGGAGACGCAGACTTAGATTTGGGCATAAGCATGATTCCCTTCAATGCAATACATCAAATGCGTCAGCTAAAATCATGTCTTGCAAAAGAGACAAGGCAGATTTCTTATCGGGTTGATTAAACAATACCATTAAAACAACCCATCTGATTCGAGCCACATCTACTTCGCGAGATTCCAAAGCCATGACTCGATCAATCGCAACTTCCCGTGTCGACGGATCTAAAATACCTAACTGTTCGAGATAAAGCAAAAATCCTTTGCCCTCTACCCCTAAACGTTCACTTTCTTCCGGCAAATAATGCCGAATGGCTTGCGGCGTTAATTTGGAACCCGCAGAAATAATGGTTTGCATTTGGATTAAACCATCGAGCCAACTTAATGCGCGGTCAATCTCGTAACGATCAAAACCTACTTTTTCCAATTCCACCACAATGTCGGCATTGTCTGCTTTTAATGCCACATCTTGGTCCATATAGTTTTCAAAAAGAAACATCAATACTTCAAACATACCTGCCTTTTATACGGGTATAACCCCTTCTCGTGCGTAACCGCCTGGAACGCTTTTTATATAACTCTTTAATTCTAAAGATAATAGCATGGAGGAAACCTCCGCTGCCGTCAATAAAGTCCGCGCGATAATAACATCCAGTGCGGTTACTTCATAACCAATTTGTGCTAATACTCGCTTTAATTCAGGGTCTAAGTCAACAGGTTCTTGTAACAAACCGGCTGGTGCTTTTTCTGCTGAAGGGGGATGAAAAAGCTTCAGTTCTTCCAAAATATCAGCAGTTGTTTCAACCAATTTAGCGCCTTCCCGGAGTAATTTGTGACAACCACGGGCCAGTGGATTATGGATGGAGCCTGGAATCGCAAACACTTCGCGATTTTGCTCAACCGCCAAACGCGCTGTGATTAACGATCCGCTTTTTAAAGCGGCTTCTACCACTAATACTCCCAAACTTAATCCACTAATGATGCGATTGCGCATCGGAAAATGTGCGGCCTTAGGCGGTGTATTGGGAGAAAATTCTGAAAGAAGCGCGCCATTTAATAAGATATCTTCTGCTAATTTTCGATTGGCTTCAGGATAAATATGGGAAAGTCCTGTTCCCAATACCGCAATGGTCTTGCCGGTTTCTAAAAGCGCGCCCCGATGACTTGCCGCATCAATACCCAACGCCAATCCACTGGTAATCACCAAATTGGCTCGCGATAATTCTCTTGCAAATTGTTCCGCTATTTCGATTCCTCTTCTCGATGGATTGCGTGAACCGACGATTGCTAATTGTCTTTGCTGTAACAAATCAACATTTCCCTGCACATATAAAAGAATTGGCGCATCATACACTTCACGCAATAAGGGTGGATAATGAGAATCCGCCCAAGAAATCAATTGGCAATTATTTTTTTCTACCCAATGAAGATTTTTTTCGGCTGATTTAAAATCAGGATGTTTGCATGCATGAATTTTTTTAGGCGTTAAACCGGCTTCCCGTAATTCTTTGGGTGATGCAGAAAAAATAGCATCAGGCGTTTGAAATATTTCTAACAAACGGCGCAAAGTCACAACACCCACGTCTGGTAATTCAGAAAGCGAAAGCCATTGAAGATAATCTTTCATGGGATTTTTATCCTTAAAATAAATAAATGATTTTTTTTTGAGATTATTTGTAACGCATGTTACGACGTGCCCCGCGCCCTTTGGGCCGCCCCCCGCTTTTTTCTCCGGACCTGAACCGCTCCATCCGGGAAAACCTGGCCCAGGGCGAGCAGACCCTGCTTTTCCTGAACAGGCGCGGATTCGCGAACTGCCTGATCTGCGCAGACTGCGGCCATACCGTGGAATGCCGGCATTGCCAGGTCACCCTTACTTTTCACAAGGGCCGCAATGAACTGGTCTGCCATTACTGCGGCTATACGATAAAGGGCAACACGGTCTGCGGCAACTGCATGTCCATACAGATGACCACCATAGGTTTCGGTACCGAACGCATCGAAGAAGAGATCCGCTCGCTTTTCCCCAAAGCCCGCCTCGCCCGCCTGGACAGGGATACCACCAAAACGCGTAAGGATTTTCTGGCAATCCTCAGAGCCATGCATCACCAGGAAATCGACATCCTGATCGGCACGCAGATGATCACCAAGGGGCATCATTTTCCCCACGTCACCCTGGTCGGTATCGTCTGGGCGGACGCCGGCCTCGGTCTTCCCGACTACAAAGCAGGGGAAAGAACCTATCAGCTCCTGTCCCAGGTCACCGGGCGGGCCGGCCGCGG
>CAZUQP010000030.1:0-80373 GCA_964622455.1 uncultured Coxiellaceae bacterium
GCGAACAAGTCGCGGCACGTGGGGGTTTGGTGTGGAACAAGCTTGCCCCGTTGTGCTTTCAAACGGGGTCGCGGCACGTAGGTATCGTTGAGGAAATTCTACAATAGCGGTTTATTTTTCCATCGATGAATTACGTAATCTTTACAGTAATGACGGTTACATTAGAACAATCGTTGAGTTATTTAGGCGAGAACACTATGCGCATTGCATTGCAATCGGCCTTTCTATTGCATCATCGCCCTTATCGGGAAAGCAGTATGCTGCTTGATGTATTTACCAAAGAGCATGGGCGTATCAGTCTCATTGCTCGAGGAGTGAGAGCTCCCCGCTCTAAACTACGGTCATTGTTGCAGCTTTTTTCCCCTTTATTGATTTCCTGGCAAGGTAAAACGGAATTAATGACTTTGCAGCATGTCGAAGCAGAAGGTATTCCTATCCGTTTGCGAGGAGATTGTCTATTAAGCGGTTTATATTTAAATGAATTATTAGTCCGTTTATTGCAAAAACAGGATGCCCATAGACAACTTTATACCATTTATCACAGCACCTTGTTAGAATTGGCAGAGGGAAAATTGCATCAAAAATCATTACGGTTGTTTGAAAAAAAATTGCTAGACGAAATTGGTTATGGGTTGCAATTGAAAAGAACGGCACTAGGCGACGTATTATTGGCACATCGGCTGTATCGCTTTTATCCGGACGAAGGATTTCAATTATTGGATGAAAATAGCAATACGCCGGAACATCTCATTTTTTCCGGCCAAAGTTTATTGGCATTGGCTTCTGAACAGTTAGATGATCTATTATCATTACGCGATGCGAAAAGATTAATGCGAATGGTGCTGCAAAGATTGTTAGGAAATCAATCATTACATAGTCGCAAATTATTTCAAGGGGTGGTAACAGAATGAAACATGAAACCATTTTATTAGGCGTGAACATTGATCATGTCGCAACATTGCGAGAAGTGCGTTTAACGCGTTATCCTGATCCATTAGAAGCAGTTTATGCGGCTGAAAATGGCGGAGCAGATGGCATTACCGTGCACTTGCGGGAAGACCGCCGCCATATTCAAGAACGTGATGTGATCTTGATTCAAGAAACACTCTTAACTCGTCTGAATCTTGAAATGGCAGTGACAGATCCTATGCTCGTCTTTGCTGAAAAAGTTCGTCCAGCTCATTGTTGTTTTGTGCCGGAAAAACGTGCCGAGCTGACGACTGAAGGCGGATTAAATGTTGTTGGTGATGAGAAGCGTATTCTGGATGCATCCGCTCGATTAGCGGCATCCGGTATTGAAGTTTCATTATTTATTGATCCTGATATCAAACAAATTGAAGCGGCCATTCGTACAAAAGCACCTGTCATTGAAATTCATACGGGCGCTTATGCGGATGCAAAAACAATCGATGCGCAAAAAAAAGAATTAGAGCGTATTATTAACGCAGTGCAATTTGCCGATCGCGCAGGATTGATTGTGAATGCGGGACACGGATTGAATTACCAAAATGTGCAAGCGATCGCACGGATTAAAGAAATCAATGAATTGAACATTGGTCACGGAATTGTTGCGCGTGCCATTTTTACAGGACTTCAAACAGCCGTGCGTGAAATGAAACAGTTAATGATTGAAGCAAGAGGTTAGATATGGTTCGTGCTCGATTTTCCCCAAGCCCCACCGGATTATTGCATTTAGGTAATGCGCGCGCTGCATTATTCAGTGCGTTATACGCAGAAAAAGAAAAAGGGGTTTTTATATTACGTATTGAAGATACTGATTTGGCGCGTTCTGATCAAAAATATACGGAATTATTAGAAGAAGATTTGCATTGGCTAGGCATTCATTGGCAAGAAGGGCCGGGAGTTGGCGGCGCACATCAACCGTATTGGCAATCGAAGCGCCACGATATTTACGATCATTATTATAAGCAACTTGAAAAACAGGGACTCGTTTATCCTTGTTTTTGTACCGAACAAGAATTGGCATTAAACCGGAAAATTCAATTGTCCCGAGGGCAGCCGCCTCGTTATCCTGGCACTTGCCGGCAATTAAGTCAGGAAGATATCGCGAAAAAATTGGCAAAAGGATTAAAACCTGCTTTACGTTTTCGTGTGCCCCTCAAAAAATCAATCGAATTTGTTGATCTTGTCAAAGGTAAACAACATTTTAATAGCGATGATATTGGTGATTTTATTGTTCGCCGCATGGATGGCACTGCTTCTTTTTTATTTTGCAATGCAATTGATGACTCATTGATGGAAGTGACGCATGTGTTGCGCGGCGATGATCATTTAGCAAATACGCCGCGGCAATTGATGATATTAACTGCATTAAATATGTCTGCTCCTCAATATGGCCATTTATCAATGATTACCGGTGATGACGGTACGCCTTTATCAAAACGGCATGGCAGTTTTAGTTTACATGATTTGTATAGCCAGGGTTATTTGCCGATTGCTGCATTAAATTACTTAGCGCGGTTAAGCCACACCTATGAACAAACGACGCTAATGGATTTTAAAGAATTAGCAAAATTATTTAAAATAGAAAAAATAAGCCGTGCGCCGGCGCGTTTTGATAAAAATCAATTATTATATTGGCAGAAAGAAGCTGTTATGCGGCTGGATGATCAAGCGGCCCTCGATTGGCTGGGCGCGCAAACTTTAGAAAAAGTGCCTGAAGAAAAGAAAACTGTTTTTGCAGAACTGATGCGAAAAAATATTTTATTTCCGGAAGAAGGGTATACCTGGGCAAGTATCTTTTTTAGTGATGAACCGCAGTTTACGCATGAGCAAATTGCTGTTTTGAAAGAGGCGAGCGAAAACTTTTTTATCGCTGCAGAAGATGCAGTTAAAAAACATGGCGCGGATTTGAAAAGTGTTTGTGACCATTTAAAAACAACGCTTAATATATCAGGTAAAAAATTATTTATGCCATTACGCATTGCTTTGACAGGGGAGCAGGATGGCCCAGAGTTAGCGCAGGTGGCGGCTTTATTAGGTAAAGAGAAGATGTTACAGCATTTTAATCACGCCTTAAACATTGTGAGGAAGGAAGATGCTGCAAATTTATAATAGTTTGACGCATAAAAAAGAAATATTTGAACCTTTGCAAAAAGGAAAAGCGGCAATCTATGTCTGCGGGCCGACGGTGTATGACTATTGCCATTTAGGTAATGCCAGAAGTTTTGCAGCATTTGATGTGGTTGTGCGTTATTTACGATATAGCGGTTACACCGTCACTTATGTGCGTAATATAACGGATATTGATGATAAAATTATTAAGCGCGCGGCGGAGAAAAATGAAAGTTTTTCAGAAGTTGTTACGCGGTTTACAAAAGCTTTTCATGAGGATATGGAAAAATTAAATTTACTTTCTCCTGATCAAGAACCTAAAGCAACTGAATTTATCCAACCTATTATTTCTATGATTGAAAAATTAATATCAAATCAACTCGCCTATATTGCCTCTAATGGTGATGTTTATTACGATGTTAGAAAATTCTCTGGTTACGGATCTTTGTCTCATCGTAATGTAGATGACTTAGAGAGTGGGGCGCGCGTTGAAATTTCAGATGTGAAACGTGATCCGCTAGATTTTGTCTTATGGAAAATGGCAAAACCAAATGAGCCTGCATGGGAGTCTCCCTTTGGATTGGGCCGTCCCGGCTGGCATATTGAGTGTTCCGCGATGTCTACGAATTTATTGGGTGCGCATTTTGATTTTCATGGCGGCGGAAAAGATTTGATTTTTCCGCATCATGAAAATGAAATCGCTCAATCAGAAGGAGCAACGGATAAGAAGTTTGTGAATTATTGGCTGCATGCGGGTTATTTGCAAATTGATAAAGAAAAAATGTCAAAATCTTTAGGAAATTTTTTTACGATCCGGGAAGTTTTAGCCGAATTTTCTTCTGAAGTTGTACGCTATTTTTTAATTTCGAGCCATTACCGCAGCCAGCTTAATTTTTCAAAAGAATTATTGCAGCAAGCGCATCAAGCATTAGCGAGGCTTTATACGGCTTTACGCGATTTACCTCATGATCAAGAAATTAAAAATACTGAATATGAAAAAAATTTTATTTCTGCAATGGATGATGATTTTAATACGCCTATTGCGTTTTCAGTGTTATTTGAACTTTCGCATGAAATCCAACGTTTACGAGATAAAGATTTAAAATTAGCGGCAGAGCATGCGGCATTGTTAAAGCGCTTGGGCGGGATATTAGGCATTTTGCAAAATGATCCCAATGATTTTTTTCAGCATAAAAAAGAAAGTATTGATGTTAAAAAAATTGAGGCGCTCATTGCTGCGCGTAATAAAGCGCGTGCCGAAAAAAATTGGGCAGAAGCAGATCGTATTCGAAAAGAGCTAGCTAGTATGTCTGTTGTATTAGAAGATAAAGCTGATCGTACGATGTGGAAAATTAGCTAATTATCTGCTGCTTATTTTTCAAAATATTACGCAATACATACTGCAAAATACCGCCATTGCGATAATATTCCACTTCATTTAGGGTATCAATTCGGCAGAGTACTGGGATTTCTGTTTGACTGCCGTCTTTTCTATGAATAATCGCGCGCATCTTCATACGCGGCTTGATCGTGTCATTTAAATCAAGAATATCCATCAATTCATCACCGTTAAGATTTAACGTTTTACGTGTGGCACCTGATAAAAATTCCAACGGTAAAATCCCCATGCCAATTAAATTGGAACGATGGATGCGCTCAAAACTTTCGGAAAGTACTGCACGCACGCCTAATAATTTAGGACCTTTGGCTGCCCAGTCGCGTGATGAGCCTGTTCCATATTCTTTACCGGCAATCACAATCAGCGGGATTTGATCTTGTTGGTAGCGCATTGCGGCATCATAAATTGACATCATTTCGCCGGTCGGAATGTATTGGGTAAACCCGCCTTCAACGCCTGGCACCATTTCATTTTTAATTCGAATATTAGCAAATGTACCGCGCATCATCACTTCATGATTACCGCGGCGTGCGCCGAGTGAATTAAAATCGTTAACTGAAACACCTTGAGATAATAAATATTTTCCAGCGGGACTGTCTTTTTTAATAGAACCTGCCGGAGAAATATGATCGGTCGTAATGCTATCACCTAATAAAGCTAATATTCGCATGCCTTTAATATCTTTGATCGATGAAAGTGTGGTTTGCATGTCCGCAAAAAACGGCGGTTTTTGAATGTAAGTAGAGTTATCCTGCCAAGCATACGTTTGGCTGTCAGGCGTTTGCATGGTTTGCCAATCTTTTGTGCCGGTAAACACATCAGCATATTGTTCACGAAACATGGTAAGACTGACAGATGAAACAGCATGCGCAACTTCGCTATTGGTCGGCCAAATATCTTTAAGATAAACGGGGTCGCCATTATCAGCACAGCCAAGAGGGTCTTTAGTCATATCAATTTGTGTGGTGCCCGCTAATGCAAAGGCCACCACTAAAGGCGGTGAAGCTAACCAATTTGCTTTGACTAATGGATGAATGCGTCCTTCAAAATTACGGTTGCCTGAAAGTACCGCAGACATAATCATATCATTTTCAGTAATGGTTTGACTGATAGCATCCGATAAAGGCCCAGAATTACCAATGCAAGTCGTGCATCCATATCCCACCACACCAAAACCCAGTTGATCTAAATAATTTTGTAATCCTGTTTTTTGTAAATAATGCGTCACGACTTGTGAGCCTGGCGCTAATGATGATTTTACCCAGGGTTTACGTTTTAAACCTTTTTCAATCGCTTTTTTTGCAACTAAACCTGCTGCCATCAATACGCTGGGATTAGATGTATTGGTACAACTGGTGATAGCGGCAATGACAACATCACCGTGATGCAAATCAAAACCATCTGATGTGGGTTGTGCTTTCTTTTTTTCGGATAGCCGATTGGTTTCCGTGAGTAAGTTATCAAATGTTTGATGAATGTCGGCAAGCTTTACCTGATCTTGCGGACGTTTTGGGCCGGCTAAACTAGGCTCAACCGTTGTTAAATCTAATTCTAAGGTATCAGTGAACACAGGATCAGCAGAATCTTTTTCATGCCATAAGCCTTGTGCTTTTGCATAAGAAACAACTAAATCGATTAATGATTCATCGCGTCCTGTTAAACGTAAATAATCAATAGTGGCATGATCAATAGGGAAAAATCCGCAAGTTGCGCCGTATTCTGGCGCCATGTTGGCAATGGTTGCACGATCCGCAAGCGGTAAATCATGTAATCCTGGGCCAAAATATTCAACAAATTTACCGACGACCCCTTTTTTGCGTAACAAATGAGTCAGGGTGAGTACAAGATCGGTTGCAGTAACACCTTCACGTAATTTACCTTTCAATTTTACGCCAATCACTTCAGGGATCAGCATGGAAATAGGCTGTCCTAACATCGCGGCTTCTGCTTCAATCCCACCGACACCCCAGCCTAATACACCAAGACCATTAATCATGGTGGTATGACTATCCGTTCCTACCAAAGTGTCGGGATAAGCGATGGTTTTGCCATTCACTTCATGAGTCCAGACGGTTTTTGCTAAAAATTCTAGATTGACCTGGTGACAAATCCCTGTATCGGGCGGCACCACCCGAAAATTTTGGAATGCTTTTTGTCCCCAGCGCAAAAATTCGTATCGCTCGCGATTACGCTCCATTTCAAGTTTTCCGTTAATGGCGAGCGCGTCGGGCGTTCCATATTGATCAACTTGCACAGAGTGATCGATGACAAGATCAACAGGCGAAAGCGGGTTAATTTTATCAGGATTGCCCCCCATTTTTTGAATGGCATCCCGCATGGTCGCAAGATCAACGACAGCAGGAACTCCCGTAAAATCCTGCATGAGTACCCGCGCAGGTCGATAGGCAATTTCGCGATCGGATTTTTTATCTTTTAACCAATGGGCGAGTGCTTTAATATCGTGAAGTGTGACGCTATCCCCGTCTTCATGGCGCAGCAGATTTTCGAGTAAAATCTTTAATGAACAGGGCAACTTGCTGATGCCTGTTAAGCCGGATTGTTCGGCAAGGGGCAAGCTAAAATAATCATACGGGGTATTATTGACCGTTAAAGTATGGCGGGTTTTTAAGGTATCAAGCGACGTCACAACAAGCTCCCTTCTTATTTGATGTTCCCGCGTATTATCGTTATTGTAGGGGTGTTTTGCAACTTAAGAAGAAAGATATGATAACTTCTATCAAAAATTATTTATTAGATTTACAAAACCGTATTTGCCGATCTTTAGAAAAAGAGGATGGAAGAGCGGTATTTAAAGAAGACGTATGGGATTATACATCCGGCGGCGGTGGAATAACCTGCATATTAACCGATGGTAATGTCATTGAAAAAGCAGGCGTTAATTTTTCGCATGTACAAGGTGATTCTTTGCCTAAGGCGGCGAGTGCGAGGCAACCAGAACTCACTGATTGTGCTTTTGAAGCGATGGGCGTATCAGTGGTGGTGCACCCTCTAAATCCTTACGTACCGACAGCCCATGCTAATGTACGTTTTTTACAAGTGAGAAAAAAAGACGGCAATTTGCATGGATGGTTTGGGGGCGGGTTTGATTTAACACCTTATTATGGTTTTATCGATGATTGCATTCACTGGCATTCAATAGCAAAAGCTGCTTGTGATCCTTATGGGAAAGATGTTTATCCTAAATTGAAGCGCGCGTGCGATGAATATTTTTATTTAAAACATCGGAATGAACCGCGAGGAATTGGCGGATTATTTTTTGATGATTTACATGAATGGGGTTTTGAAACTTCATTTGCATTTATGCGTGATGTGGGAAATTCTTTTTTAAAAGCCTATCAACCCATTATGGCAAGACGCAAATCGCATCATTTTAGCGAGCGAGAGCGCGAATTTCAGTGTTATCGCCGCGGGCGATATGTAGAATTTAATTTGTTGTATGATCGCGGAACATTATTCGGATTGCAATCGGGCGGCCGTACCGAATCTATTTTAATGTCACTGCCGCCTTTAGTCAGTTTTAAATATCATTGGCAGCTTGAAAAAGAAAGCGATGAAGCAATTTTATATCAAGAATTTTTAAAACCAAGAGATTGGATTTAAGCACACAACACATCATTCAATTCGAGTAATTCTTTTTCCGTAAAAATACGTGTATGGGCATTGGGTTTCGGAAAAGGGGCGATGACTATCTTGCCTTGCTGCATCGCTGTCATTTTATTAGATGTACCATCCAATAAACTTTTAACAGCCAAATGCCCCATTTGGGATGCGACCAGCCGATCAAGCGTGGTAGGGGAGCCGCCGCGCTGCATATGGCCCAAAATACAGACTCGGTAAGTGATATTTGTCAATTTTTCAAGTTGTGCTGCTAATTGTAAACTTCGTCCGGGTTGATCAGCCTCTGCAACGACTATGATTGAGCTTTGTTTTGGCCGCTTATGCCGAGTGATTTTTTCAGCAAGTGTCTCAATGGAGGTTTCATATTCAGGAATCAGGATGACTTCAGCGCCTCCCGCAATACCTACATCAACCGCGAGAAACCCTGATTTACGTCCCATGACTTCTACTAAAAAATGACGGTTGTGGCTTGAGGCCGTGTCACGGATATTATCAATGGCATGCAGGGCTGTATTACGCGCGGTATCAAAACCGATGGTATATTCGGTGTTCGGAATATCGTTATCAATGGTTCCGGGAATGCCGATGGCAGGGGGCCCGCCTTCCTGAGTTAATAGTAAGGCCCCCTGGAAAGTGCCGTTTCCTCCAATCACAATTAATCCATCAATCTGCTCTTTTTTAAGAAAAATGCGGCATTGATCACGGACGGTTTTATCATAAAAAGCGAGACAACGGTCTGCTTTTAAGATCGTCCCGCCGTGTTGAATACAATTGGCGACGCTGTCTGGGTCTAGCAGGAGTAGTTTCTGATCGATTAACCCTTGATACCCCAAATGAGCGCCATAGACCTTGAGTCCATAGTAATAACCCGTTCTTACCACTGCCCGAATAGCAGCATTCATGCCGGGCGCGTCGCCCCCCGAGGTCAGTACAATAATCTTCTTCATATGAGGTCTTAAAAAGTCCGGTTGGAATTAAAAAAATGATAGCACAAAGAATAATTTAGTATTAAATTATTCTTTTTAAGGAGAACTTTATGAAAGTTAAAATATTGGCTGCTGTTGCTATGTCAAGCCTTTTTGCAGCTTCTCTTGCCTATTCCGCTTCTTCTTCAGCGAATAATGATATGAATAATGATGGCAGTAATTTTACCGCAGAACAACCCAGCGATCCTATGCAGCTTTCAGATAACAATGATAACAACAATATGAGCGGCCCTAACACAGGCAATTCAAATAACCCTTCCAATATGAGCGGTGCTGGAGGAATGAGCGGTACAGGGTCTTCTGGTAGCATGAATGATGGATCTTCTTCTCCGTCCGATGATGGCAGCCCTGATACTGCGACAGGCGATGATGATTATTAATACCCGCTAAACCTCTGCATCGGCGCATATGACAGAAACATGCAGAGGTAGAAGGCTTATTCAGATTTTTCTAAACGGTTTGTGTAATACCATTGCTCATTGATACGTTCAAACTCACTCAGTTCATGTATTTCATGTCCTTCATGATTCATTGCGTATCGGGCAAAAAATTCTACCCATCCGCGATTATTTTTTTCTGAAGAATGTTTGACGCGCAAACCTAGCCAAGTGACTTCGCTTGCCCATTGTTTAGCATGAAGCTCATCAAATCCTTTTAAAGCAGGGCCTTGCATCGTCCGTTTAATATAATCAATATTTGCTTTTGTGTAAGCAGTATAACGAGAACGCATCAGGGCTTCAGGGGTCGGGGCTGGTTTTTTGCCTGTAATAAAAATTTCGCAACAAGTCGCGTAATTTTTTAAAGACCCGCAAGGGCAATTTTCCATATATTACCTTCATCTCATGATAAAATTAGACTAAACTTCGTATTATTTTAGAGATCATAAACAAAGAGCGGCCATGACACCACTGGAATATTATCAAAAACAATGTAGTGACGGTGTAATATTGCCCGATCAAGAGCAGTTGCGCGTGATGCATCTGCTCGAAAAAATTTATACTGCTTTGTTGAATGAATCTCATGCGCGCAAGAGCATTTTCAGTTTCTTTCGTAAACCTCACTTAATTAAAGGTATGTATCTTTGGGGCAGCGTCGGAATTGGCAAAACATTTATGATGGATTGCTTTTACAATTCTTTACCTTTCCCACAAAAAAAGCGCATGCATTTTCATCAATTTATGCAGATGGTGCATCAAGAATTAAAAAAACAACAAGGCAAAAAAGATCCTCTGCCAATTATCGCAAAACAAATTGCGCGTAATACGTTGTTGTTATGTTTCGATGAATTGTTTGTTTCAGATATCACAGATGCTATGCTGATAGCACGATTGTTTAAGGCGTTGTTTGCCGAGGGCGTTTCTTTGGTAACGACTTCTAATATGTCACCTGATGATTTATATAAAAATGGTTTACAGCGTGAACAATTTTTACCGGCAATTGCATTATTTAAAGAGCATACGCAAGTTGTGCATGTATCCAGTGCCATTGACTATCGTTTGCGTCATTTAAAAGAGGCAGGTGTGTTTTATTCGCCGCTTAATGAGAAAGCGCGCCAAAATATGGAAAAAAGTTTTTTGACACTGACGGAAGGCATGAAAATCAGTAGTGAACCTCTCATGATTTTAGGAAGAGCTATTCCAGTCGTTAAAAAAGCAGAAGATGTCGTCTGGTTTGATTTTAATGATATTTGTACAGTACCGCGCAGTCAAAATGATTATCTTGCCATTGCAAAAGGATATCGCACTGTTTTAATTAGTGATATTCCAATTATTCCTTCGCACGCAAAAGATATGATTTGTTTATTTGTGAGTTTAGTCGATGTTTTTTACGATGCGCGCGTACGTTTAGTGATTTCAGCGGCAGAACCTGTCACAGAACTTTATAGCAGAGGTTATATGATATTAGAATACACGCGCACACATTCACGATTACTTGAAATGCAATCGACGGATTATTTTTTAAATACATGAAAATACAATATTCTATTAAAACGCGTTTGGCCGTATGGATTACCGTGGCGCTATGGGCCTCTGCTTTTGTTGGTATTCGTGCGGGTTTAGAAAGTTATACGCCGGGCAGTTTAGCGGCTTTGCGGTTTTTAGTTGCTTCCTTTTGTATGTTGATTTTGTATATGAGGTTACCCAACCGCAATCGCATTTCGTGGCGTGATAAGGGATGGCTGATATTGATAGGTATTACCGGCATAGGATTTTATCAACTGGCATTAAATTATGGCGAAATTTCGGTATCCTCTGGCATTGCTAGTTTTATTATTAGTCTTTCACCCGTGATTACTCTGATATTTGCCGTTATTTTTTTACGTGAAGCAGTGACTATCAATATGGTATTTGGGATGACAGTAAGTGTCATCGGTGTTTTTTTAATTATGTTGGGCAAAGTTAACCAGTCAGATTTTCATGTAGGTGTTTGTTTTGTATTGATCGCAGCCATCATTGGCGGCATTTATTCAGTTGTTCAAAAACCTTTTCTAAAAAAATATCACGCAATAGAGGTCACCGCTTACATTATTTGGGGAGCAACTATTTTTTTACTGATTTATTTACCCAATGTATTGCATGAGGGAAAATTTGCTTCACTTCAAGCGACCCTTGCGGTGATTTACTTGGGTATTTTCCCTGCGGCAATCGGGTATATTCTTTGGAGTTATTGCCTAAAAGAAATGCCTGCATCAACGGCCGTCAATTATTTATATTTTATGCCGTTGATTGCGACATTTTTAGGGTGGCTTTATTTACATGAAATGCCCGCATTATTGTCATTAATCGGCGGTTTTGTTACGTTATTAGGTGTTTGGATCGTAAGCCATCCTCGGCAGAAAAAAATCGAATATCCAGTGAAGGAGAATTTGTGATGCAGGAAAAATTATCGGGAAGAGTAGCGGTGGTGACTGGGGGCGGCAGCTGGATCGGTAAAGAAATTGCAAAATTATTTGCAAGCCAGGGCGCACACGTACTCATTTTAGGGCGTGATACGAGAAAACTCATGCAAACAGTCGCTGAAATTGAAAATGAAAGAGGTAGGGCTGATTATATTCAAATCGATATTGCTGAAGAAAATTCTGTTAAACGGGCGATCGACCAGATCGTTGCTGCGTATGGACAAATCGATGTGGTCGTGCAAAATGCAGCCGTTTTTCCGATGCATACGATTGAAAAAATGCGTGTGCAAGATTGGCAGCATGTGATCCATACCAATTTAACTGGATCATTTATTATATTAAAAGCGATTTCATCCATCATGAAAAATCAAAATTATGGAAAAATTGTTTTTATTTCATCGATTGCAGGCGAGCGCATTGGTTTTCCAGGTTTTTCACATTACGCTGCATCTAAAGCAGGGATGAATGGTTTGATGCGAACAGCAGCGCTTGAATTAGCAAAACATAATATTACGGTGAATAGCATTGAACCCGGAAATATTTTTAATGAAGACGCTTATGCTGCGTCTCGAGTAGAGATGAAGCAAATGCTAGCGGCTATTCCTTTGGGCCGTTTAGGAAAACCGATTGATGTTGCGCATTTAGCATTGTTTTTATCATCAGACGAATCAAATTTTATTACCGGGCAAAATTTTGTTGTCGATGGCGGTGAGATTATTCATTAGCAACGAATTGTTTTGCTATTACTTCTGCTACACAGCACGTTAATTTTTTCCCAGCTGCAATATGTAAAAATTCATTCGGCCCGTGGGCGTTTGATCCGGGGCCTAGGAGTCCTGTAATTAAAAATTGTGCTTCTGGAAATTTTTTTCCTAACATACCCATGAAAGGAATCGTGCCGCCTTCGCCCATGTAAACCGCATCTTTACCAAAATAGTGGTTGGACGCTTCATTCGCTGCTTTTTTTAGCCATGGTGCTTCTAAAGGTGCATGCCACCCATTAGATATTTTGCCAATTTCAAAACGTACCTGCGCAGAAAATGGCGGATCTTTTTCAAATGCGGTTTTTAAAACTTGTGCTCCATTTTCTGCAGAAGAAGTGGGCGGCAATCGCATCGAAAAAGTGAAAGAAAGAGTAGGTAATGTCACGCTGCCGGCATTTTCAGGTTGGGGCAACCCTTTTGCGCCAATCAGAGATAATGCAGGACGCCAGGTGCGATTTAAAATGAGTTCTGTTAAATCAGTTGTGATAGGTTTTACATGAGGTGAAAAAGGATAATCTTCATAAAGATGTTCGCCTAAAACACTTGCCATATATTTTGCTTGTTCTATTCGTCTCGGGGGAATATTGACTTGTAATTCATTTAATAAAATTTCACCATTCGTTTCATTTTCAATTCGATTTAATAATTGACGCAATATCAGAAAACACGAAGGTACAACACCGCTGCCGGTGCCTGAATGAATACCTTGTTTTAAAACATCGATATGTAAATTGCCGCTGACCATGCCGCGCAATGAAGTGGTAATCCACAGTTGTTCGTAATTACCGCAGCCTGAATCAAGACAGATAATTAAATTGGGTTTACCCATTTTATTTTCGAGTGCTTCGATGTAATAAGGTAAATCGTAACTACCGCTTTCTTCACAAGCTTCAATTAAAATAATGCAGCGTGCATGCGGTAAACCTTGATTATGCAAAGATTGAATGGCAGCGAGAGATGCAAAAGTAGCATAGCCATCATCTGCACCGCCACGCCCATACAATTTATCATCACGTAATACGGGTTTCCAAGGATCTAAGTCTTTATCCCAACCTGTCATTTCAGGTTGTTTATCTAAATGACCATATAACAAAATAGTGTCATCTGATTGGCCGGGTATTTCAATAAAAATCACGGGCGTACGATTTTCTAATCGCACTACTTCTAATTTCATGCCGGGAATATTTTGTTTTTGACACCAGGTTGCTAATAAATCAACGGCTTTTTGCATGTAACCATGCTTTTGCCAATCAGGATCAAATAAAGGTGATTTATTAGGGATGCGAATATAATCCATTAACGTAGGAACAATGGATTTGTCCCATAAGTCATTTATGTAGCGGCTATTTTTTTCGGTATTCATTTCTACCCCTAAATAAAAGCGTGTCGGTTATTGTAAGAGAACTAGCGATCAATGTACATCTTTGGAATTCTAACATCCATAAGGATTCCTTAATATCATTCTGCAATACTCTGATGAACATAAATTCTAAGTTTTTTAACTCAAAAAAGAAGGGGGTTATCATGCGTAATAGAGATAAGCTAACGGCATTGATTAATAATCTTGGAGGTGAATTGAATAAATACACGAACTTGAAAACAGAAGGAGATGTTGATACATATTATACGAATGGACGTTCCCTTACGGACCCCCTGACACGTGGAAGAAAAAAAAATATAATCAATGCAAGAGATGCACTGATAGCAGTGATCTCACTCGAGGCAAAGAGTGAAGCAAAAGAAATGAAAGATTTGACTAATGAAGAGTTAAATTTAAAATTAGATTCCATTCTTGTTATTCTGGAAAAGGCTAAAATTGGAAATACTTCTTTATCGGTGAAACATGGGAAAAATCATCGTTCTTATCATGAAAATCGACTGAGTGGGCTTAGTGCTTTTGACAGTTTCTGGAATCAAACTTTTTTTAAATCACGCGCTAACTCTCGTCTAGAAAGATGTTTCACGTTACTTGATAACTTTAAGGAATCACTTCAAAAAGAAAAGAACGGAACGGTAGTGGCTGAGATGATGAAACCCAAGTTGTTACGTTCTTAATTGCCTTCCTCACACAACTTCCCTGGTTAAAAACAACAGGGGAGTTGTTTTGTAATCATTCACGAAGTGAGGTTGATATTAATTTTTCTCGTGAAAAATTAAAAATAATTACCGAAGGTTATTAGCGGTTGTTAAAAATGGATCATTTTGATTTTTGCAATAATACCATGACCTTCGGCTGCTAACGCGGCAAGCCATCACCGATTTAGCCAATACCTGTAATATCGATACTGTTTCTTCCCAGCCGATGCATTCAGAAGTTAAAGTCAGTAATTCCCATTGTTACTTATTTCTTAGGCCGCTTTTTCAATGATTGCCTCTCTATTTTATAATATAATAATCTAACAAGATCACTTAACTGTTTTTTTTTACAAACAAGGGGTTTTATATGAGAAGTACTAATACGTCTCACATATTAAAATCAATCACTACTGCGATAGAAATTTCTGCTGAAGATGAAAAAATTGCTTTGTCTTTGCAACCCATTATAGATCTTATTGGGGATAGCAAGACGGTTGCATTAGGAGAACAGACACACGGGACGTGCGAATTCTATTTAATGAAGCAATCCATTATAAAACATTTAATTGAAAAAAAAGGATTTACACTACTATGCATTGAACGCGGCAATAAAGAAATTGATTATGTTAATCAATTTCTTCAAGGTAAAAGTGATGAAAGCCAGTTTAAAAATAAAATGGAGGCATCATTAGGTTGGATGTGGTTCACCGATGAAGTATTAAATTTGTTAATTTGGATTAAAGAATACAACAGGACGGCAAAGCATAAAATTTCATTTCATGGATTTGATATCCCTGACAACGAAAAGGGAGATCAAGAAAAAATTAATGCTCGACATAAGGTGATGGCAGAAAATTTACGTTCTATTCGTATAGAAAATCCGGATGAAAAAATGATTATATGGGCTCACAATTATCATATCAGTAAAGATTGTGATATGGGCGAGTTAATCGCTAAACAACCTATATTTTCCGATTATTGTGCGATTGGATTTGCTGCCTTTTCTGGAACTTTTACAGGTTTTTTGAATGATAATGGTAAATTTACTCTTAATAGAAATAATAAGTTATTAGATCCAACAGAAGATTCCTTGGAAAGTGATCTTCATAAACTTTCTATTGTTAAAGGATCTCAAAAATTATTTGTTGATTTCAGAAAGTTGAAACAAGATTTTGAATATAGTTTGCGTAACAGTACAGCCAATGCTGCTTATCAGTTTTTTCGCCGATATAAAAAGTTTGATTTTGATGGTATCATTTATTTTGAAAATACCGAAGCTACTAGAGAGGTTTCTCAAAAATTTATTTCAAAGCCTTCAAGTCTCAACAATTCTACGTAATCGCAGAGTGAACTCTAACTGCTAACGCATCGAGTCATCACTGATTTAGCCAATGTCCTTAATATCGAGATTGTTTCTTCCCAGCCGATGCATTCATCCGTGATACTTTGTCCATAACGTAATGCAGCAGGATCTTGAAGCTTTTGATTGCCGGCAATTAAATGACTTTCGAGCATCACGCCGCAAATAGCACTTCCACCTTGTTTAATTTGTTCAGCGACAGATTGTGCCGCAATCATTTGATTTTGATAATACTTCATGCTGTTTCCATGACTGCAATCAACCATTAAACGAAGTGGAAGACCTGCATTTTTTAATAATTGAGTGATGTGTTGAATATGAATAGCGGAATAATTGGGTTCATCATTTCCGCCGCGCAAAACAATATGACAATCAGAATTGCCCAGTGTTTGTATGACGATGGGTTTTCCTTCTGAATTAATACTTAAAAAATGATGTGAATAGCGCGCAGTATTGACAGCATCAATGGCAATTTGAACATTGCCATCTGTTGTATTTTTAAAACCAACCGGCATTGCTAATCCAGAGGCAAGTTCTCGATGTAATTGACTTTCTGATGTGCGTGCACCGATGGCGCTCCATGAAATTAAATCACTTAAATATTGCGGAATAATCGTGTCTAAAAATTCAGTGCCGGCAGGAATATCTAATTTAGAGAGATCAATTAATAATTTTCTGGCAAGCATTAAACCGTGATTGACATCAAAGGTGTTATTTAAATAAGGATCGCTGATTAAACCTTTCCAACCAATCGTTGTGCGCGGTTTTTCAAAATAAACTCGCATAATAATAAACAATTCGTTTGCTAAATTTTTCGCGATAGTCTGTAATTTTTTTGCAAATTCTAAAGCGGATTTTACATCATGAATGGAACAAGGACCTACGATGACCAATAATTTTTTATCTTCACCTGCTATGATGCGGCGCGCTGATTCACGAAAGTGTTGTATTTTCTTGATGGTTGTTGAATCAATAGGGAATGCTTTAAAAAGCTCGGCAGGGCTTATTAAGGGTTTTTGCCTAAATGTTTTTAGGTAGTTTTCTTGCATGGCAGATAACGTATAATAGTATTTTTAGTTATAGAATTGTAACGATAGAGGGTAACTATGCCAATGAATAAAACACTTTTTCTCTTGGGTTATGCTTCAGATATTGCAGGGGCCGGGCGGGGAAGTGCAAAAGGCCCTATTTTATTGAAACAATCACCTTATCTTTCGGAATTAAGTGAACAGGGATTAACCTTGCATTGGCAGACCCTCGTAAAATCGCCTTATCATGAAAAATTAGTGCTTCCGGAAGTTGTCAAGTTATGCGGCCAACTTGCAACTGAGGTTGCTCGTGAAGTCCGCGAAAAACATTTTTTTACCGTTTTAGGTGGAGACCATACGTCAGCCATTGGTACTTGGAGCGGGGCAGCCATGGTCAAAAAAGAAGAGGGGCCCATCGGATTGATATGGATTGATGCGCATATGGATAGCCATACGCCCGAAACATCTTTATCAGGCAATATTCACGGCATGCCGCTTGCCTGTTTGCTAGGGCATGGCGATACTAGCTTGACTTATTTGACGGGTGATGCGCCTAAATTATATCCGGAACATGTGTGTTTAGTTGGCGTGCGCAGTTATGAAGAACATGAAGCCGATTTATTAAATCAATTAAATATTCGCATTTTTTATATGGATGAGGTGAAGCAACGTGGATTGACTGCAGTTTTTCAAGATGCTTTGCAAATTGCAACAACAGGTACATGCGGTTATGGTCTCAGTGTTGATGTTGATAGTATAGATCCATCGGATGCACCAGGTACCAGCGTTGCTGAAGCAGACGGGCTTTCTGCAGAGGAATTATGTCAATCATTAACACTGTTTGCTGATGATCCGCGTTTACTGGGTTTTGAAATTGCTGAATTTGATCCATCACGTGATATTCATCATCAAACAGAAAAAGTAATCACACATTTAATCAGCGCGATTACACTGGGAAAATTTTAATATGATATTTTTAAAAATAGACCTTAGCGCTCAAACATTAGGCGTGTTTAAAAACGATAACTTAGTCAAACGCTATTTTGTTTCTACTGGAAAAAATGGTGCTGGGGAATTAATGGATAGCGGCAAGACTCCGCGGGGTTTGCATATCATTCGTGCTAAAATTGGTGCTCGTTGTCCTGTTAATACGGTATTTGTTAGTCGTCGTCCAAGTGGTGAAATTTTTTCTGAAAAATTGCGCGCAGCTTACCCTGACCGTGATTGGATTTTAACGAGAATTCTTTGGTTAAGCGGACTAGAGATAGGAAAAAATCGCTTAGGAAAAGTGGATACGATGCGTAGATATATTTATATTCATGGGTCGCCGGATGATGTTCTTATGGGTTCACCAGGCTCTAAAGGATGCATCCGTATGCGAAATCAAGACATTATTGAATTATTTGATACCACCCCTATCAGAACGGAGATTCTTTTAGAATAACTGCTTGAATTATATCAAACATTTGTGATTTTTTTTAAAAGAGAGCCGTCATTTTTTATGGAATTTTTGTGTTATGCTGAAACTAAGAGAAAAACGGGTCTATCTATCATGATGACTGATAAAATTCATGAAGTTCTGGACTTTTGGTTTGGTGATCTAGGTCACGCAGATTTGCCCGCGAGTGACCGCACTAACTTGTGGTTTGGCGAAGATGAAAAATTAAAACGAAGTTTACTCGAAAAATATAAAGCAGAATACGAAGCAGCCATTCAAGGTAGTTTAAATGGTTGGGCCGAGTCGCCGCGGGGGCGATTGGCATTGATTATTTTGCTCGATCAATTTTCACGAAGTTTATATCGTGATTCACCTGATGCTTTTTCACATGATCTTGAAGCGCAAAAACTTTGTTTACAAGGGTTGAAAAAGAATATGGATCAGTCGTTGACTTTAATCGAAAGAGTTTTCTTTTATATGCCTTTGGTTCACGCAGAAGATACAGAGCGGCAAGAGCAATCGATTCGATTATTTCAAAATTTAGTTTCATTATCCATGATTGAAACAACACAAGTGTATCAACTTTTTCTCGCGTATGCTTATGCGCATTTTCGAGTGATAAAAGAATTTGGGCGTTTTCCGCAGCGAAATACAGTCTTGGGACGTAAATCAACAGAAGCAGAAATTGCTTTTTTGAAGACGGCTTAATGAAAACTCATGAGGTAAGATAAGATGGATGTTTCACATGAAGAAAAAATACGTTATTTAAAATCGTGTTATCTATTTACTGGTCTTTCGGCAAAACAACTCGAGCGTTTGGCAAGTAAGATTCAAGAAATTTCGGCGGATCTAGGAGATACTATTATTCAGGAAAATGATCCGCCAGGTAATATTTTTATTATTAAAGAAGGTCTTGTTGAAATACGTAAATTTGATAAAGAAACTAATACCTCATATCGATTAGGTTTTCTGGGAAAAGGAGAAGTGGTTGGCGACATGGCATTTTTTGATGAAACTTTGCGTTCTGCCTCTGTTATTGCAGCTGAACCCACTCGATTATTTGTTTTATCGGGTTCTGATATCGAACAAGAAAAAAAGTCTCTCCTGGGGAAAATTTTCCAAGAAACACCCATGGGCTTAATTATTGCTAAAAATGCCGCAAAAAACATGAGTCGGCGAATACGTATTGCCAATAATACTGTGATTGAGGGATTAAAAAAAGAATTGTCCCAAATGCAAACCCGCCAAGCCATGAGCGTGCTCATCGTTACAACATTGGTATTATTTTCTTTGTATGTATTTGTAGTGCAGGCGATGAGTCATTTGCAATCTTTTGTTTTTTCCACCACATTTTTAAGTGTGCCTCTTTTGATTTTTTTTATGATTCCGATTGCCTATGTCATTAAAAAAAGTGATTACCCTTTATCCATGTATGGATTAAGCTTGGTAAATTGGCGGCAAGAAGCAGCGGAAGCTATTAAATTAACCATCCCGTTGCTTTTAATTATTTTATTTTATAAATGGATGCTGCTGCACTATGTACCGAATTTTATGGGCCGCCCTTTATTTGATTGGAATGCTGATATTAATGAGATCGGTAACTATAACGAGGCACCTCTCAGGATGAAAATATTACCGATAGCACTTTATGCAGTTTTTATTCCTGTACAGGAATTTTTAGTCAGAGGGGTATTGCAAAGTTCTTTTCAACGAATGTTGCTTGGGCAATACCGCTTGTTTTGGGCTATTATATTGGCGAATCTTATTTATAGCGCGTCTCATGTCTATATTTCTATTACATTAGGTTTTATGGTATTTTTACCCGGGTTATTTTGGGGATGGTTATATTCACGGCAAAAAACCATTGTGGGTGTTTCCGTCTCACATTTTATCACTGGATTATGGGCGTTTTATATTGTTGGTATTTCCTAACAAGGCTGGATTAACAATTTTTTAAGTTGATTTCTTATTTTTCCAGCCCGTTTGCAGGGTGGCTTTGTAAATAATAAAAGTCGAGATGATGAGCAGCAGATGATAAACATCATTATCATATCGATAAAAGGGGGAGATCTCGTGTCCTAATAAATGATTTTCGATCTGTCTTGCTAACATCCAAGCAACATTTGAAATAACAGTCATCAAGAAACCCACTCTTAGTAAAGATGTCGAGTAATAAGCCGCGATTAAATAAACTAACATAATTGACAATGCAATATAAGCATATAAGAAATTGCCTTCTTCGGTATTAATGATGAATAAATATGAAAATAAAAGCGATAAAAACAAACAAATGACGCGGGCAGTATCCGGCATATCGAGTGCTTGAATGACAACATAGTTTAATAAAACAGCCAGCAGGCTGATGGCGATCCAGGCAAAGGGTATGTCTAAATGAGAAGTGCTATAGTGCACATAGACTCCCAGTATCTTCAGAATGAATAGTACGAAAAAAGCCAGCACGACCAATAAAGGAAAATGAGCGTCCTTTTTTAAAAAATGAAATAATGCACCAGTAAAGTAAATGAATAAGGCAAAGGCGTGAAGTCCGTTGGTAATCGCATTAGTCGTTATTGCATTGGGCATAACATGCTCTCAATACATGCAGATGGCTTTGAGCATCGCATTGTCATGATGGATTGTCAATATAGGCTGTGACTGCTTAGTAGAGATTGCAAGGAGAAAATAGATTAGTAGTACTACTTAGTTTATTACGAAGAATTACCATCCAAAATAAGAAAAAAAGTTTTTAATCAAAATGTTATTACAAATTTATTTTTTTATTTGCTATACTTAGCTTGTGTTCAATCATTTTAAGGGGAATTGTCATGCCACGCCGTAAAAAGAAAAAATCGAGTGTCAAGGCAAAGAAAAAAGGAACTAAGCGACGAGCAACAAAAAGACGATCAGGAGCAAAGAAAACATCAGCTCCAAAAAGAAAATCGAGTCGAAGAAAGAAAAGAAAGGCTTCAAAGAAATAAGAAAGACAGGCATGGATTAACAATGTTGCATTAGCTTCATTGTTAACCTTTTCAAAGGAAGGAAAGCCATGCTGTTCTTAGAGAGAGCACCGGTTCTGGGAGCGCTCTGTTGGCTGTGGCAACTCAGCGAGTTAATTCTTGTGTTGCCACGCCATTTTCGTTTTTCCATCCTATCATTATGATGAACTACTTGTTTATTTTTAAAGAAGCATCATTTGCTTCTTTAAAGACGCCGCGGTTGGCAATTGCTGTATCTGCGGTGACGGAACTGATTATGCGTTTAGCAACTAATTCACGTAAATATTGCTCTAAAGTGCACATCCCCTTGCTTCCGCTGGTTTGCATCGCGGATTCCATATGAGCAGCCATATCTTGACGAATAAAATGCCGGATCGCTGGAGTCATTAACATAATTTCAAATGCAGCTGTTCTTCCGCCCGATATTTTTTTGACAAGCGTTTGACAAACGACGGCTTGTAACGTTTCAGCTAATAAATTACGTACTCGGTTTTTTTCTTCTGATGGAAAGACGTCTGCAAAACGGCTAATGGCTGTTGGTGCTGAAGTTGCATGCAGCGTTGCCATGACTAAATGTCCTGTTTCTGCCGCAGTTAATGCTAAACGCATGGTTTCAAGATCGCGTAATTCACTTAAGAGAATAACATTGGGATCTTGTCTTAAAGAAGCGCGCAAAGCAGTTGCAAAATCAGGGGTGTCACGTCCTATTTGCAATTGATGAAATACGCTTTTTTTGTTTTGATAAATAAACTCAATAGGGTCTTCAATGGTAATAATATTACAGGCCATAAAAGTATTAATATAATCAATCATGGCGGCAAGCGTCGTACTTTTGCCAGAACCCGTAGGCCCTGTCACTAAAATTAAGCCGTGGGTTAAACCCAATAGTGATTTTAAAATGGCAGGCAATGATAATTCTTCAAACCCTGGAATTTTTTCTGGAATAACGCGGAATACTGCAGCAATCCCATGCAATTGATGTAATATACTGACTCTGAAATTTCCTATGTTAGGCAGCGATAATGGCATTTCAAAAACGCGGTTTGTTTCAAAAATACGTTGTTGTTCGGGTGTCATGATGCTGTAAATAAGTTTTTTATTTTCTTCCGCAGGAATAAGCGGGTGCTCTTTGATAGGCGCCAGCATTCCATCAATTCGCATCAGAGGGGCGGAGTTGGGCAATAGATGCAAATCGGATGCATGTTTGCTTACACTTAAGGCTAAAAGACTGGCTATTTCCATGCGGTTCTCCTGAGACTTTAACAGATTACCATAGTTTTTAGACCCTATCCGCCATTAAATTGTTTTTGAAAAATAAAGTTAATATAAATCAAATGGTCACAGCGAAGTAAGGCCCCTCAAAATATGCTAACATAATAATGTCGTCATCAGTAATTCATCAATTCTTAAAAGGACAGACTGAAATGATGGATTTTAGCGGGTTATTTCAAATAGGTCCTTTACCAGCCGATATGATGACTGGTACTTACAACTACGGCATTGTGACATTATCCTATGTGATTGCTGTACTTGCCTCCTATGTTGCTCTTGATCTTGCCGGCCGTTTACGCGCGGAATCCAACAAAAAAGCACAGCTTTATTGGCTAGTGGGCGGCGCTTTTACTATGGGCGCCGGCATTTGGTCGATGCATTTTATTGGTATGCTCGCCTTTGTGATGCCCATGACTATGGCCTATCAATTATCTTGGACGATTGCATCTCTTTTGGTGGCAATGCTTGCATCAGGAATTGCCCTATTTATTTTGCGTGCACCGCAGCCCACTAAAACAAATATGGCGATTGGCGGTATTTGCATGGGATTAGCAATTGCCACTATGCATTACATGGGCATGGAAGGCATGACATCGCATGTGCAAATTCGTTATCTTCCTGGTTTATTTTTTCTTTCCATTATCATTGCTATTGTGGCTTCTGAAGCAGCCCTTTGGTTAGCGTTAGAAAGTAATAAAGGGGCATTGAAACGTCAAATACGATTTAAAGTGTTAAGTGCTTTAGTGATGGGTGCTGCTATTTGCGGCATGCATTATACAGGAATGGCTGCCGCAGTATTTACCCCGCTTGCCGGGATGCCGCTCATGGAAGGTATTATCCAACCTTATTTACTCGCTTTTTTTATTGCGGGCGTCACAGGTTTAATTATTACTATCACTCTGTCTGTCTCAACTTATTACCGCCATATTGTGATTGCTGTACAAAATGAAAAAGAATTTTTAAATGCTATGTTAAATAATTTAGAAGATGGCATTATTGCTTGTGATGCGGAAGGAAAATTAACGGTATGCAATGCCGTTTTGCAGAATTATTTAGATATCCCTAAAGGAACGACGGTTGATCATCTATTAGATTATTTTACGTTGTACATGCCTAATCAAGAAAAAAATCTTCCTGAAGAACAATTTCCTCTTTATCGCGCATTAAGAGGCGAACGTATCCACGCTATGCCGCTGGTGATGATATTAAAACAAGGCTTAATGCGTGATGTGATTATTGATGGGCAGCCCATTATTAATGCCGAAGGCATAAAATTAGGTGCTGTGATTGTCATCCATGATGTTACCGAATTAAAACGCACTGAAAAAATCAAAAATGAATTTATTTCAGTTGTGAGCCACGAATTGCGTACGCCGCTGACTTCCATTCGGGGTTCATTAGGTTTGATTTTAGGCGGTTTGTCGGGGGATTTGCCAGACCGCATGCAAAACTTGCTGCAAATCGCAAATAATAATTGTGAACGGTTAGTGCGTTTAATTAATGATATTTTAGATATCGAAAAAATTGAAGCGGGTAAAATGAATTTTTTTCTAAAAACATTAGAAGTGAATCAACTGGTAAGCGATGCTATTACAGCGACAGAAGCAATTGCTGATAAATCAAAAGTAAAAATACAATTTATTCCGACTCAAAAAGCAAAAATTAAAGGCGATTATGATCGATTAATGCAAGTGTTAGTAAATTTATTGTCTAACGCGATACGTTACTCACCGCCACACAAAAATATTACTGTAACAGTTAAAAAAAATGCGACTCTCACTCGGGTATCGGTTGAAGATGAAGGTGAGGGGATCCCTGAGGAATTTCGTTCTCGAATTTTTCAAAAATTCTCGCAAGCAGATAGTTCAACCACGCGCAGCAAAGGCGGAACCGGCCTTGGATTAAGCATTTGTAAAGCGATTATCGATAAACATAAGGGTACAATTGATTTTATTTCAACGGAAAAAGGAACCTGTTTTTATTTTGAGTTGCCTAACAAAGGGGTGGAGGATGAAAAAACAATCGCGCCTTTAGCAGAAAATTTAGATCAAGCAGATCAAATTAAAGTATTAGTGTGCGACAGCAATCCCGACTCTGCCAGTTACCTAAAAGATTTTCTCAAAGAATATAATATTATAGCAGATACTGCTTACACGGCAGAAGAAGCATGGAAAATGCTGCATACGAATCGATATGCCGCCATGACATTAGATTTGATCTTATCGGATGAAAGTGGAATTAAGTTTATTCACAAATTACGTCAAGATGCAAAAACTAAAGAACTTCCTATTGTTGTTATTTCAACAATTGCGGAAGAGGGAAAGAAAACTTTAAATGGCAGCGGATTTCCTATTATTGATTGGATTGAAAAACCCGTAGATAAAAATCATTTCAAAGCCGTTGTGCAGCGGATGAAATTGCAATTCATAAATCAAATCCCGCAAATTTTGTGCATTGAGGATGATAAAGATGTCACAACAATTATTCACCTGTTATTACAAAATGAAGCAAGCATTTGGACGGCACCTACTTTGCAAGCTGCTAAAACACTATTAGCCACTCATCCATTTGATTTAATTGTGCTTGATTTAATGTTACCGGATGGGGTTGGAACGGATATTTTGCCTTGTGTGAATTGTGAAACCAAACAAGTGATCCCTGTGATTGTATTTTCAGCATTTTCATTAGAGAAAAAATATGCGCATTTAGTCAAAGCCGCCCTCTTAAAGTCAAAGGTAACCAACGAACAATTATTTTCAATTATTCATTCTGCAATTACTCATTAATTTTAAACGGTAGGAATAACTAACCGATCACCTTCTTGCAGATCATTGCCCGCTAATAAATTAACGACTCTCACTGCTTCAGCGGTCGTGTGAAATCGGCGGGCAATTTTATCAATCGTATCGCCTTTGCGTACCATATAAACCGTATCTCCTGGTATTAATTCAGGCGCAGGATTTTTATGATGGGTTGGGATGATGAGTTTTTGGCCTATATATAATGCGCTATCTGGGCGAATTCGATTGACGCTTGCTAATATCGAAGGTGTTATATGGAAACGTTTAGCAATTTTAGTTAAATCATCTCTCTTTCGCACCATATACAATGTGTCGCCAGGCTGCAAAGTATATTTTTCAAAGGTATTTTGTAGAGCGGTTGAAATCATTTTACGATCATTAGATATTGCTTCAGTATTTTTAGTATTCGTTAATTCTTCTTGCTCTGATGCTAAAATAGTTCTTGAAATGGGAGGTGCAACATGCGGCGGACGAATTGTATTTTCGCTGAATTGTTCTACATTTTCGATGGGCAACACTAACTTAAATGGACCATGCGGCCCTGTCGCAGAACGGCTATAACCGGGATTTAATTGTTTTAATTTTTTCAAACTAATACCAGCCAAATATGCCGCATGTTTTAAATCGACATGCGCACCAATATCCACTTCAGCTAAATAAGGTGCATTGGGGACGGAAGGGAATTGAATGAAATATTTATCAGGATGACTGATAATGACAGCAAGTGCTAGCAATCGAGGTACATAATCTCGCGTTTCTTCTGCTAAGGGCAAATCCCAATAATCAATGCTTTCACCATTTTTAATGTTCTTGCTGATAGCAGATAACACATTTCCTTCACCCGTATCATATGCTGCAATGGCAAGCAGCCAATTACCTTGAAAAAAACTTTGTAAATAAGCGAGATGATTTAAAGCCGCTTTAGTGGATGCAACAACATCACGACGGCCATCGTACCATCTATTTTGACGAATTCCGTATCCAGAGGCAGTATCCCGCATCATTTGCCAAATCCCTGCAGCGCCGGATGAAGCATTGCGTGCAAAAGGATTATAAGCACTTTCAATAATAGGCAATAACACAAGTTCTGCGGGCAAATTCCGTTTTTTAGCTTGTTGAAAAATATAATAGAGATATGGCGCTGCTCGATTCATGGCACTCATTAAATAACTTTGGTGGTTTAAAAACCAAGCGATTCTTTCTTGAACAAGAGGATTATCTTCATAATGAGGCAGCGCAAATTCTTGGCGCAATATATCCCATATGTTATCCGCATTATTGTAGCGATCAATATCATCTGCAATCAGCCGCTTGCGTTCTGAAGAAAAATGTGAATTTTGTTGATAAACTTGAATACCTTCATTCGCATATAAAATACCGCTTAGCAGTAATCCAGAGATTAAAAGCAATGTATTTTTTAGAGATGCAGACCAAGATAACATGCGTATTCCAGGTTAATTTTTGGCAAAAAACTCCTGGAAGTTTACCATATAATTTATGCGATGGATAAGTTATATTAATAGCTTTAGGACGAAAGAACTTTGGCCAAATTATATCATGCAATACAACAATGGAATCATTGGCTGACGCATTCTTTGGGGCATCGTTTACTGTTGGCAGAGAAAAAGTATTTATCCCACGAATTAAAAAAATATTTCGGTAAGCATGCTTTGTTGATAGGCGTGCCAGAACAACAAGATTTATTAACGATCACAACCAGCGCCCATCCTGTATTACTAACCTCTTTTATCCGCCAATCGCCGCAAATTAAAACGATTGAAAGCGGGTTGACCGAGTTAGCTATTTTATCCGGCAGCATTGATATGGTTATTTTGCCGCACACACTCCAATACGTAAACAATCCACGCCAATTGTTGGCAGAGGCGTGCCGTATTATTAAACCTGAGGGGCATATTGTCATTTTAGGATTTAATCCAGTGAGCGCCTGGGGCCTCAAAAAGATATTGACTAAGAATAAAACGATTCCATGGTCAACACCTTTCATTCCAGCCCATACAGTTAAAAAATGGCTAAATTTAGAGGATTTCGAATTAATTAAACAAGATACTTTTTTATTTCGGCCTCCTTTAATGCATCAAAATATTTATCATCAATTATTTTTTTTAGAATGGTTAGGGCGTATCTGTTATCGGCCGCTCGGCGGAGTATATATGCTGATTGCTAAAGCGAAAGTCATCCCCTTGACGCCCATTCGATTACGATGGCAGCAGAAACTGCCGCATGTAGCGACGATTCCTAAACCTTCTATGCGAGAATTTTAACGATGAAACATGTGATTATTTTTACTGACGGCGCTTGCCGCGGCAATCCTGGCCCCGGCGGGTGGGGTGTATTGTTGCGATATGGGAAACATGAAAAAACTTTTTTGGGCGCAGAGCTTAAAACAACCAATAATCGTATGGAATTAATGGCTGCAATCAAAGCACTTACTCTTTTACAAGAACCATGCCGAGTAGATTTACATACCGATTCTCAATATTTACAGAAAGGAATTACTGAATGGTTATCTGCTTGGAAAAAACGGCACTGGAAAAAGTCAGATAATAAGCCGGTAAAAAATGCAGATTTGTGGGAAGAATTGGATAAGCAGAGCAGCAAACATCAAATCACCTGGCATTGGATAAAGGCACATAACGGGCATCCTGAAAACGAACGGGCAGATTTATTGGCAAACCAAGCGATTGATGAACTGCTTAAATAAAAAATTTATTTACGTGAGAAAATAAACATGCGTCAAATTGTATTAGACACTGAGACAACCGGCTTACAAATAGAAGAAGGACATCGAATTATCGAAATAGGTTGCATTGAATTAATTAATCGTAAATTGACAGGTAAACGATATCATCAATACATTAATCCAGAACGTCCTATTGAAGAAGAAGCGTTGGCCATCCACGGTATTACAGAAGATTTTCTAAAAAATAAACCGCCTTTTAGGGAAATAGCCAAAGAATTTATTGAATTTATTACCAATGCTGAGCTTATTATTCATAACGCGCCTTTTGACACAGCTTTTATTAATCATGAATTACAATTAACACAGCAAAAGTGGAAATCATTAACAACTTATTGCTGTATCACTGATACGTTGTTACTTGCACGTCAATTACATGTCGGCCAACGAAATAGTTTAGACGCGCTCTGTAAACGTTATGGGGTTGACCATTCAAGCCGCGATTTTCATGGCGCGTTATTAGACGCGCGTTTGTTAGCAGAAGTTTATTTAAATATGACGGGCGGGCAGAGTAGCTTGTTTGAGGAAAATTTATCGATCAATCCTATTCGAGAAGAAAAAATTCAGTTGAAGGATAAGCAGACCCAGAAAAGAAATTTAATTGTTCTTTTAGCAGATGCAAACGAATTAAACGCCCACCATTTAAAATTAAAAGAGATAGCTGAAAAAGGAAGATCTCTATGGGAAGAAAGTTAATTTCTATTATTCCCGCTTAAAGCGCCCAAGAGGATTAATAAATTTTGAAATAACATGAGAATATCAAGAAACAAACTAATCGTTGCCATAATATAATTCGTTTCGCCATTATGAATGATGCGGCTGGTGTCATACATCATTAACATCGTAGAGATAAATACCATCAAGGAAGAAATAGCGAGCTGCATGGCAGGCATTTGTAAGAAAATGTTAGCAAGGCTTGCTACAATGCAAACCACTAAACCAATCATTAAAAATTTACCCAAATGGCTTAAGTCTTTTTTAGTGACTAACGTATAAGCTGAACAGAGAAGAAACGTGACGCCTGTTCCGCCTAACGCGGTTAAGATGAGCTGGCCGCCATTGGTATAACCGCGAATAAATTGATTCAACATAGGACCCATGGAATAACCCAAGCAGCCGGTGAATGCGAAAACGGCCACAATTCCCCACACGCTGTTGCGTAAAGCGGTGGTGGCAAATAATAAAATAAAACCTGCAATAAATGCGACAATAGAAGCGCCGAAACTGGCTTGATGCGCCATGGCGAGAGCCGCGGTTGCCGCGCTAAACAGTAAGGTGAAGCTCAGCAAAAGATAAGTATTCCGCAAAACGGAATGCGTACTTAAAATAGAACCTGCGCGGCGCGTGATCATTGTTTCATTTATCGGCATTTAGAATTCCCCTTTAAACATACAGTAAGCTATCATTTACATTATGATTCATTTCTAAGGGATAATCTATAGGTGCTTTTAAGAGAAGCAGATGATGAGTTTTTTCAGCACTTCGCGTCAATAAAAATACGCTCAATGACTGCTACTTTTTTGATATTTAATGTAATTATTGGTTGAATCCATTCTTAAAATAGCGTTAAGATAGCTCCCTATAAAATTATCTTTTGCCAACTATATAGATTATCTTAAATCTCTAGAAGTATTTCTTATTAGCATAGGGACGTGCTCAGATGGCGCATGATTTAGGAGAGATGGCTGAGCGGTCGAAAGCGGCGGTCTTGAAAACCGTTGAGTCCTCTGGGCTCCGGGGGTTCGAATCCCTCTCTCTCCGCCAAATTAAATTGGGGTATAGAAATTGATAAAAGTGTTATTGGTTGACGACCATGAGCTTGTACGTATCGGCATTAAGCGTTTATTGCAAGATGTTTCTAACGTGAAAGTCGTAGGTGAGGCAGGTACAGGTGAAGAAGCCATCCGTTTAGCGAAAGAACTGATTCCAGATGTTGTGCTCATGGATGTGCAAATGCCGGGTATCGGCGGTTTGGAAGCAACACGTAAAATGATTCGTCATAATCCTGATATCAAGATCTTGGCTTTAACTGTCTGTAATGATGAGCCTTACCCTTCAAGGCTGCTGCAAGCAGGTGCTGCAGGTTATATCACTAAGGGATGCGATCCAGACGAAATGATTCGCGCTATTCGTACGGTGAATTCCGGCCAGCGTTATATTAGTTCTGAAATAGCGCAGCAGCTTGCGCTCAAACGATTTACAAAAAGTGAAGAATCACCGCTTGATATTTTGTCTGAGCGCGAATTACAAATTATGTTGATGATTACCAGCGGCCAAAAAGTCCAAGAAATTTCTGATAAGTTATGCTTAAGCCCCAAAACAGTGAATAGTTATCGTTACCGCATTTTTGAAAAATTAAACATTAACAGTGATGTTGAGTTGACATTGTTGGCCATTCGCCTTGGATTGGTTGAAGGGCATAAATCATCTACTGAAGAATCGTGATAAGCTATTCATAAGCTTACCGAGAGCGTTATTCGATGTTTAATATCCAATCTTTTCTAAAAAATGTGACTACCCAGCCCGGAATTTATCAAATGCTGGATGATGAAGGGCATATTCTTTATATCGGTAAAGCGCGCAATCTTAAAAAACGATTATCAAGTTATTTTTCCACGCAACAAAAAGATTCAAAAACGCTCGCCTTATTAAAGCATGTAAAAAATATCGATATTACCGTTACACGCACTGAAACTGAAGCGTTGTTATTAGAATGTAATTTAATAAAGCAGCATAAACCGCACTATAATGTATTATTTAGAGATGATAAAAGTTATCCCTACATTTTTATTTCAACTGAGGATACTTTTCCACGCATTGATTTTTATCGAGGTAATCGCAAAGAAAAAGGCATGTATTTTGGGCCTTTTCCACATTCAACGGCGGTGCGAGAAACGATTCACTTGATTGAAAAACTTTTTAAATTACGCACCTGCTCAAACCGGTTTTTTGCAAACCGGCAAAGACCTTGTATGCAATATCAAATAGGACGCTGCACAGGTCCTTGTGTGCACTTAATTTCAGAAAAAGAATATCAAAAAAATGTTCGGCATGCGATTTTATTTTTACAAGGAAAAAATGATCAAGTGATTACTGAATTAAGTAAGCAAATGGAAGAAGCGGCTAATCAATTACAATTTGAATTAGCAGCAGAGCTACGCAACCAAATTGCTAAATTACGTGAAATTCAGTCGTCACAATATATAACAAGGAAAGAGGGAAACGCGGATGTTATCGGATTAGCCATTTTAGCGGGGGTTGCTTGTATTCAATTACTGATGATTAGAGGCGGCAGAATGTTAGGCAGCCGTGCTTATTTTCCTAATGTGCCGCCACTTTCTTCTAAAGAAGAAATTTTAACTTCTTTTATTACCCAACACTATTTGAATTCTCGTTATAATAAAAATGATATCCCTAAGGAAATTATTTTAGAAACTATTTTGCCTGAAAAAAACTGGTTGCTAGACGTGTTGCAGCAGCAAGCCCAGCATAAAGTGCTTTTTTTATCCCCTAAGGTAGGTGAACGTAAAAAATGGCTGAATATCGCCAACAATAGTGCAAAGCAATCTGTTACCAGTCAGTTGTTGAATAAAGCGAATACGAAAGAACGTTTTAAAGCGCTACAAGAAGCACTTCACTTAACAAAAGAACCTGGGTGGATTGAATGTGTTGATATTAGTCATAGTATGGGAGAAGCGACTGTCGGTTCTTGTGTGGTATTTAATAAAGAAGGTCCTGTCAAAAATCACTATCGACGTTTTACTGTGACGGGCATTACGGGCGGCGATGATGTTGCTGCGATACGTCAAGTGCTTTTGCGACGTTATAAACGAACAGAGGCGGATGATTTAAAGTTTTCTGATATCTTATTCGTTGATGGTGGATTAGGGCAGCTGAATGCAGCCAAAAAAGTTTTAGCTGAATTAGGGATTACAAGTATTTTAATAATAGGGATTGCAAAAGGGCCTTTACGAAAACCAGGATTTGAGACATTACATCTAATAAATAAAACAACATTGCATTTACCGCCTGATTCTCTCGCGCTGCACTTGATTCAACAAATTCGCGATGAGGCGCATCGTTTTGCAATTACAGGACATCGATTACGTCGTGATAAAAAACGTCTGACATCTTCGCTAGAATTAATTCCAGGTATTGGAGCAAAAAGGCGGCGTGAATTATTACTTTACTTTGGTGGTATTCAGGCCATCAATCGTGCTAGTCTTGAAGAGTTGGCTAAAGTGCCGGGAATCAGCCAGGCATTAGCAGAAAGGATTTTTTCGGCTATACATAATACGTAATACTTAACGGTGTCGTATGTTTAATTTACCTAATATTCTTACCTTTTTGCGGATATTAGTCATTCCATTTTTGGCAATTGTATTTTATCTGCCTTATGTGTGGGGACATACCCTCGCTGCTGTGATTTTTGCATTGGCCTGCATTACCGATTGGCTCGATGGCTATCTTGCCCGTAGTTTAAAACAATCAACTAAACTAGGCGCTTTTCTAGATCCTGTCGCAGACAAAGTCATGGTTTCGGTGGTCTTGGTTTTAATTGTGGGCGAGCCGCAATTTCAATTTATTACTTTATCATCTACTGTTTATGCAATGCCTGTAGCTGTTATCACCATTCCTGCAGCGATTATTGTTAGCCGTGAAATTATCGTATCTGCACTGCGTGAATGGATGGCCGAAATTGGTAAACGTACCAGTATTGCTGTGTCTCATTTAGGAAAAATAAAAACAACCATTCAAATGATTGCGCTGATTGTATTGCTCTATTGCGATTCTACAACACCAGTGATGATTGTACTGGTAGGTTATGTGCTGCTATATGTTGCAGCCGTACTGACTATTTGGTCGATGATGATTTATCTTAAAACAGCATGGCCAGAAATGAAAAATCAATCAGCTTAAAATATTTCTTCTTTTCTCTTGACAGCCGAGGGTCGTTCGATAGAATTACCGCCTATTCATTGAAGATGTTGATTCATAATGAATGTCGCGGGAATAGCTCAGTTGGTAGAGCACAACCTTGCCAAGGTTGGGGTCGCGAGTTCGAGTCTCGTTTCCCGCTCCATGAAAAGATTTTTGGCTGGGTGGCAGAGTGGTTATGCAGCGGCCTGCAAAGCCGTGGACGCCGGTTCGATTCCGACCCCAGCCTTGTTTGCCCGGGTGGCGGAACAGGTAGACGCAAGGGACTTAAAATCCCTCGGGAGGTAACTCTCGTGCCGGTTCGATTCCGGCCTCGGGCACCATTTAGTTGATGGTCTACTTATGACTTTTATTGTCACAGAGCAATGCATTCGTTGTAAATATACGGACTGTGTTGAAGTTTGTCCGGTAGACTGTTTCTATGAAGGTCCTAATTTTCTTGTTATCAATCCCGATGAATGTATTGATTGCGCACTTTGCGAACCTGAATGCCCTGTAGATGCTATTTATTCTGAGGATGATCTCCCAGAAAAATATCGGAATTTCTTTCAACTGAACAAAGAGCTCTCGGCGGCTTGGCCAAACATCAATCGCCGTAAAGACCCGCCTGCTGATGCAGATCAGTGGATGAATGTTGACGATAAACTAAAACTCCTTGAAAAATAATTTTTGACTATTCTCTCAATTCTGTTAGATCTGGAAGGGTGCGCTGTGAATTTAACTGAAATTTTTGGCCAAAATGGTTTATTGAGTCAGGCTATCTTTGAATTTACTCCTCGTGAATCTCAACAAAAAATGGCGGAAGCTATCGAAAAAGCCATCGAATTTCATTCAGAACTCATTGTCGAAGCAGGGACTGGCACGGGAAAAACATTTGGGTATCTCATTCCTATTTTTCTTTCACAAAAGAAAACCATTATTTCAACAGGCACAAAAAACCTGCAAGATCAGTTGTTTTTTACTGATATACCCGTCATTAAAAAAATTTTTTCTTTTCCATTAAAAGTCGTATTACTGAAAGGGCGGGCAAATTATCTTTGTAAACAAAGAGTAGAACGGAATAAACAAGAAGGGCTTTTTGTTTCAAGACACTTAGTTTCCGAACTTTACACCATTGATGCATGGGCAAAAACAACTGAAACAGGTGATATTTCTGAATTATCCACTGTCGCAGAAGATTCTGCTATTTGGCCTTCAGTCACGAGTACGTCTGATAATTGCCTTGGACAAGAATGTCCTTTTTATCAAGGGTGCTTTATCGTAAAGGCGCGTACTGAAGCTTTAACAGCTGATATTGTAGTAGTCAATCATCATTTATTTTTTGCCGATCGCGCATTGCAGGAAGAAGGTTTTGGAGAATTACTGCCGGGTGCCGAGGTGGTAGTATTCGATGAAGCGCATCAATTACCTGATATTGCTTCTCAATTTTTTAGCACCCAATTAACCAGTCGTCAACTGATGGAGTTAACACACGATACTTTAGCGGAAAGTGCGGAATCAGCAAATGATATGCGTGAATTACCCGAAAAAGCGCATCAGTTACAAACTATTTTACACGACATGCGTCTTATGATGGGCCCTGAATTGCGCCGCTTGCCTTGGCCAGATCCTCTTCCTCATTTATTTAAAACGCATATTCAATCAGTTAAAGATATTTTACAATCTTTGGAAGAAATATTAAAAATAGCTGCTGTACGCAGTAAAGGATTAGAAAATTGTTGGCGGCGTTCTCTCGAATTAATGACACGCTTTCATCTTTTAACGGGAAACGCGCCGCCTAATATAATTCATTGGTATGAAACTTATCCTCAAAGTTTTACTTTGCAATTTACTCCGATGATAGTGGCGGATAGTTTCAGGGCTTATTTAGAAGAAAAAAAACGGACGTGGATTTTTACCTCAGCAACGCTTGCTGTCAAAAATAGTTTTCAATTATTTATAGACAGTCTTGGATTGCAGAAGGCTTTGCAATTACAATTAAGCAGTCCTTTCAATTATCAACAACAAGCTATTTTATACGTTCCGCGTCATTTACCTGATCCCCGTAAAGCAGATTATATGGATCATTGGCTCGAAGCAGTGATTCCAGTACTCGAATTAACTGAAGGCAGAACATTTTTATTATTTACCAGTTACCGTGCGATGGAATATGCGCACGAGTTATTAAAAGATCGCGTATCTTTTCCTTTACTATTGCAGGGCACTTTGCCTAAGAAAGAATTGATTGCCCAATTTAAAGCCCTTAAAAATGCTGTGTTGCTGGGCACTAATAGTTTTTGGTACGGCGTTGATGTGCGCGGCGATGCTTTATCTTGTGTTATTATTGACAAATTACCCTTTGCAGCGCCTGATGACCCTATCCTAAAGGCGCGTATTAATTTATTACGTAAACAAGGAAGCGATCCTTTTTATAGTTACCAGCTGCCCAATGCAGTATTAATTTTAAAACAAGGTGCGGGACGTTTAATTCGCGATATTAAAGACCGTGGTATCCTGATGATTTGCGATCCAAGGCTTGTTGGGTCACACTATGGAGAAGCATTTTTGCAGAGTTTGCCTCCGATGCGCCGCACCCGAGAGATGACTAAAGTCAATGAGTTTTGGACACAGCCTTCCTTATGAAAATACTTGCCATTGATACATCCTCCATTGCCTGTTCGCTGGGTTTATTACTTTTTGAAAAAAAAATCATTAAGCACGTCATATCTCCTATGCAGCAGGCGAGGCTTATTTTGCCTATGCTAAAAGAGTTATTACAGTCAGAAAATGTATCATTAAATCAGTTAGATGCGATTTCTTTTGGATGTGGTCCTGGAAGTTTTACCGGCATTCGGATTGCAACAAGTGTTGCCCAAGGGCTCGCATTTGCGTCTGAAAAACCCCTTATTCCCATTTCATCACTGGCAATAGCGGCTCAAACTGCTTATGAGAAGCAAGGGTTTAAAAAAATGATTGTGGCATATGACGCCCGCATTCATGAAGTGTATTGGGCCTCTTATGAAGTGAAAACGAATGGTCTGGTTAGTTTAGTTGGCAAGGAAGCGCTTGATCACCCTGAAGCAATCACGGTGCCTGATAAGACCCTTTGGTACGGGGTAGGGAATGCATGGAACATTTATCCTGATAAAATTCTTTATACACCAGCCGCCATCGACTCACACTGCCTTCCTAGTGCCTCAGCCATGCTGACCCTTGCAAAAGCAAAATTTCTTAGCCAGGAATGGGTCTCACCCTTAAAAGCAATGCCTGTTTATTTGCGGGATAATGTAGCGCAGAAAAAAAGTGGGGGTTGCTGAATATTTTTAAAACCTGTTTAAAATACACTCCATAAGCGCTAAAATCAGGCCATGTTCTAACAATAAGGTTTTATATGGCTGGCCAACAAGATATAGGTCGACAAGAAATTATTAATCAGTTACGGCATCGCATAAAAAATACTGTTCCTAAAAAACAAATCCCGCTTCTTGAGATATTTGCTGAGCGCTACTATGCTAATTCTTCATTAGAAGACTTGAGAGAACGCTCCATTGAGGATTTGTTAGGCGCTCTTATATCGCATTGGAATTTTATCTATCAACGTAAACCGGGCGAATCCAAAGTTATTGTTTTTAATCCCACATTAGAAAAAGAAGGGTGGCAATCGACTCATACTATTGTCCAAGTATCGCATGATGATGTTCCTTTTTTAGTTGATTCTATTCGTTCAGAAGTCAATCGCAGCGGCTTTCAGATTCACTACACCATTCATTTTGGCGGATTAAAAGTTAGGCGGGACGAAGAGAATCGTATCATTGAGATCTTACCGATTGGTATTACATCACCTGATGCGCTGTCAGAAGCACCCATTTATGTAGAAATTGACCGTCAACTTGACACGGAAGTCATGGAAACATTGCGCGCTAACATTGAGCGTATTTTAGCAGATGTGCGACTTTCTGTTTTAGATTGGCGTAAAATGCTGAATCGCGCTGAAGAAGCATTGCTTGAGTTAGAGCAGAATCCACCGCCGCTGGATCCAGCTGAAATTGCCGAATCAAAAGATTTTTTACGCTGGTTGATTAATAATCATTTTACTTTTTTAGGTTGCCGAGATTATAAATTAATTGGTAATGAAAGCGGTCGTGCTTTACAAATTGTACCGGGCAGCGGCTTGGGTGTGCTGCGCGATGACAATACCAGCACTGTTTCACGTAATTACGCGGATTTACCGCCGCAAGCACGTAAACTTGCGCTTTCCAAAACAATTTTAATTATTGCTAAAACCAATACGCTTTCTACGGTGCATCGTGCTGCCTACACCGATTATATTGGTGTCAAACGTTTTAATGAAAAAGGTGAATTAATAGGCGAGCGGCGGTTTGTTGGTTTATATACATCAACCGCTTATCACTCAAGCCCGCGTTACATTCCTTTTTTACGTCATAAAGTGGCTAAAGTGATTCAAGAATTTCATTATCCTCCCGACAGCCATAATGGCAAAGAAGTCGTTCATATTCTTGAAACATTACCACGAGACGATTTGTTTCAAGCGACGCATGAAGAATTAGTGGAGCTAACGCAAGGTATTTTACATTTACAAGAACGCAAACGTATCCGACTTTTTGTTCGTAAAGATGCTTATGGCAGATATTTTTCCTGTTTAGTCTACGTGCCGCGTGAAGTTTCAAATACAGAATTATCTTTAGCGATGCAAGATATATTGATGCAAGCGTTTCATGGAATTGAATCTTCTTTTACGACTTATTTTTCAGATTCAGTATTAGCAAGAATTCATTTTTTAATTCGTGTTAATCCAAAAACTCCTGCGGAATACTCTGTTGCAAAAATTGAAAAAGAGCTACGAAATGCTGCGCGTTCTTGGACAGATGAATTAAAAACACAATTAGTTAAAACGGTCGGTGAAGCGGAAGGTCTAAAATATTACGCCAAATATCGTAAGGCATTTCCAGCAAGCTACACCGAATATTATTTACCGAGCGCTGCAATTGATGATATTAAAAAAATTGAAGCGATTTCTGAGCAGAACCCGTTAGAAATGTTATTTTATAATGCTTCCAAAACCGCCTTGCAATTAAAGTTATTTCATAAAGAACATACGATCGCCTTATCAGACGTACTGCCGACCCTCGAAAATATGGGATTACGTATTATTGGCGAGCGGCCGCACGAAATTATTTTTAAAGACGGCACCATCGTTTGGGTCAGTGATTTTGATATGGTGCATGTTAAGAATAAAGAAATTGATGTCAACAGTCTAAAAGAAAATTTTCAAGATGCTTTTACTCATATTTGGTTTCAGCATGCAGAAGATGATGGTTTTAATTTTTTAATTTTGGAAGCACAGTTAAATTGGCATGAAACAGCCGTGCTTCGCGCTTACACCAAATACTTGCGTCAAACTGGGTTCACCTTCAGCCAAGCTTACATAGAACAAGCTTTGATTAATAATCCAAATCTTGCAAAAAACTTAGTGGAATTATTTAAATTACGTTTTTCACCCGAATATCCTAGTGACAAACGGCCAGATACATCCAATTTGATTGTTCACATTGAGCAATCCATTGATAATGTTAGCAGCTTAGATGAAGATCGAATTATCCGCCGCATCTTAGAAGTGATTTTAGCAACCATTCGAACTAATTATTTTCAAACGACCGCAAGCGGTCAATTTAAATCTCATATTTCTTTTAAATTAAATCCAACCGCTATTTCTGATTTACCTTTACCGCGACCGATGTATGAAATTTTTGTCTATTCTCCGCGCGTTGAAGGCGTACATTTGCGGGCAGGAAAAGTTGCGCGCGGCGGGATACGCTGGTCTGATCGCCGCGAAGATTTTCGCACAGAAGTATTAGGTTTGATGAAAGCGCAGCAAGTGAAAAATTCCGTGATTGTACCTGTCGGTGCAAAAGGCGGATTTTTTCCTAAACAGTTACCACTCGATGGTGATCGCGATGCCATCATGAAAGAAGGCATCGCGTGCTATTCGACATTTATTCGCGGGCTGCTTGATATTACCGACAATATTAAAAATGGCGCCGTCGTCCCGCCTTTAGATGTAGTGCGTTATGATGAAGATGATCCTTATCTGGTAGTTGCTGCAGATAAGGGAACTGCAACTTTTTCAGATATCGCCAATCATATTTCAAAAGAATATGATTTTTGGCTGCACGATGCATTTGCATCAGGAGGATCCGCAGGGTATGACCATAAAAAAATGGGAATTACGGCACGCGGCGCCTGGGAATCAGTCAAACGTCATTTTCGTGAATTAGGAATCGATCCTGAAACCAATGATTTTACGGTAATTGGGATTGGCGATATGAGCGGCGATGTTTTTGGTAATGGCATGCTGTTATCGAATCATATTAAGCTATTAGCCGCATACAATGATAAGCATATTTTTATTGATCCTAATCCAGATGCGCAATTAAGCTTTACAGAGCGCGAGCGGTTATTTCAATTACCGCGCTCTATGTGGCTTGATTACAATCCTACTTTAATTTCTCCTGGCGGCGGTGTTTTTAATCGTTCTGCCAAAATCATTAAAATTACTCCTGAAATGAAAGCAGCATTTGCTATTACTGCAGATCATTTGGTTCCAAATGATTTAATCAGTGCAATCCTGAAAGCACCCGTTGATCTTATTTGGAATGGTGGAATTGGAACTTTTGTCAAGGCTAGCACTGAAACACATGCTGAAGTGGGAGATCGAACCAATGATAGTATTCGTGTTAATGCTAATGAATTGACTGCGCGAGTTATAGGGGAGGGCGGTAATCTTGGGTTAACTCAATTAGCACGCATCGAATACTCCTTGAATGGTGGTGTGCTCTATACCGATTTTATTGATAATTCTGCAGGTGTTGATTGTTCAGACCATGAAGTCAACATGAAAATTTTGTTGAATAAATTAGTGACCGATGGATCAATGTCGCTTTCAGACCGCAATAAATTGCTTGAAAAAATGACGATAGAAGTCGCTGAGCTTGTATTATTGGATAATTACAAACAAACACAAATTTTAAGTTTAGAAGCATCTGTTGCCCTACAAACAATGGATTTGTTTAAACGTTACATGAATGAACTTGAGAAAAAAGGACGTTTAAATCGGGCCCTTGAGTTTTTGCCTGAAGAAAAAGCATTACTTGAACGAAAAGCGAATGGTCAAGGGTTAACGCGGCCTGAAATTGCTATTTTAATTTCTTATTGTCAAATGTTTTTGAAACAAGATATTTTAGCGTCTGATATTCCAGAAGACCCTTATTTTATTCGCTATCTGCTGATGGCATTTCCAAAATCATTACAAAAAAAATATTTAGGACAAATGACAGAGCATAGTTTACGTCGTGAAATTATTGCAACACAACTTGCAAAACATATTACTGATCATATGGGCGTTAATTTTGTTGAGCGTTTACAGCGTGAAACGGGCGCATCGGTCGCTTTTATTATGCGCGCTTATGTCATTGCAGAAAAAATTTATGGCATGGAAGAAGTGTGGCATGAAATAGAAGCACTTGATCTTAAGGTTAATACCGCTGTTCAACAAAAAATGATGTTACAAATTTATTATTTGATTCGCCGGGCAACGCGTTGGTTTTTACGTAATTTGAAACCGAATCTCACTATTGAAGAGACTATTCAATATTTTTCACCGCCCATTGCTGAATTGGTTAAGCAGCTTCCTGAATTATTAACGGATGCAGATCGTGAACAGTATGAGCTTGAAATGAAATCTTTATTAGATCAGGGAGTGCCGGAGTTATTGGCCAAACGTGTCGGGAGCTGTAATATTTTATTTACTTCACTTGATATCGTTGAAGCGGCATTAAAACACCATTTAAATATCACTGAGGTTGCGGAGACTTATTATAATTTAGGCGATTATTTAGAGTTAAATTGGCTGCGTGATCAAATGAATACCTATCCCATCGATAATCAGTGGGATGAATTGGCACGTTCGGGTTTTCGTGATGATCTTGATCGTGCTCAACGAAAATTAAGCGTGAGCGTACTCTTATTAAAACAGAAAAAATTAAAACAGCTTCCCATTAAAGATCGTATTACTGTTTGGCTGGATGAATATGAGTTACTCATTATGCGGTGGAGAAATTTACTCACTGACATTAAATCCAGTAACAATGTGGGATTCGTCACTTATTCAGTTGTGTTGCGAGAGTTATTTGATTTTGCGCATGCCTAAAAATCCATAGCAAAAGGATGCTATATGACAACAACAGAAAAAATTTCAGCGGATTTTCCCTACGCGTCTCATTTTGTAGATGTCTATGGCGCTAAAATGCATTATGTTCAGCAAGGGGTAGGCGACCCTATTTTATTATTACACGGTGTACCTACTTCTTCTTACGTATGGCGTAATGTGATTCCTCATTTAGCAACATTAGGACGCTGCATTGCTCTCGATTTAATTGGATTTGGTAAGTCAGATAAACCTTCTATTGAATATACGGTTTTTGAGCATATCAAATATATCGAAAAATTCATTGAAACTTTAAAATTAAAAAAACTGACGTTGGTATTGCATGGCTGGGGTTCCATTATTGGTTTTGATTATGCAATGCGACATGAGAAAAATTGTAAAGGATTAGTATTTTACGAAGCTTATTTGCGTTCGCTTGATCATGAAGATCTGTCTTTGCCTTACCAAGAACAGCTTTTATCTTGGCAAGGAGACGAAAACATGCAAGATCTTATTATGAATAGTACATTTTTTATAGATAAAACATTATCGCAAGGAATGATCCGGAACTTAAGTGATAAAGAAATGGCACATTATCGCGCTCCATTCCAATCAAAAGGAACGGGCAAACCTTTAACGCAATATTTGCAAGATTTAAATGCGCAAGGTAAAAATTCTGTCGATAAATTAATTCGCGATTATTCCATTCAACTCACAAAATCTTCTTTGCCCAAGTTAATGTTATATTCAGTGCCCGGATTTATTACGACGATTGCGACAGTCATGTGGGCAAAGGAAAATATACCTCATTTAGAAATTGTCGATATTGGCGAAGCATTGCATTATGCGCAAGAGAGTAATCCCACATTAATGGGGGAGGCGATTAGTATATGGTTGCAAGGGGTCGAGCAAAATAATGAAGAATAAACAGGTAAATAATAATGAAAAAATCATATAATGTAGCCATTGTAGGCGCCACAGGAATTGTAGGGTCAATGACCTTGTCGATTTTAGAAGAACGTAAATTTCCCGTGAAAAATATTTTTTTATTGGCCAGTAAACGTTCGGTAGGAGAGATATTAGAATTTAAAAAAAAATCTTATCTGGTAGAAGATTTAGCAGATTTTAATTTTAAAAAAACAGACCTTTGTTTTTTTTGTACGGACAATGATATTTCTTCTGAATATGCACCAAAAGCAGCAAAGCTTGGAAATATTGTGATCGATAAAAGTTCTTATTTTCGTTATGACAAAGACGTTCCTTTAGTCGTTCCTGAGGTCAATGAAAAAGCACTGCGCCGTTTTCGTAAAAAAAATATTATTGCCAACCCAAATTGCAATACGATTCCTATTGCCATAGCCATAAAACCTATTGATGATGCGGTTGGTATTACGCGGATGAATGTTGCTACTTATCAATCCGTTTCCGGCAGCGGAAAAGACGCCATCACTGAATTGGCTGATCAAACAGCGCTTTTACTAAACGGCCTTCCTATTAAACCTAAAGTATATCCCCAGCAAATTGCGTTTAATGTATTGCCACATTGCGATGAATTACAAGAAAACGGTTACACGCGTGAAGAAATGAAAATTATCTGGGAAATTCAAAAAATTTTAGATAATAAAAAAATTGCGGTCAACCCAACGACTGTCAGAGTGCCGGTATTTTATGGGCACTCTGCTGCCGTTCATCTTGAAACCAAGGAAAAAATTACTTTATCAGATGCATTAGATTTATTAGCAAAATTTCCAGGAATCAAATTAATGACAAATCGGCATCAATTTCCATCACCCGTATGTGATGCAACCGGCAAAGATGAGGTGTTAGTTGGCCGCGTTAGAGAAGATCTTTCCCATAAAAAGGGTCTCAATTTATGGGTGGTTACAGATAATTTGCGAAAAGGTGCTGCTTTAAATGCGATACAGATTGCCGAAAGTTTAATAGAAAATAATGAGTTATAAACCTCAGGAGGCAAAACGATTAATTGCAGAATTGCGTTAGGCATTGAATACAATGGCCATGATTTTTTTGGCTGGCAAGCCCAAGAAAATTTATTAACGATACAAGGATGCCTTGAAAAGGCGCTCACTCAAGTAGCAGATGAGTCCATTCAAATTTTTTGTGCAGGACGTACCGATAGAGGCGTGCATGCTTTAGGCCAAATTGTCCATTTTGATACGCATGCTATCCGCGATATACGCGCGTGGACATTTGGTGTAAATACTTATCTTCCTAATACCATTGCTATTCAATGGGCCGAAAGAGTAGATGAAAAATTTCATGCGCGTTTTTCTGCCGTCTCTCGGTGTTATCGCTATGTTATTTATAATCATCCCGTGCGTTCAGCCATTTTTTCTGAACGAACAACTTGGTACCAGCGTGCATTGGATATAAAACCCATGCAAAAAGCAGCCGAATATCTTCTAGGAGAACAAGATTTTAGTTCGTTTCGATCATCTCAATGTGAATCTAAATCGCCTATGCGTTTTGTCGAATATATTCAGATTGAACGCAAAGATCGCTTTGTCGTTTTAGAAATCCAAGCGAACGCTTTCTTGCATCATATGGTACGTAATATTGCGGGTGTTTTGTTATCAATTGGTGCAGGCTTAAAGCCTCCTGAATGGATGCAGGATGTGCTGGCTGCCAAAGACCGTACAAAAGCATCAGACACTGCCGATCCTCATGGTCTTTATCTTTATCAAGTCAATTACTTAGCACCTTATCTTTTCCCTGAAAATCATAGGGCACTCTTACTTTTTTAAAGCGTAAAAATAATAGATTCCACCTCTCAAATCTAGGATAATAGAAGATTGGTTTATCATTCCCTTTTAAGGGGCAATCGGTCATATGAGTTGGTTTAAAAAATTATTACCTTCGCGTATTCGCACAAACGCTCTCACTAAAAAAGGCGTGCCGGAAGGTCTTTGGTCGAAATGTGACAAATGTAATGCTATTTTATATCGTTCTGAGCTCGAGCGTAATTTAGAAGTGTGTCCCAAATGTAATTATCACATCCGAATATCTGCCCGTAAGCGCTTAACTTATTTTCTTGACCCTCATCCGCAAGTTGAAATTGGAGCAGAGGTATTACCCGTTGATCGGCTCAAGTTTAAAGACTTAAAAAAATATAAAGACCGCTTATCGACCGCGCAAAAAGAAACAGATGAAAAAGAAGCTTTAATTGTTCTTTATGGACACGTGTGTGGAATTCCATTAGTTGCTGCAGCATTTGAATACGCTTTTATTGGCGGCTCGATGGGAGCGGCCGTTGGCGAGCGTTTTGTTAAAGCGGTTGAAACAGCCATAGAGCGCCATGTTCCTTTTGTGTGTTTCTCTGCAAGCGGTGGGGCAAGAATGCAAGAAGCATTGATTTCATTGTTACAGATGTCTAAAGTGAGTGCTGTATTAGCACGTTTGGAAGAGCAAGGCATCCCCTATATTTCTGTGTTAACTGATCCGACAATGGGTGGAGTATCTGCGAGTCTTGCCATGTTAGGAGATATTATTATTGCTGAACCGAAAGCATTAATCGGTTTTGCCGGCCCAAGAGTCATCGAACAAACGGTACGAGAAAAATTACCGGACGGATTCCAGCGCAGCGAATTTTTATTGGAGCATGGTGCCATCGATATGATTATGACCCGTAATCAATTAAAAGATTCTATTGCCCGACTATTAGCAAAACTGACTCATCAGCGTATTGCATCTAGTTCTACTTAAACTTAAGAGGTAACTTATGGAAAAGAAAAAAATACAAAGGATTATTGGAATAGTCGTGATTATGGCATTGGTTGTCATTGTGATGCCCCTTTTAGTCACTAAAAATGATTTTACAATACAAGAGGCCGCACAAATTAAAGCGCCGCCTTTTCCCGAAGAACAACAGAGAGTTGCAGAAAATCAACCCGTCCCGCAACAAGATTTGCCGGTAGGTGTCAGCACACTTGAACCTGTTGCAGCAAGTACACCAGAGACTGTTTCACACGACCCATCTATTCTGAGCGCCACTAAATCTGAAAATCCAGCACCTACTGTCAAAGCGCCTCCAGCAGTTATTGTTGCTGCTGTTATCAATCGTCGAAATGTTCCAACACCTGATAAAGTGGATTTACCCAGACAAAATAAAAATATGTCAACCCCCGAACAAAAAGACACGGATCGTACTATTCAATCAGTGCCTCCTAAAAAAACTACGCCATCGAGACACATTAAAACAGTCAGTCATTTACCGAAAAAATCTACTCTTGCCGTATCAAAATCTCCCTCCTGGGCAGTACAAATGGGTAGTTTTAAAGTAAAGCAAAATGCATTGCACTTGACGAACAAACTGCGCGCGGCGGGATACAAGGCATTTACCAAAGAATTTAAATCAGCAAATGGAAAAAGCAGCACGCGTGTTTACATTGGCCCTGAAGTTGAACGTTCTGCTGCGTTGAAACTCGCAGAAAAAGCAGAACATCATTTTGATTTACAGGGAATTGTTATTTCATATAAACCGTTAGAATTATAAATTTTTATGAGTGATGAAAGTAAATTAATTTCTTCATCATTTAAGCTAATTGATTTAACGCATACTTTAAATTCTGCTGCGCCTACTTGGAGCGGGCAGTGCGGTTTTTTAGAACGTGTGATTGTTGATTATCCTGAAGCGTGCCGCGTGCAATCGATTGAAATCAATGCGGGAACCGGCACGCACATTGATGCACCGTCACATTTTATTCCGGGCGCAAGAAATGCTGCCGATATTCCGCTAGAAGAATTAATCGCACCGTTTTACGTGATTGATGTTTCTAAAAAAGCGCATGCCGATTATTATATCACTCCCGAAGATATTTTAGCATTTGAAGCAGAGCATGAAAAAATAAAACCGCACAGTTTAGTGATTGGTTACACAGGCTGGGACCGATTTTGGGGTGATGCAAAAAAATTTCGTAATCCTGATATTTCAGGGCAAATGCATTTTCCAGGCTTTACTAAAGAAAGTGCGGATTTATTATTAACGCGCAATATTGTCGGGTTGGGGATTGATTCTCTTTCACCGGACTGTTTAGATCTTACTTTTCCCGTGCATTATGCTATTTTGGGCGCAGGAAAATACATTGTTGAAAACCTAGCAAATTGTAAATTATTACCGCCTGTCGGTGCGCAAGGAATTATTTTACCGATCAAAACAGAAAATGGTACAGAAGCTTTAAGCAGAGTGATTGGATTAGTGCCTAGGGCGAGTTATTCAACAACCACCCACTCTTGATGACCGTTACTATGACAAATGAGTGCACTACCGCGTTCATGCCAGGGAGCCAATACCGTTCGTGTTGCATCAATACCATTTAATTTAAATTGATGCACGAAAGGGCGATGCGTATGACCATGAATCATGTGTTGCACTTCATATTTCAACATAAGGCGCTCAACTTCTTTTTGAGTGACATCCATGATTTTATCTGTTGCTGTACTCGTATATTGCTTGCTGGCTCTGCGATAACGCTCGGCAACTAATTTACGTTTTTTCAAAGATTGTAGCAAAAATATTTTTTGTAATAACCAGTTGCGAGATTTTTTACGAAATTTTAAATACGAAAGATCTTCTGTACATAACGTATCGCCGTGCAGTAATAAAGTGAGGGTTCCTGCTAAATTAACGACATATTTATCAGGCAATAATTGACACTTTGTTTGTTTTAAAAATTTTTTGCCTATCAAAAAATCTCGGTTGCCATGCATAAAATAAAGAGTTAATCCTTGTGATGCCGCATTTTTTAATGCGTTAATAATTAATTGATTAAAAGAGGTATGATCATCATCACCTATCCAGCTTTCAAAAAAATCCCCCAAAATATAGAGAGAATTTTCAGTAGAAGCGTGTTCTGCTAAAAATTGTAAAAATAATTTAGCAATGCCAGGACGTGCTTCTTCAAGGTGTAAATCTGAAATGAATATATCAGCCATGCTTTACTCGATTTGTCAATTCTTATAATTAAGGATATAATTGTATTCATATTCTATACTGAAAGTGCGGGGAATGCATTTTTCACATAGGAGGCCGGTATGAGCATCTTAACTCACGCAACCTCTACGGCATTATGGCATAGCATTATACACGATGCAGAAAGGTCGTGCGCTATAGCATTAAAAGAAGACATAGAATCCTATCTCGTTTTTCTCCTGATGCGTTATACCAATCGCCCGGAACTGGTTAAACACATTATTGCGGTTGATTTTCTGGAAAGTATGCAATTATCTAAGACTAAACAAGAAGTTGCCTTGCAAGAAGTGGGTGATATGTGCTTATTATTTACGGGGCTTTATCCTAAAATTGCTGAAAAACGACTGGTGAAATTAAACTATTTTGTGAAGGTTGGCCAAGCGGCATATGTCAAAATTTCAAAAAAAAGTGATGACTTATATTACTCTTTAAGCCAGCAATTTGTGTGTTTAATGGATGTCTTGCAGTCCATACGAAGCTACTCTAAACAGTATCCTGATCTATTACCATTGGAAGCCTATGAGCAATGGAACGATACGGGCAGTCAACGTGCTTTAAGTGTCCTTAAGCAATATACCCAATCACCAGGCGCAATACCCGTATTGATTGATATAAAAACCTCCCATGAATGAAAAGCTCTGGCATCACTTCCTATTGTCTACTAAAATGATTTTTATTTATTAGGCTTTATAGGAGCATAGATGCGTTTTGTTTTACTCGGATCTCCCGGGGCTGGTAAAGGAACTCAGGCAGCGTTTATCAAAGAAAAATACCACATCGGTCAAATTTCTACAGGGGACATGTTACGTGCCGCTATCAATGCTGGAACGTCTCTTGGTAAACAAGTGAAAAAAATTATGGATGCCGGACAATTAGTATCGGATGATATTATGATTGAGCTCGTTAAGGCACGGATACAAGAACCAGATTGTATGAAAGGATTTTTGCTGGATGGGTTTCCGCGTACAATTCCGCAAGCGGCAGCTTTATACGAGAATCATGTACATCTTGATTATATTGTTGAGATAAAGGTACCCGACGCGGAGCTCATTAAACGATTAAGCGGAAGACGCGTGCATCCTGCTTCAGGAAGAGTGTATCATGTGGAATATAACCCGCCTAAAATAAAAGGCAAAGACGATCTTACCGGCGAGCTGCTTCATCAACGTCCTGATGATCAAGAGGAGACAGTTCGTAAACGTCTTATTGTGTATCATCAACAAACAGAACCACTCGTGAATTATTATATTCAACGAGCAAAAATAGCGCCTGATCATTCTCCGGTTCATGTCACCATTAATGGATTGGGAACGGTTGAAGAAGTCAGGGAAAGAATAGTCAAAGCACTACACTAGTACATTGATTCGCTGATAAGGAGAAAATCGATGCGTTTTAATAGACAATTCATGGTAATCATTGCTACCTTTTTAAGCTCTGTGAGTCTGGCCTTTGCAACTTCTTTTGAAACAGCATCACCCATTGGTTACTGGAAAACAATTGATGATGTAACAGGCAAACCTAAAAGTATCGTACAAGTTTGGAAAACGACTGATGAAATATTGATGGCAAAGGTAGTCAAAATTTTCCCTACGAAAGATGTTGCAAAAGCCAAAATATGCACAGCTTGTGATGGCGATAAACATAATCAACCTATTGTGGGGATGGTGATTATGTCAGGATTAAAATTAAACAATAATCAATGGAAAAATGGCCAAATCCTTGACCCAGAAAATGGCAAAACCTATAGCTGTTCTGCAAGACTGGTTGAAAACGGAAAAAAATTGAGCATTCATGGATATGTTGGTTTCCCGATGTTTGGCCGCTCGCAAACATGGGAGCGCGTCGATTTGATGTCAGGATAATGTCAAAAAAACCGTTTATTGACCTTATTTAGATCAATAAAAGATCTATTTAGGATTATTCCCGCCTAACAATCTTTAAACAGCGTTATAATAATAGCTGGCATCCAAATCCAATTGGAGGAAGCAACCATGCATCGCTCAATAACTAGAAGTAAGCGCACTAATTTCTATACAGACATAGCATTAATTAAAAACGCATTATCAAGGGCTAAAAGCCATATGGCTAAAAGAGCAACAAAAGCACTTTCTGGTACATTGGATAATGTTAAAGAAAAGACTGATTTGCTCCAAGAAAACATTACGGATTATGTTGTTCATAAACCCATTAAATCACTCGGCTTAGCTGTATTAATGGGAACCGTGATTGGTTATTTTATCCATAAATAATATATCACCCCGCATCATATTTGATTGATTGCGGGGTCTGATATAATGCTTTGTAAACCATATCTTATTCTTTTTTAAAAGCCCATATCTTGTTATAGTACACAACTTATTAAAAACTATCGTAGAGTTCTTATGGCTCAATTTATTTATACTATGCAGGGCGTTGGTAAAATTGTCCCTCCCAAACGTGAAATACTCAAAAATATTTGGTTGTCTTTTTATCCTGGTGCCAAAATTGGTGTACTTGGCTTAAATGGATCAGGTAAATCTTCTTTACTTAAGATTATGGCTGGAATAGATAAAGAATTTGTGGGTGAAGCGCGTCCACAGAGTGATATATACATTGGTTATTTATCTCAAGAACCTCAATTAGATCCCAATAAAACTGTTCGCGGAAACATTGAAGAAGGGGTAGGGGATGCTTTGACTTTATTGAATCGCTTCAATGAAATCAGTATGAAATTTGCTGAACCCATGGGTGAAGACGAAATGAATCACTTGCTTTATGAGCAAGGCGAATTGCAAGGTAAAATCGATGCGATTAACGGCTGGGAACTGGAACGTAAATTAGAAATTGCAGCGGATGCGCTACGTTTACCGCCATGGGATGCGGATGTTACTCAATTATCGGGTGGTGAAAAGCGGCGTGTGGCGCTTTGTCGTTTATTGTTATCAAAACCCGATATGCTGTTACTCGATGAACCTACTAACCATTTAGATGCTGAAAGTGTTGCTTGGCTCGAGCGTTTTTTACATGATTATCCCGGTACAGTAGTGGCAGTCACTCACGATCGTTATTTTTTGGATAATGTTGCCGGTTGGATTTTAGAATTAGATCGCGGTCAAGGTATTCCTTATGAAGGAAATTATTCTGCTTGGCTTGAACAAAAAGAACAACGTTTAGAGCAAGAAGAACGCCAACAAAGCGCTCATCAAAAAGCAATGAAAGCTGAGCTTGAATGGGTGCGCGCTAATCCTAAAGGCCGTCATGCAAAAAGCAAAGCACGTCTTGCGCGTTACGAAGAATTAAGTTCACAAGAATTTCAAAAGCGTAATGAAACTCAAGAACTTTATATTCCACCTGGGCCCCGTTTAGGAGATTTAGTGATTGAAGCGGACAACATCAGTAAACGATTTGACGGCCGTTTGTTATTTGAAAATGTCAGTTTTCAAATTCCTAAAGGTGCAATCGTTGGTATCATCGGGCCGAATGGAGCGGGTAAATCTACATTATTTAAAATGCTGATGGGCCTTGAAACACCTGATGAAGGGATTATTCGGATCGGTGAATCAGTCAAATTATCGTATGTTGATCAAAGCCGTGATGCACTCAATGGAAAAAACAACGTGTGGCAAGAAATTTCTAATGGTTTAGACATGATGACCATTGGTAATTATCAAATTCCTTCACGTGCTTATGTAGGCCGATTTAATTTCAAAGGTACCGATCAACAAAAATTTATTCAAGATTTGTCCGGCGGTGAACGCAACCGAGTTCACCTTGCAAAATTGCTGGCGAGTGGCGGCAATGTTTTATTATTAGATGAACCGACAAATGATTTAGATGTCGAAACATTGCGTGCTTTGGAAGAAGCATTATTAAGTTTTCCGGGTTGTGCTATGGTCATTTCGCATGATCGTTGGTTTTTAGATCGTATTGCGACGCATATTTTGGCATTTGAAGGGGACAGTGAAACAACCTTTTTTACGGGCAATTATACTGATTATGAAGAAGACCGCATACGCCGGCTAGGTGAACAAGCAAAGCAGCCGCATCGAATTAAATATAAAAAACTTGAAGCTTAAAAATAATAGGAAAATAAATTGCCTCCAGGGGGATTCATATGTCTTATGATTTAGCTAACACTGCTTACTGTATTGAATATTTTTATGCAAAACCAGGTTGCCGTGAAAAACTAATCACTTCCTTAATGAAGCTGATTGAGCCAACAAAAGCTGAAGAAAAATGTTTATTATATGAGTTGTTGCAAGATAATAATAATCCGGATCTTATGATTTTAATAGTGAAATTTTCAAATCAACAAAGCATGACGCATCATGAACAGCGAGATTTTGTTAAACATTTTTCAGAAAATGAAATGAAAAAATATTGTGAAAAATTAGTTTGGAATGATGCGAGAGAAATTATTAAAAATAATTAATTCGTCTATGAAAAATTAGATGGCATTCTTAGTCCGTTGAATCCACCCAACCCCCCATCTAACACTTCCTGTAATTTGTATTACAGGAAGTATTTAGGCAGTACGTGATACATCTAGACGAATAGCGGCTTCAGTTACACTCATGCCCGTTGCATCGTTGTGTTTATTAGTCATATCGATTATAATTATGTAATACGAATTTAGTATCGATGAGGTTAATATGCAAACCGTAACCATTTCACCAAAATATCAAATCGTTATTCCTAAAGAAATTCGCGAAGCACTTCATTTAGTACCTGGCGAAAAATTACATGTTTTTCGCTATCAAAATCGTTTGGAATTTGTGCCTGTTAAAGATATAAAAAAAATGCGCGGATTCTTAAAAGGCATCGATACTCAGATTAAACGTGACAAGGACAGAACATGAAAAAAAATGTGGTAGATTCATCTGGGTGGCTCGAATATTTTGCGGATGCAAGCAATGCTCATTTTTTTGCGCCTGTCATTGAAAATACCGAAAATTTACTTGTTCCCAGCATTTCTCTTGTTGAAGTCTTTAAGCATGTATTGCTACGATGTTCAGAAAAACAAGCATTTGAAAGTATTGAGTGCATGATGCAAGGTATAGTTATTGATTTAGACGTTGAAATATCTTTGAGCGCTGCAAAATTAGGTGTATTGCATAAACTTCCTTTAGCTGACAGCATTATTCTAGCAACAGGGCTAGCACACGATGCTACCGTTTGGTCTCAGGATGCCGATTTCAAAGGGCTTCCTAACGTAAAGTACATTAATAAAAAATAATTCAACATCAATAAGCTTGGAGGATATTATGGAAAAAAGCCCTGCTATAGCGCCCTGCCCTTTATTTGACACGCTTGAAAATGTACAAGATCAATATAGACAATGCCAATCAGGAGATGCACGCGCGATTATAAATGTCTGGCTTAAAGATTGTTTTTCTCATTTAAAAACCAAGTTACCTGAACATGCAACAAAAGATTATCAACAAATATTGAATTTTCTTTATAGTTATCGTGGCAGTCTTGATACTTTTAATGCTTACCGCCGTGAATTAGAACGCTTATTTCAATGGGGTTTACATATCTACAGCAAATCTATATTAAATTTAAAGCGCGCAGACATAGAAATTTTTCTTGAATTTTGCCAAAATCCAGACGACAATTGGGTCGGTACAAAAACAGTTGCACGCTTTATTCAACAAAATGGAGCTCACAAACCAAATCCTGCATGGCGCCCTTTTGTTGTAAAAATTGCCAAAAAATCTTTTCAAATGGGCAAACGTCCAGAAAAATCTCATTTCAAGCTGTCGAGAGAAGGTATGAAACAAATTTTTGCTATTTTAAGTAGTTTTTATAATTATTTAATACAAGAAGAAGTAACAGAAACAAACCCTCTCTTGCAAATTAGACAAAAAAGTAAATTTATTCAAAAGCAACAGCAATCTCCTACCATTCGGCGTTTATCAGAAATACAGTGGAAAACGGTCATTAAAGCAGCCACTTTAATGGCGGAACAAAATCCGATTCGACATGAACGGACACTTTTTATGATGCATGCCTTGTATGGTATGTACTTGCGTATTTCTGAACTGGCTGCGTCTTCACGCTGGACACCGATGATGCGTGATTTTTTTCGCGACTCGCATGGCGATTGGTGGTTTAAAACTGTCGGAAAAGGTAATAAAATGCGGCAAATTGCCGTGAGTTTTGCAATGCTTGATGCGTTAAAACGCTGGCGCCAGCATCTTAATCTTTCCTCTCTTCCAACACCTGATGAAGAGATTTTCCTCCTTCCTAAAACCAAAGGTAAAGGCCCAATCAAAAGTACACGCGCTATTCGTCATATTGTACAACGCTGTTTTGATCAAGCTATTACTGACCTCATCCGCGAAAAAAAAATGGAAGAAGCTGAAATGTTACGTGGGGCAACTGTCCATTGGCTGCGTCATACAGGTATTTCAGATGATGTAAAAATAAGACCGCGCGAACATGTACGTGATGATGCGGGACATAGTTCAAGCGCTATTACTGATCGATATATTGACGTAGAACTGCAAGAACGTGCGCATTCCGCTCAAAAAAAACCGATTTTACCTAAATAAAATTAAGAGATTTCATTGATAAGGAGAAACCATGCTGGAATCTAAAAGCACGACCGCACGTGTTCATCGTCGAATTTATACGGGTTCGCGGTTCTTTGAAATTATCTTAGTACTATTGGGGTTAGCTGACGTTATCGCTAAATTTACTTTATATATGACTGATAGAGCAAGTGGAACAAGCAACAAAATAACAAATGCCATTGGGCTCGCGATTTTTATCCTTTTCTGTCTCAATTGCATAGCAAGAAATTCAGAATGTTTGCGGGAGAATGAAGGGTCGCCTTCAATTAATGACAGTCCGGAAGTATCTCTTTTGTTAAATAACCTTAATGAAGAACCACAAGAAGAAAACAGACGTATACCCGCCAAATTACTTCTGCAACAAAACAGATACCGCTAAAGCTCTTCTTCAAAAGTTTCACGTAAACTTCTACATTCGCTTAAAGTAGCAGGAAAAAGTAAATTTCGTTTAATTCGTACGATGATAAATCCTATGATCATCAAACAAAGCGTATTTAATCCTAATAATAGCAACAATGACATCATTAAACTCCATTGCAATGATGTCACCAGGTAAATAAATAACATTGCTAGCAAACAAAACCAGATAGATATCATCAAAAACGCATACATAATTGATAAAATCAATACGGTCACTATTGTTTTTCCTGCTAGTTGCGTTTCCAGACGGACGAGCGCCGCCAGGTCTGATACTATGCCGATAATATTCGGTACCAGCATAATGACATTCTTGACGGTATCACCCAGCGAAAATTTATTTCTCTTTGCCATACAAATCCTTATGTAGCCATACAAGTAAAATAAATTTTTATTTGCGATGCAAGAAGTAACCCAGTATAACGCCCGTTAACACAGCAAAACCGACGGATTTTAAGGGTTTTTCGGCGATGTAATGCGTCACATTTTTCTGGGCGAGTATTCCTTTTTCTCTTACATCTTCAATGGAGTTTGCTAGGATTTCCCCCGCGCGCCCTCTTGCATCAAGGGTGGTTTTTTTAAGCATGGTTTTGATTTTTGCAAGATCGCCGTATACATCGAAATCACTCTCATGTGAGTGTTTTCTTGAAGTAGCCTTAGACATGATACTTCCTCCTATCGTTAGTATCTTGCAAAATCCATTATACTCCCTTCTGAAAACAACTTCTAACGACAGCTAATCTCTTGTATTTACAGAAATTTAATATGACCATTTCTGATACAAATTCCCTCAAATCCCTTTAATTTTTGACCCTTCTATTATATGATACAGTTCCATTTTTGAATGTTTGAACACATCAAAGGTATGCAGCATAATGGCTATTAACCAATTAAGCTTATTAAAAACAAAGCGATTTTTACCTTTATTTTTAACTCAATTTTTGGGCGCTTTTAACGATAACTTTTTTAAAAATGCATTGGTTATTTTAATTACCTATACGCTCGCAACCACCAATGAAACAACAACCGAAGTATTAGTTACCATTGCTGCAGGCATTTTCATTTTGCCATTTTTTATTTTTTCAGCAACAGCGGGTCAAATTGCCGATAGATTTGAAAAGTCCTCTTTAATTCGTTATACCAAAATAGCTGAAATCATCTTAATGTCAGTTGCAGCGTTCGGATTTTATTTTCACAATACTTTTTTATTATTTGCAGCATTATTTTTAGTGGGGGCACAGGCTGCTTTTTTTGGGCCAATGAAATATTCTATTTTACCGGACCATCTTCCGGCAGATGAACTGATCGCTGCAAATGCATTACTTGAGGCGGGCACTTATCTCGCTATTTTAATGGGAACGCTTTTGGGTGGAATATTAATTACTTTGCATATTGGCCCAATCCTCGCTGCGTTCATGCTTATTTTATTAGCTCTATTAGGTTATGTCACAAGCTTAGGAATTCCCGTTGCCAAAATAGCAGCGCCCACGCTTAAAATAAAATTAAACATTTTTCGTGAAACCAGTGACATTATTCAGCATACGTTAAAAAATAGAAATTTAGCGATTGCTATTTTTGGCATTTCTTGGTTTTGGTTAGTCGGTGCAACTTATCTTTCTCAATTGCCGAGTTACACAAAAGATGTCTTAAATGCGGGGCCTTCTATTGTTACATTGTTCTTAACTTTTTTTACGTTAGGAATAGGATTAGGTTCTTTATATTGTAATCGATTACTCAAAGGGAGAATTCATGCAACCTATGTGCCATTAGCAGCACTTGGCATGACATTGTTTGCAATTGATTTAGTCCTTGCAAGCGAACATATCGTGACTAAACAAGGTCACTTGCTCACTTTAAGTGAATTTTTAAGTCATTTACAAAACTGGCATGTATTACTTGATTTGTCCTTGCTTTCCGCCTGCGGCGGTCTCTATGTAGTGCCCCTATATGCCATTTTACAATCTGAGAGCGAAATCACGCATCGTTCACGCGCTATTGCTTGCAATAATATTATCAATGCTTTTTTTATGGTTGCTGCCGCCTTTATTACTAGTGTTATGCTGTTTATGCATTTTTCTGTGAGTGACGTATTTATTTTAGTGGCACTTGCAAATGTCGTAGTCGCTATTTATATCTGTAATTTATTACCTGATGCATTAGTAAAATCATTTTTAATTTGGTTATTTAAAACATGCTATCGTGTTGAAGTACGCGGTCTTGAAAATTATTACAAAGCAGGTAATCGAGTATTAATTTTAGCAAATCACACTTCTTTTTTAGATGCGGCTTTAATCGCTGCATTTTTGCCAGACAAATTAACCTTTGCTATTGATTATCAATATGCACAAAAAACTTGGGTTAAAATCTTGCTTAAATTAGTCAATACATTTCCGATCGACCCTACAAACTCGATGGCTGCTAAATCATTAATTGAATATTTACGCCGTAATAAAAGGGTTGTTATTTTTCCTGAAGGCCGCATTACAGTGACTGGCGCTTTAATGAAAATATATGAGGGTCCGGGGCTTATTGCAGATAAATCGCATGCACAACTTCTACCCATTCGCATTGACGGCGCGCAATATTCCACATTTTCTTATTTGAAAGGCAAGGTAAAAATTCGTTGGTTTCCTAAAATCACGCTGACTATTTTAGAACCTCGAAAATTTGATTTACCAGAATCAACGACCGGACGCAATCGCCGAGAAAAAATCAGCGAATCTCTCTACGATATTATGACCGACACGATTTTTCTTAGCAGCGACTCCCGAGAAACATTGTTTCAGTCTTTATTACACGCAAAATCAATTCATGGTAAAAAACATTTAATTGTTGAAGACATTGAACGAAAACCCATCCATTACCAACGATTAGTTTTAGGCAGCATTATTTTAGGCCGTCGCATTGCAAAAATGACTCAAACAGGAGAGTACGTCGGTATTTTACTGCCTAACTCTGTTGGTGCTATTGTCACATTTTTTGCGATGCAAGCACATCATCGCGTACCGGCCATGTTAAATTTTACTGCCGGCACATACAATGTGATTACTGCTTGCCGGACAGCTAAAATTCGGTGTGTATATACGTCGAGACGATTTATCGAGCTTGCTGATTTAAAACATTATACAGATGCTTTAACTAAAGAAGGCGTTAAACTCATTTATTTAGAAGATGTACGTGCAGGCATCCATTTACTAAGCAAATTTTTTGGTAAAATAGCGTCCCTTTTCCCCGAACTTTATTATCGCCTTTACAATAAAATAAATAAAACTAACGAACAAGACATCTCCTTGCAACCTGCAGTTGTTTTGTTTACATCAGGTTCTGAAGGTACTCCTAAAGGAGTGGTATTAAGCCATGAAAATATTCAATCTAATCGTTTCCAATTAACAGCACGTGTGGATTTAACGCCTGCCGATCGTGTATTTAATGCATTACCCATGTTTCATGGTTTCGGTCTCACAACAGCCACGATATTGCCTATTATTTCTGGCATGCGGGTATTTATGTACCCTTCCCCTTTGCATTATCGCATTGTGCCTGAAGTGTGTTACGACACGAATGCGACAATTACATTTGGCACCGATACCTTTTTATCAGGATATGCTAAGTACGCGCACCCCTATAATTTTTATAGCATTCGCTATATTTTTGCAGGCGCTGAAAAATTACGGGATGAAACACGCCGTATTTGGATGCAAAAATTTGGTATTCGCTTATTTGAAGGATATGGGGTCACTGAAGCATCTCCCGTGCTTTCAACCAATACAGCAATGCAATATAAAGCGGGAACCGTTGGACGATTGCTGCCCTATATTCGTCATGAATTACGTCCAGTTGAAGGAATAAATGATGGTTCTAGGCTCTTTATTTCAGGGCCTAATATTATGATGGGTTATTTATTTGCTGATAATCCTGGCCAAATACAACCTCCGAAAGACGGTTGGCACGATACGGGCGATATTGTTTCTATCGATAATGAAGGATACATCACCATTAAAGGGCGAGCAAAACGTTTTGCAAAAATTGCAGGAGAAATGGTTTCTCTAACCGCTATTGAAGATGCGCTTTACGCATTATGGCCTGATTCTCAACATGCTATTTTAAGCATGCCAGATCCTCGTAAAGGTGAACAAATTGCTTTAGTCACTAATCAAAAAGCAGCTTGCCAAAAACAGATCCTGGATTATTTCAAACAACAGGGAATTGCGGATATCAGCTTACCAAAACAAATACTCATGGCTGACAAAATGCCAGTATTAGGTAGCGGTAAAATTGATTATCAAGGCGTGAAATCATTATTAAATGAAAATCCTTTTGATGAAAAAGTAGAAACAGACGAAGTTGCTGAACTCTAATTTTATTTAAATTAAGGTGCAATATAGATCAGGCCATCCATGTAAGGATGTAGCGCTGCTGGAATACGAATACCGCCTTGTTCATCTTGAAAATTTTCTAAAATAGCAACTAGCGTGCGCCCTACTGCCAGACCAGAGCCATTCAAGGTATGCACTAATTCTGGTTTTCCCGTTTTAGGATCACGAAAACGTGCTTTCATGCGGCGCGCTTGAAAACTTTCCGTATTGCTGCAGGATGAAATTTCTCGATACTGATTTTGGCCTGGAAGCCATACTTCTAAATCGTATGTTTTAGCTGCAGAAAATCCCATGTCCGCCGTACAAAGTGCCATAACACGATAAGGCAATTCTAATTTTTGCAAAACTATTTCCGCATGATGTGTTAATTCTTCCAATGCTTCATAAGATTTATCGGGATGCACAATTTGCACCAATTCAACTTTTTCAAATTGATGCTGACGTATCATGCCGCGCGTATCTTTGCCGTAAGACCCTGCTTCGCTGCGAAAACAAGGCGAATAACAGACGTATTTTAACGGTAATCGTTCTGCCGCTAGAATTTCATCGCGCACCGTATTAGCGACAGGCACTTCTGCTGTCGGAATTAAATAAAAATCACCCTCACGGGCTATCGCAAATTGATCTTCTTTCAATTTAGGTAATTGACCAGTTGCAAATAAGGATTCTGCATTGACCATATAGGGCACTGAAATTTCTTCATACCCATGCGCTTTCGTATGTAAATCCAACATAAATTGGATTAACGCGCGTTGCAATCTGGCTAATTTACCATACAAAACAACAAAACGCGCACCCGATAATTTAGCAGCAGTTGCAAAATCCATTCCCAACCTTTCACCCAAATCTACATGGTCTTTAGGCGTAAAAGAAAATTGCGTAGGTGTTCCCCATGTGCGAACCAATTGATTGTCTGCTTCACTTTTTCCAACAGGCACTGAAACATGTGGAATATTAGGCATCATGGCTAGTAAGTATTGCAATTTTTCTTGTACGGAGGAAAATTTTTCTTCTGCAGTTTTTAATTTATTTCCGAGAGTTTTAACTTCTTGTAATAAATTCTCAAGATTTTCACCCTTTGCTTTTGCCTGCCCTACTGCTTTTGCATTGTTATTTCGAATATTTTGTAATTCTTGAATTTCTGTTTGTAATATTTTGCGCTGCTCTTCTAACAAATTAATTTGCAAAACATCTAATGTAAAGCCGCGAGGCTTTAATTGTTCCGCAACCAATGTAATATTATTTCGTAATAACTTTGGATCTAACATTATGCTTTTACCGTATGCAATACTTTCGCAACCGTTTTACCAATTTCAGCAGGGGAACGCACAGTATGAACACCAGCTGCTTCTAATATTGCAAATTTTTCTGCAGCAGTTCCTTTACCGCCTGCAATAATTGCACCTGCATGTCCCATACGTTTACCCGCAGGTGCTGTTACCCCTGCAATGTAAGAAATGACTGGTTTTGTCACGTGTTTTTTAATATATTCGGCTGCTTCATCTTCTGCAGTGCCGCCGATTTCACCGACCATGACAATCGCCTCAGTTTGAGGATCTTTTTCAAATAATGCCAATACATCCGTAAAATTAGTGCCAGGGATAGGGTCACCGCCAATACCCACACACGTACTTTGCCCTAATCCTAATTCAGTCGTTTGTTGAACCGCTTCATAAGTCAATGTACCAGAACGAGAGACAATACCCACTTTACCTGGCATATGAATATGGCCCGGCATAATGCCAATTTTACATTCACCAGGGGTAATAACACCCGGGCAGTTAGGGCCAATTAAACGCGCATGCGGATAATTTCGCATAAATGCTTTTACATCTAACATATCCAAGGTTGGAATACCTTCGGTGATACAAATAATTAATTTAATCCCTGCTTCAACTGCTTCAATAATGGAATCTTTACAAAAAGGCGCTGGTACATAAATAACAGACGCATCTGCCTTTGTCACATGATAAGCTTCTTTAACCGTATTAAATACGGGTAAGCCTAGATGAGTTTGCCCGCCTTTTTCCGGTGTCACACCACCCACCATTTTAGTTCCATACGCAATCGCTTGTTCAGAATGCAAGGTACCTTGTTTTCCAGTAAATCCTTGGCAAATGACTTTGGTATTCTTATTAATTAATATACTCATTTTTATGCACCTGCAACGTGAACAACTTTTTTGGCAGCATCCGTAAAACTTTCTGCTGCAATAATATTAAGACCGCTTTGACTCAATTTTTTTGCACCCAACTCAGCATTATTTCCCTCAAGACGGACTACAACAGGCAGTTTAGTCCCCACTTCAGAAACTGCACCAATAATACCATCAGCAATTAAATCACAACGCACAATGCCGCCAAAAATATTAACTAAAATCGCTTTCACTTTTTTGTCGGACAAAATAATCTTAAATGCTTCTGTCACGCGCTCTTTAGTAGCACCGCCGCCCACATCTAAAAAGTTTGCGGGATTTCCGCCTTGTAATTTCACTAAATCCATCGTCGCCATTGCCAAACCTGCGCCATTGACCATGCAGCCAATATTGCCATCAAGTGCGATATAATTTAATTCCCAATCACGCGCACGGTTTTCACGTTCATCTTCTTGAGAAGTATCACGCATCGCGCGTATTTCTGATTGACGATAAAGCGCGTTATCATCAATATTTATTTTGCAATCAAGACATAATAAATTGCCTTGTTTGGTAATAACGAGCGGATTAATCTCAAGCAAACTTAAATCTTTTTCTTTAAATAATTGACCGAGACCTAATAATAATTTTGTAAATTGTTTAATTTGATCGCCTGCTAATCCTAAAGCGAAACTTAATTCGCGCGCTTGAAAAGGCTGGACACCCACTAAAGGATCTACTGTAATAGTTAAAATTTTATGCGGCGTGTCGTGCGCAACTTTTTCAATATCAACACCGCCTTCAGTCGATGCCATAAAGGTAATGCGTTGGGTTGTACGATCAATGACAGCACCTAAATATAATTCACGCGCGATATCGGATGGTTCTTCAATCAAGACTTGATTGACTGGCTGGCCTTCCGCAGTCGTTTGGTAAGTCACTAAACGAGTACCCAATAAGTCCTGGGCTACCTTAGCAAGCTCTTCTGTGCTTGAAACAATTTTCACACCGCCCGCTTTTCCCCGGCCGCCCGCATGGACTTGTGCCTTTACGACAAAACGCTTGGTATTCATGTTATTAGCAATATTAACCGCTTCTTCTACGTTCCAAGCAACTTCATTCAGTGGAACGGGCAATCCATACTGCGCTAATAATTGCTTTGCTTGATATTCATGTAAATTCATCGAGTTCTCCACTAAGACTCAAAGTAAATGCTGCATAGTAAAGTAGAATTACACCTCAAGCAACAGGCGGGCTGGATCTTCGAGGAATTCTTTAATAGCAAGCAAGAAAGTCACCGAGTCCTTACCATCGATAATACGATGATCATAGGACATTGCCACATACATCATGGGCCGAATCACAATTTCGCCATTTTCAACTACCGGCCGTTGGTCTATTTTATGCATGCCCAAGATAGCACTTTGTGGAGAATTCAAAATAGGCGTTGATAACAATGACCCAAATACACCGCCATTCGTGATAGTAAACGTACCACCTTGCATTTCTTCCATCGTCAATTTGCCGCTACGTGCCTTAGCCGCATATTCTGCAATTTTAGACTCTATATTTGCCATATTCATTTGATCTGCATCACGCAATACAGGAACGACTAAACCTCTGTCTGTTGACACTGCAACACCAATGTCAAAATAGCCATGATAAACAATATCATTGCCATCGATAGATGCATTCACAATAGGAAATCGTTTCAACGCTTCTACCGCGGCTTTCACAAAAAATGACATAAAACCCAGCCGGGTGTTATACACTTTTTCAAATTTTTCTTTATAACGATTTCGTAACTCAATGACATGCTGCAAATTAATTTCGTTAAACGTCGTGAGCATCGCAGTCGTTTGCGCAACTTCTAATAAGCGTTCCGCAATACGCGCGCGAATACGCGTCATGGGAACACGTTTTTCTGCACGCGCACCTAAGGCAGCAACACTTTCTGAAGTAGAATCTTTGGGAAGTGCATTGATAACGTTTTCTTTAGTAATTCGCCCATCCTTGCCTGTGCCTTTTACTTTGCTGACATCCACTTCATGTTCAGCAACTGCACGTCTTGCGGATGGACTTAAAGGAGGCGCTGCATTTTCTATTTTTGAAGAGGAAGAAACTGTTTCTTTTTGTTCTTTAGGTGCTGGTTTTCCCGCACCTTCTTCAATAATTGCAATCACTTGATTAGCTTGCACGGTTTCACCGGATGGTTTAACAATTTCTTTTAAAATACCATCGACCGGTGAGGGTACTTCAAGCATGACTTTATCTGTTTCAAGATCAACTAAATTTTCATCTCGCGAAACTTTATCACCAGCTTTTTTATGCCAGGTAGAAACAGTCGCATCTGCAATTGATTCTGGCAGCATAGGAACTTTTACTTCAATTGTCATGAGTTTTTCCTTTATTTTTAGCTACATTAGCATGGTTCAAAGAATTCGTTAAGGCTTCTATACTTAAGGCTTCTTGTTCTTGTAAATGTATTGCCGCATACCCAACAGCGGGTGAAGCTGACGCTGCTCTGCCCGCATAACACAAGTTTATTTTATGGGATAAACAAGTTAAAAGATTATGCTGGATACTATACCAAGCACCTTGATTCATGGGTTCTTCTTGACACCAAACCACTTCTTTCATATTTTTATAAGCAGCTAGAATTTCTTTTAATTTTTCTTCTGGAAATGGATAAAGCTGCTCAACCCGAATAATAGCGACATGATCCAATTTTTGCTCGCGGCGTTTTTCTAATAAATCATAATAGACTTTACCGCTGCATAAAATCACTCGATCTACATTTTTAGGAGAAATCTCATCTATTTCAGGAATCACTACTTGAAATTCACCGTTAGCTAAATCATCTAAGGTAGAAACTGCTAAAGGATGACGCAATATACTTTTGGGTGTCATCACAATTAAGGGTTTACGGTAAGGGCGAATCATTTGTCGGCGTAACATATGAAATATTTGCGCGGGTGTTGTCGGCACACATACTTGCATATTTTGTTGCGCACACAATTGCAAATAACGTTCCAAACGTGCGGATGAATGTTCCGGGCCCTGACCTTCATAGCCGTGCGGTAAAAAGAGGACAAGGCCACATAGCCGGCCCCACTTTTGTTCGCCTGAACTAATAAATTGATCAACAACCACTTGAGCGCCATTAGCAAAGTCACCAAATTGCGCTTCCCAGATCACTAAATTGTTAGGTTCTGCCGAAGCATATCCATATTCAAATGCCAACACTGCTTCTTCCGATAATAAGGAATCCACAAGATTAATTTGAACTTGATTGGGCGAAAGATGACTGAGTGGAATATAAATGTCATCCGTATTTTGATCATGCAGCACTGCATGACGATGTGCAAATGTACCGCGGCATGCATCTTGGCCGCATAAACGAATCGGATAACCTTCACTTAATAATGCAGCATAAGCCAATATTTCTGCATACCCCCAATTTAATGGCAAGCTTCCATCCGTCATTTTTTTCCGTGCTTCTAATATTTTTTTGACTTGCGGCTGCAAGATAAATCCATCAGGTAATTTTTCTAATTGTTTAGCGAGTTCCATTAATTTTTTGAGAGGAACAGCCGTTTTCGCAGGCGCTGTCCAATCAGTTCCAATAAAAGGCGCCCATGAATTAGCAAATTGATAAGTAGATTTTTCTTTTACCTTCACCACACTTTTACCTACATCTAATTGATCGCGATAAGTATCAATCAATTTTTGTAAATCCTCTTTTTTAAGAAGACCTTCTGCAATTAATTTATCTCCATAAATCAGAGAAGGTGCCGGCATTGATTTGATAATTTTATACATTAATGGCTGAGTCGCTGACGGTTCATCTGCTTCATTATGGCCATGACGTCTATAACAAACTAAATCAATGACAATGTCTTTTTTAAAGTGCGAGCGATAATCGACTGCAAATTTCGCAGCAAATAATACGGCTTCTGCATCGTTGCCATTGACATGTAAAATCGGTGCATCCACCATCTTGGCAACATCCGTGCAATATAAACCGGAGCGCGCATCTTTAGGATTGGCAATCGTAAATCCGACCTGATTATTCACGACAAGATGAATGGATCCTCCCACTGTAAACCAACGCGCCTGCGACATGTTAAACGTTTCCATCACAACGCCTTGGCCTGAAAATGCAGCATCACCGTGAATTTGAATCGGCATGACAACAGTTTGCGAAGTATCTCGGCGGCGTCTTTGTCTTGAACGCACTGAACCTTGTACAACGGGTGAAACAATTTCTAAATGCGAAGGATTAAATGCAAGTGCTAAATGAACCAATCCGAAAGGCGTATCAAGATTAGATGAATAACCTAAATGATACTTCACATCGCCAGATGTCTTTGATTCAATTCCTTTACCTTCAAAACCCGCAAACACTTTAACAGGTTCTTTTCCGAGTACATTGACCAATACATTTAAACGGCCGCGATGCGCCATGCCAATCACGATTTCTCGCATACCATTTTCGCTGCCACGATTAATGAGTGTATCTAGCAAAGGAATTAAATTATCACCGCCCTCTAAAGAAAATCTTTTTTGTCCCACATATTTAAAACCAAGATATTTTTCTAATCCATCCGCCATGACTAGACGATCTAAAATACGTAATTTTTCGGCCTCCGTTGGAGAAAATTGCGGCCACTGCTGCTCCATCCGTTGCTGGATCCATTCAACTTCCTCCAAATAAGGAATATGCCTGTATTCAATACCGATAGAACCACAGTATGTCGTGCGTAATGCTTGATGAATATCATGAAGAGTGGCTTTAGTTTTTTTTAATCCGGTAAAAGTACCGGTATCAAAGATGGTATTAAAATCTTTTTGGGTAAATCCATAATAATTTAAATCAAGTGTTGGATGCTCGCGGCCTTTGTAGAGTTGCAGCGGATCGATATTTGCTTGCAGATGACCAAAACTTCGATAAGCCGCAATTAAATCAATCACTTTTTCTTGAGCGCGTTGATAATAACTGCTAACACCTTCTGAACCATTATTTCCCGGTCGACGCTTAACTAATTCGGTAAAATAATGACGAATATCAGCATGCGAAATATCTTGCTGATCGTTTGAAATTTGTTTGAAATATTGTTGCCACTCAGGAGAAATTTGATCGGGTGTTTTTAAATAAGTTTCATACAGTTCTTCAAGATACGTATCATTTTCAGAGAGATACGAATCTTTCCATAAATCTTGCATCGAACGTTGTTTTGTTTTCATGAGTTGGCCAATTTATTTTTTTAAATATTTTAAATCGTTTATTACACCGCTTCTTTTACCATCATATTTTTTATATGCGTGATCGCTTTCGTTGGATTTAATCCTTTAGGACAAACATCAACACAATTCATGATCCCTCTGCAACGAAACAAGCTAAAAGGATCGGCTAAATCTGCTAAACGTTCGCTGGTTTCAGTATCGCGACTATCAATAATAAAGCGATACGCTTGTAATAATCCGGCAGGGCCCACAAATTTATCGGGGTTCCACCAAAACGAAGGACACGACGTCGAACAGCATGCACACAAAATACATTCATATAAACCATCTAATTTTGCACGCTCCTCAATAGATTGCAGCCGTTCTTTTGCAGGAACAGGATCACGATTTTGTAAGTACGGTTTTATTTTTTCAAATTGCTGATAAAATTGCGTCATATCAACTACTAAATCACGCGTGACCGGCAGCCCAGGCAAAGGTCTCACAATCACAGGCTCTTTTAATTCTTTCAAATGCGTCGTACACGCTAACCCATTTTTTCCATTCATGTTCATACCATCTGACCCACACACACCTTCACGACAAGAACGGCGAAAAGTTAATGTGTCGTCCATCGTATTTTTAATTGCAAACAAAGCATCGAGCAGCATGTGGCAATTATGTTTTTCCGTATCCAGATCAAAATTCTGCATATAAGGTTTTTTATCTTGTTCTGGATTGAAACGATAAATTGAGAAACGCATCATAACCCCCTATTCCCGCGCCTGAAGTTTTATGGGTTTTATTTCAAGTGGTTTCATATTGATAGGACGAAAAGCAATTTGGCCATCTGAAAAATAAACAGAATGCTTTAACCAATTTTTATCATCGCGTTCAGGATAATCAAAACGCGCATGTGCTCCACGACTCTCGGTTCGTTCATTCGCTAAATAAGCAGTTGCAATCGCAGTTTCCATCAAATTATCTAACTCAAGCGCTTCAATGCGGCTCGTATTAAAACACTGACTTTTATCTTGAATAGACGCATGTTTTAAGCGTTCTTGCAATTTTTCCAATTTTTTAAAACCATTTTGCATATGTTCGCTCGTCCGAAATACACCAAAATCATCTTGCATCACTTTTTGCAGTTCGGTACGAATCAGATCGACACTTTCACCTTTTTCGTTCGTATTCCAACGGATCAGTCTTTTAAATGCCGCATCAATATCTGAAGGGGTCGGCTCACGAAATCCTAAGCCCTCGCGCACGCTTTGAGTAATATGAATGCCCGCTGCACGGCCAAAAACAACTAAGTCTAAGAGTGAATTGGCACCTAAACGATTGGCCCCATGCACCGATACACAAGCGCACTCACCCGCAGCATAAAGACCTTCAACCACTTGATCACGGCCATCTTTGATTGTTAACACTTCCGCATGAACAGTGGTTGGAATACCGCCCATGATATAATGAGAAGTCGGCACGACAGGGATTGGATCTTTCAACGGATCAACGCCCGCAAATGTGATAGCAAGATCGCGAATACCCGGTAATCGAGTATTAATAATTTCTTCACCTAGATGATCTAACTTTAATAAAACATAATCTTGTTTGGGACCAGCACCACGTCCTTCGCGAATTTCAATTAACGAAGAACGGGAAACAATATCTCGGCAAGCAAGATCTTTTAAGTGAGGCGCGTAACGCTCCATGTAGCGTTCGCCTTCTTTGTTAATTAAATATCCGCCCTCACCTCGACTGCCTTCAGTCACGAGAACGCCCGCACCGTAAATCCCCGTTGGATGAAATTGCCAAAATTCCATATCTTGTAATGGAAGGCCGGCACGTAACGCCATTCCAAAACCATCGCCCGTATTAATATGCGCATTCGTCGTCGTTTGAAAAATCCGTCCAGCGCCGCCTGTCGCAAGAATGACAGCGCGCGCTTTAAAAAAAACGACTTCGCCTGTTTCAATAGAAATCGCTAAAACACCCGCAACGCCTTTTGCAGTATTCACTAAATCAATGGCAAACCATTCATTAAAAAATTTTGCTTTTGCAGCAAGATTTTTTTGATAAAGCGCATGTAACATCGCATGACCCGTACGATCTGCTGCACAACAAGTACGGTGCGCTTGTTCTTGACCATAATGACGTGTGGCGCCACCAAACGCGCGCTGATAAATTTTCTTATCTTTGTTACGAGAAAAAGGCAAACCCATATGCTCAAGTTCATAAATATTTTGTGGCGCATTTTTACACATATACTCAATGGCTTCTTGATCACCTAAAAAATCGGAACCCAGCACCGTGTCAAACATGTGCCAGCGCCAATCATCCTCACCATCCGTGTTACCCAAAGCTGCATTAATCCCGCCTTGTGCTGACACGGTGTGCGAACGCGTGGGAAATACTTTTGAAATGACAGCCACATCTAATCCCGATGTGGCAAGCTCGATCGATGCACGCAACCCCGCACCGCCGCCGCCTACAATCACCGCGTCAAATACATGCGTTGCTAAATTGGTAGCTACATTCATTGATCAAATACCCCATAAAATCAAAAGTGTTGCGAAAAAAAAGCTGAGCAACGCTAATAAAACAATGGTATGCACGACTAAACGCACCGCAAAGCACGTGATATAGTCAGTGACCACTGTCCATATTCCTATCCAAGTATGAAACAACAACAATAAAATAAAGAGAAGTGTTGCAACCTTCATACCCAAACTAACAAACAAAGCTTGCCACTCATAATAAGATAAATCAGGGTGCAGTATCAAAAAGATAAGAAGCCCTATGATATAAATTGCCATGAAAAGAGCTGAAATATTTTGAATAAGCCAATCACGGAGCCCTTGATGATTAACGCCTAATACGGATTTCACCATAGCCAGATGCCTGTTAAAATAATAAGAAGAGCTGAAATAATAAGGGTCAATAGGGATGACAACCTGCCGCTTTTTAATTCTTCACCTATCCCTAAATTCATTAATAAATGCCTGACGCCCGCAACCAAGTGGTAAAAAAAAGCAGACAAACAACACCAAATGACGAATTTCACCCAAGGTGTCGTTAATACCTGATGCAAATTATCAAAACTTTCTTGTGAAGCTAATGAAAGATGGAAGCTCCACAGTATCAGGGGGAGAAGTAAAAATAAGATCACGCCGGAAATCCGGTGTAATATTGAAATAATGGCAGGCAGCGGTTGATGAATTGTAAAAAGATTCAAGTTCTTAGGTCTTAGGTCTTTCACTGGGTCATGTTTCCCTCTGCTGGTTTATTGCAGTAGAATTATATCCACCCCGATAAATCAAATCAAACGTTATAGGGAAAACCATACAATTTGACAACGCTGTAACGACTTCTTATAGTTGAGGCCATACAAAATGGAGAAAACCCGTATATGACGGACAAAAAAGCCACTCTTACCGTTGAAAATAAAAATATTCAATTCGATGTGTTAACAGGAACATTAGGGCCTGAAGTCATTGATGTCAGTTCCTTGGTTAAAAACGGCTATTTTACTTATGACCCAGGTTTTTTGTCGACCGCTGCATGTGACTCTAAAATCACTTTTATTGACGGTGATAAAGGTATTTTACTTTATCGCGGATACCCGATTGATCAACTTGCTATGCAATCAAACTTTGTCGAAGTTTGTTATTTATTACTGAACGGCGAATTACCGAATAAAACCCAATACACTGATTTTTGCAAAGCAATTAACCGTCATACCATGGTCCATGAACAAATGCGTAACTTTTTTAATGGATTTCGCCGTGATGCGCACCCCATGGCTGTCATGGTAGGTGTCGTTGGTGCTTTATCTGCTTTTTATCACGATACGTTAGATATTAATAACCCTGAACACCGAAACATTTCAGCATTGCGTTTAATCGCTAAAATGCCAACGATTGCTGCGATGTGCTACAAATATTCTATTGGCCAGCCCTTCATGCCCCCACAAAATCATATGTCTTATGCAGAAAATTTTTTACATATGATGTTTGCAACCCCTTGTGAAGAAACTACGCCTAACCCAGTGTTAGTCCGTGCATTAGATCGTATTTTTACTTTGCATGCAGACCATGAACAAAACGCATCGACATCTACCGTTCGTGTTGCAGGCTCAACGGGCGCTAATCCTTTTGCATGCATTGCCTCAGGCATTGCTGCATTGTGGGGATCAGCGCATGGCGGTGCCAATGAAGCCGCATTAAATATGCTGCATGAAATTGGTGATATTACCCGAATCCCGAAATTTATTGCACGCGCGAAAGATCCCGATGATAAATTCCGCTTAATGGGGTTTGGCCATCGGGTTTATAAAAATTATGATCCACGCGCAAAAGTCATGCGAGAAACGTGTTATGAAGTCTTAGAGGCTGTCGGCGCACATAATGCACCTCTATTTAAAATCGCGATGGAATTAGAAAGAATTGCATTAGAAGATGATTATTTCATCCAACGAAAACTCTACCCCAACGTGGATTTTTATTCTGGTATCACGTTGAGTGCAATTGGCATCCCAACCAATATGTTCACCGTTATTTTTGCATTGGCAAGAACCATTGGCTGGATTGCACATTGGAATGAAATGATGAGCAGTCCCTATCGATTAAGCCGCCCAAGACAACTTTATACGGGACCTGTTGAAAGAAAATTTATGCCGATGAAGAATAGATAATCCAAAGCGGAGATTATCCGCCAATTAAGAAATTGATTCCAACCGTCAGCATGACATCATTTTTCCCGCCGCTCATGGTATACAAATCTTTTGCTTCAATATCAAATGCGAGAGAATTTGTCACAAACAATTGTGTGCCAAGACCTGCGTTGACATTCGCTTGATTCACAGGATTTGCACCATTTGGCTTTAAGCCAATCACACCAATCCCTGCTAAGAAATAAGGTTCTAATCGTTCGTCATGATTAAATCGATATATACCATCGATGGTATATACCATTCCATGAACATTGTTCGAAGTGTTAGTGTTTGTGCTATGCGTATTTAAAATACCAACACCGCCCTTCATCGCAAAACGTTGATTAAAATCATAACCCACTTCAATGGTTGGAACGGTCGTATTTTTTAAATCTCTTTTATCTGCAAAAAAATAATAACCATCTGCTAAACGAACGGAAAAAGCACCTGGACGATTGCCCGCCAACACAATACTGCTGACAAGAAATACGCTGATGATCAAACAGGTTCGTAAAATTTTTTTCATACCGAATCCTTATGGTAAAAATCGAGCAAAGTATAACAAATCAATTCCACATTATGAAATAATTCTGTTAATCGCGCGCTGCCAGCCTTCATATAAATTTTGTCGCACAGCAGGTTCCATCTGAGGTTTATATTCTGCATCACTTTGCCATAATGCAGAAATTTGATCTAGTGAATCAAATATTCCTACTTGTAAACCTGCCAATAAAGCTGCACCCAATGCGCTTGTTTCAACGCATTTTGCCCGCGCAACCGTTAAATTTAACGTGTCCGCCAGAAATTGCAGCAACCAATTATTCGCAACCATTCCACCATCAACACGCAACGTTTTAATTTGTGTGACACCATCTTTAGCCATCGCGTGTAATAAATCTTCTGTTTGATAACAAACTGCTTCTAATGCAGCACGTACAATATGGTTCACATTACTATTGCGCGTTAATCCTATGAGTGCTCCGCGCGCAAGAGGATCCCAATGCGGTGCGCCAAGGCCTGTAAATGCGGGCACTAAGTAAACGCCACCGGTATCCGATACTTCTTTGGCTAACTCTTCTGTTTCCTGCGCTGTTTTAATTAATTTCAAACTATCGCGCAGCCATTTAATGGTTGCGCCCGCACAAAAGATACTGCCTTCTAAACCATAAGTCACTTTATTTTTCAAACGATAAGCAATCGTCGTTAACAAACGATTTTTAGATTGGACAAACAAAGAACCTGTATTGAGCAGCATAAAACATCCTGTACCATATGTGCTTTTAATCATGCCGGGTGAAAAACACGCTTGCCCGACAGTTGCCGCCTGCTGATCTCCTGCAATACCTGTAATTGGAATTTTTTCGCCAAATAATTCTCTATCAGTTTCCCCAAAGTTTGCGCTGCTATCTAATACGGTCGGCAAAATATTTTCTGGGATTTCTAGCGCCTCTAAAATATCTTTGTCCCATTGTTGGGTGCGAATATTAAATAAGAGAGTTCGAGATGCATTACTTGCATCGGTTGCATGTGATTTACCTTGGGTCAAACGCCATAATAAAAACGTGTCTACCGTACCAAATAATAATTCGCCGCGTTCTGCTTTTTCACGGGCACCGGAAACATTTTTTAATAACCACATAATTTTTGTAGCCGAAAAATAAGGATCTAATAATAATCCTGTTTTTTCTTGTAACGTTTTATGAATAGGATGTTCTGACAATTCTTTGCATAAAGCGCTCGTTCGTCTATCTTGCCAAACAATCGCTGGATAAATGGGTTGGCCTGATTTTTTGTCCCACATAATAGTGGTTTCACGTTGATTAGAAATTCCAATGGCCGCAATATTTTTTGCGGATAATTTCATTTTTTTTAATACTTCTTTACAGCAAGTATAGGTATTTATCCAAATTTCCTCAGGATCTTGCTCTACCCAGCCATCTTCAGGATACGATTGTTTTAAATCAATTTGATGTTGATGAAGCGCTTCCCCTAAATGCGAGAAGATCATAGCACGGCTGCTTGTTGTTCCCTGATCAATAGCCAATAAAAATTTATTACCCACAACCCCTCCTTTATTACTTATAAAAAGATGATATAGTAACCATTTTTTCACTGGATTAACATCGTATCATGCAAGAGACAGATATATTTATCATTGGCGGTGGAATTAATGGCGCTGCAATCGCTTCCGATGCAGCAGGCCGTGGGTTGTCTGTTATATTATGTGAAAAAAATGATTTAGCTTCCGGCACATCATCCGCCAGCACCAAATTAATTCACGGGGGTTTACGATATTTAGAATTATATGAGCTCGGCCTTGTCAGAAAAGCGCTTCATGAACGGGAAATTCTATTGAAAAAAGCACCGCATCTTATTACACCGCTTGAATTTATATTGCCGTATGAAAAACATTTACGTCCTGCTTGGTTGATTCGCATCGGGTTGTTTCTGTATGATCATTTGGCAAAAATCAGTTTGCCGCGCTCAAAAAAAATTAATTTAAATAAAAATATTAATGGCAACGGATTGTTGCCGAAATTCAAAATAGGATTTTCTTACTACGATTGCTTAACAGATGATGCACGTTTAACTATTTTGAATGCGATTTCCGCTAAAGAGCGAGGCGCACTGATCTTAACACACCATGAATTTATTTCTGCTGAGCGTGAACAAAATCAGTGGAAAATAAAAGTTAATCACTTAAATTCCGAAAAAATATTTTATGCCAAAACACTGATTAATGCAGCGGGACCTTGGGTCAATATCCTTCAAAAAAAGATCAATAATAAAAAATCCCTTAGCATCCAATTAGTCAAAGGCAGCCATATTATTGTACCCCGATTATTTTCGGGCGACTTTGCTTATATTTTACAAAATCGCGACCATCGAATCGTGTTTGCCATTCCTTATCATGATCGATTTACTTTAATTGGCACGACTGATATTGCTTTCTCAGATGATATTGATCATGTCAAAATAAGCCGCGGCGAAGAAAATTATTTATGTTCCATCATCAATCAATATTTCAAAAATAAAATTTCACCCAATGATATTATCAGTTCTTATTCGGGTGTGCGCTGCCTGCATAATGATCACGCCGAAAACGTTTCTAAAATCAGCCGCGATTACAAATTAGTGCTCGATACTGAAAATCATTTGCCGCTACTAACTGTGATTGGCGGAAAAATAACGACACATCGAAGTTTAGCAGAAGAAGCCATTAATCAATTGCATCCTTTTTTTCCGAACATGAAATCTGCTTGGACGGGAACAGCGCCGCTTCCGGGCGGAGATTTTGTAAATCGTGATTTTAAACAATTTTACGCGCAATTTAAAAAAACATTTTCTTGGCTGCCTGAAAATCTTCTTGATCGTTACGCCAAAAATTATGGCACCCGCGCCAACATTATTTTAGCGGATATTCATCAATTGAAAGATTTAGGAAAAGAAATCACTCAGGGCGTCTATGAAAAAGAATTAGAATATTTAATTCAGCATGAATGGGCAGAAACGGCTGAAGATGTTTTATGGCGAAGGACAAAATTGGGGTTATTGCTAGATCAAGATCAACAGCAAAAAATAGAAACATGGTTTGAAAATAATTGATCTTTATTTGACCTATTTAGAGCTATTGTTTGTTTTTTTTATTCTTTAATACTATAGTAGGCTTGCTAAAAAAAAATAACTATTAGGAGATTATGATGTTAATTAAAAAGATAAACCTTGGATTAGCAATAGCAGCGTTGAGTTTACCCATCGTCGCTTTAAGCAATCCCTTACATGTTAATAATAATACAAGCAAGGATTCCGCTGTAAGAGTAACATCCTCCATACTACCCCTCTGCTCCGGAGATTCTGGTCATTTCACTCCTGCGCATAATCAAAGCGATACAAAGCCTTCGTTGGTCAGAGCATTATGCGGAGCACAAACAGGTATCTGCACGGCTGATATGTATCCCGCAAAAGACTGTACCGGAGAGAAAGTAGCAACTCTTTCTATTAATTTGGATACTTTAGAGGTCGTATCCGTGATACCAATAGATCCTAAATATTCTGTTACTGCTCACGGATCCACAGTAGATATCAATTGCAGCGCGTCTGATCCTAACTGTTAACTCTTAAAAAGGGTGAGTAACCTTAGCGTAACTTCGCTCGCCCTCTCTTTAAAATACATCGACAAGGTGATGTAAAAGTGTTACACCTTGATTGGTTTCTATTTGAGGTATGACATGCCCACTAAAAATCCGCGAATCAATATTACCCTGGGAGTGTCAACCGCGAGCTTACTTGCAAAATTAGCTGAGCAAGAGCATACCTCTATTTCTAATATTGCTAAAGAGCTTGTTTTAGAAGCTTTAGAACGCCGAGAAGATAAAATACTCTCAAGAATCGCTAAAGCACGCGATACCGTCAAAGCAAAGAAAACTGATCATGACGACGCCTGGAAATAAAACTTACTCAATTCAATATTTGGCTTCTGTGAAAAAATATTTATGAATCTTTTTAAGCAATATCCCATGTCGCCTGAAAGCCGAATACATCCGCACTTCCACGTATAGTCCCATTTGTAGTGGTCTCTTGAGCACCTACGATTTGATCGAGATTACTGATGCGCGTATTCATCGCAAAAATATGTGTCCAACCGATATCAAGCCCGAGCGATTTAGTTGCTTGGTAATGACCGCCCAATGCAAGCGCGACCCGATCGCTGTCTGGTAATTGCAAATTGCGATAAGCATCCTTAGAAGGTGATTGATCATACCCCGCGCCTGCTCTTAACATCCATTGTGGATTGATGTGATAATTAGCACCCATCGAAAAATTCCAGGTATTGCGATAATGTTCTGGAATGTTCACTGCGATAATACCGCTATCGCCCGCTGAGGTTACAGCAGCAACGTTTTGCAATACTAATTCTCTTAATACACTCCATTGAGTATAAATGACGCTTCCCATCACATCCCAGGTAGGATTGATGGTTTTAAATAAACTAAGCGTTGTAGTTGCAGGAAACGTGGTGTTTGCCCGTAGCTCATCGGATTCTTCGTAATAAGGTTCTTCGCCGTCATTTGCTAAAGGCCCGCTAAATTTACTCGTGCCTTTTAGATGATGAGTGATTTTAGAATGGTAACTAAGCCCCATCCGAGTATCTTCATCAAATTGATATAAAAGACCCGCGTGATAACCATAAGCAGTACTTCTGCCTATATTGGTTGCATAGGTATCCATTCCAACTAGATTAGGACCGCCGCCGACCAAATCAAATTCACCTCGAGCCCGCTCTGCATCTATCCCAGCCCCCAACGATAAGTGATTATTAACAGAAAAACCAAAGGAAGGTGTAAAATCGATAACTTGTAATGACGTTAAAGTTGCTACATAACGGGTGACTGTATCAGTACCATAATCTGTTTTGAGCCCAAAAGGTGAAACAATACTTAATCCAAATACTGAGGTGTCATTCAAAGGTACTGCATAATGCAATGCCGGTACTACATTAAAATTACCGCCCTGGGCAATAGCTGAGTTCGTGCTATTTTGCGCCGATCCGCTAATAAAATCATGCACTGTCCCTTTAAATTTAAAGTCTGTCAAAATAGGATCTGCAGCGACCACTATTTGTTGATTGTGAATTCTCACTAATCCCGCAGGATTGTAATAAGCAGTACTGGCATCTTCTGCAATCGCAGCCCTGCCCGCATGATAATTCCCGATACTAGCCCCATCTTGTTCCCACAATTGAAAAGCGGCTGCTCGTGCGTTTTCTCCCACACCCGCCATGCCCGCCATTATCATCAATAAAAAAAGACGCTGGAATTTAAATTGCTTCACCTCAAGTCTCCTTTATTTTATATGCATTTTTAATTTTTTTCTTCCCACGGCCTGAGAAACATATAATCAATTTATAAATCCGAGTAGAATACCGGATTCAAAAAACAAAACAAGATTTTTTATCCGGGCATGTATAAAATTTATTCAAAACTAGCTGCTTAATATAGGAAATGAATATGGCATTAACTCCATCTAGTATGCTGCCCTTAGGCACAAAAGCACCTTCATTTAATTTATTAAATACGATCACAGGAAAAAATATTTCACTTGAAGAAACGCGTTCAGATATTGCAACCGTCATTATGTTTATTTGCAATCATTGTCCTTATGTCAAACATATCCAAACAGTTTTGGTTAATATTGCAAAAAAATATCAAGCCAAAGAGATCAGTTTTATTGCCATTAATTCAAATGATGTAGAGCATTATCCGGATGATAGCCCTGATAATATGCGTAAAAATGCAGAAACCTATGGATATACTTTCCCCTATTTATTTGATGAAACACAAACCGTTGCAAAAGCTTATCATGCTGCTTGCACACCTGATTTTTATGTATTCGATCATCATCTCGCTTGCGTTTATCGCGGACGCTTTGATGACTCAACTCCCAGTAATGGCATTCCCGTCACAGGAAATGATTTATCAAAAGCATTAGATGCCATTCTCGCGGAAAAAACTATAAAATCCGACCAAAAACCAAGTATGGGATGTAATATTAAATGGAAAAAATAAGTGCGGGACAAGCTTGGCAAACCCCCGATTTTCTAGACACTGCCTATCAGACGGATCAAGTTTAAACTTCTACGCCTATTGCATCTCCCCATTTATTCTCTCACTTCGATAAAGCGATTTTTCTCTTTTTATTCAATCTATTACGGTACATTGTCAACAAACAACCCAGCCGCCCCATAAGTTAGCTATAATTGAAAATATACAAAGAGAATAAAACTACACGCAAAATTGAGAAGGGTTGCATTATGCCTGTCACCCATGGAGAACTTCTTCAATACATGCAGCAACTAGACTATGCCATTAGCGAAAATGGTATGTGCTTTGGTTTTGCATGCATGGGCATGCAGGCTATTTTGGCAGGGGAACTTGAAATATATAATCGACGCTTAAACACACTTTCTAAAATTACTCCGGAAAATCTTTTTCATAAAATAGAAAGGGTCAGAGACAAAGTAAAAAAATTGGGAAGAGATTATAATGAAAAATCTCTGACTGATACAGAACGAGACATTCTCAGCATCCCTGCTTTTTTCGAAGGTGTTGCATTATATTTTTCCCCCGATAACTATCCGGGTCTTTTCGAAGAAAAGGAGCGCCCAGTCACTCAGAATCCTGAGCTCACTTTTCCACGTGTATTATCGAAGCAATTAACAATAGAAGAAGAAATAGAAGAAGGTAAAAATAAATATAAAATTGAAAAAATTAACATAGAAAAAATAGATAGCTTCTCTGGAATTTATAATATTCAAGAACTCGAAAAATATTTCGAAATAATGCATAAAACATTTAATGAACAAAAATGTGATCAACCCATCGGTTTTATTCTGTCAAGTTCGACCCATACCGTGACTGTTGGATATGACCATAAAACTCAACATTGGCAATGGATTAACGCAAGTCAGTCACAAACAATAAGAGAAGATAAAGTGATTGCTGAAGAAATCATGAATGCTTTCTCCGAAAATGGCATTACTGCATTTTCAACTGAAGTTTATGTTAAAAAAACAAAAGTAGCACAAATTGAAGAATATTTATCTATTTTTAAAAAAAATGAAGATTGGAAAAAATTACATTGCGTTACTCAAGAAAAAAGTCAAAAAAAAGATTCTAAGAACGTTTATTGGCTTTATATCGCAGCTCAACAGGGAGATTGTGAAGTCGTCAAATTATTACTTGACGCCAAAGCAGATCCAAATCAAGCGTGCGAGAATAGCGCAACGCCGCTTTATATCGCCGCTCAAAATGGACATTTTAAAGTCGTCAAATTATTACTTGAGGCCAAAGCAGATCCAAATCAAGCACGCAATGATGGCGTAACACCGCTTTATATCGCAGCTCAACAGGGAGATTTTGAAGTCGTCAAATTATTACTTGACGCCAAAGCAGATCCAAATCAAGCAGAAAACGGTGACATGACGCCGCTTTACGCCGCAGCTCAAGAGGGACATTTTGAAGTCGTCAAATTATTACTTGACGCCAAAGCAGATCCAAATCAAGCAGAAAAAAATGGCGCAACACCGCTTTATATCGCAACTCAAAATGGACATTTTGAAGTCGTTAAATTATTACTTGACGCCAAAGCAGATCCTAATATCTCGATAATAGGCAGCACAACAGTTTTGTTAAATTATGCCAAAAAAAAGAATTGTGAAAATAGCGTAAGAACTTTATTAACAAATAATAATACCCAACCTATCCCAGAGAATCTAGCTAACTTCACACCTTTGCACGCAGCTGTATTTTTTGGACATACAAATCTAGTCCAATTATTATTAGATTTTGATGTTAAAATTCCTAAAGATCCCAATGTCATTGATCTAGCCTTAGCGATGAATCGTACCGAAATTGTTAAGGTATTTACAGAACATCTAACTAAAAGAATAAGGGAAGAAAAAGATGCATCTGTTCAAAAAAGATTTGAACACGAAATGAATACAATAAAAACAAAATTAGAAGAGTATCGAGAAAAAAATCGTAAAAAAACACCTCTAGAACATTTAAAATTATTGTATGTTCAAGAACGCAAGGATAATCCTATCGAAACAATTGAATTTTTGTTTAACTTTGAAAACGACAAAAAAAATATTCCTGTAGAAGTCATCCTGGGATGCATGTTAAAAGAAAAAGAGAATCTTGAGAACTCTAAAAAAGAATCTTTAAGTTTTTTTAAAAATTCTCCTATTTCCAAAATTAAACAATTGGACAATATAATTAACCAATTTAAAAAATATTTAATGAAAGAAGAAAAAATGACTGATATAGAAAATTTATTTTCTGGCGAATATCTTATAAAATGCTATGTATTGTATATCAAACAGAATAATAACGTTCCTGCAAAAAAACACACGCACCAAAGCTGATAGTCTCAGCTTGAATTGACAGTAAGCGGCAACAAAAAAAAATGGATAACTGTCACATCAAGTTTAAATCTTTACATGTAAAAATCTAAACTTGATCTGACATTGATTGTCGAATTTATTGTAGCAAGTTTTCGTGTTTTCAGGCCAATGACTTGAAACCCACATAGTCTGAAATCAGGTTTTCTGTACTACAAGACGCTTTGTCTTTTCAGGGCCTACGGCCCTGGAACTAATTTAGCCTAGGGTTAGGCGCGCTTTTTGCGCCGTAACCCTGGGTATTTAATTCACAATCTATCAAAGCGCTGTAAGCGCGCAACCATTTAATCCCATACATACTCTTCAGAATATGAAACATCATGCCGAATTAAAAATTTTCTAAACTCATCTTGAAAGCTTTGTTGTTGG
>CAZUQP010000031.1:0-24087 GCA_964622455.1 uncultured Coxiellaceae bacterium
TTCGTGTTTTCAGGGCCGTAGGCCCTGAAAAGACAAAGCGTGTTGCAGTGCAAAAAACTTAATCTCAGGCTACGTGGGGTTCAAGTCATTGGCCTGAAAACACGAAAACTTGCTACAATAAATTCGACAATCAATGTTAGATCAAGTTTAGATTTTTACAGCTTAGCCAATTGCCGTGGAGCTATTTATTTTTTGCGAAAAGGATATTCAGGCATTTGTTGATATTCTAATGTGCAAAAATCTAATGGCAGGCCATCCTGATATGTTTTCTCAATTTTAGGCAATAAAGCTTTTATTCTCGAGAGTCTATCTTTATCTACAAATAAAGGTTCAATGTAACTATCTTCACTGAGAAGGCAAATGGAGTTTTGCATCATTTATTTAATCCCGTCAATATAAAAACCCAAGCTCACATCATTACAAGGATGTAACGATTGGAGCGAAAAAAGAAGAAACAAACTTTTTTAGCGGAAATCGCTGCTAAAGAAGTTCAAAAATTGGCTTCCCCGTCATTTCTTTCGGTTTAGGCAGCCCTAATAGGTAAAGCATCGTGGGGGCTATATCAGAGAGTATACCCTTGGGATTGATGATGCGTGCTTTTCTACCAACGTATAGCAAAGGGACTTGTTCGTGCGTATGCGCGGTATGGGCTTGACCAGTGATTTCATCAAACATTTTTTCTGCATTACCATGATCAGAGGTGATCAAGGCTTCGCCTCCTGTTTCTTTTAAAGCAGCCATGATTTTTTGAAGACATTCATCAAGCGTTTCAATTGCTTTGATAGTAGCAGACAAATTACCGGTATGTCCTACCATATCAGCGTTAGCAAAATTGCAAATAATCACATCATAGCGTTCACTTTTAATTTCATGAACTAATCGCTCAGTGAGTTCAGGCGCGCTCATTTCAGGTTTTAAATCATAGGTAGCGACTTTAGGGGAAGGAATCAAGATACGTTCTTCATCGGGACTTGGTTTTTCGATGCCGCCATTAAAAAAGAAGGTGACATGTGCATATTTTTCAGTTTCTGCAATGCGCAATTGTTTTAAATGAAGGGTGCTTAAGTATTCGCCCAACATATTTTTTAACCGTTCGGGTGGAAATACAATGGGACAAGAAAAAGTCATGTCATATTCGGTCAAGGTAATAAAATTGACGGGTGCCCATGCTCCGCGTTTAAATCCTTTAAAATCGGTATTGATAAAGGCTTGGGTCAGTTCTCGTGCGCGGTCTGCCCTGAAATTCATAAAAATAACAGTATCGCCTGGAGTGATGGTGATAGGTTTTTCATGGTCTTTGTGAATGACGGTTGCTTTCACAAATTCATCCGTTTCCCCGCGTTCATAGGCAAGTTGCAGTGCATTTAGAGCATCCGGTGCTTCATAAGCTGCTTTTCCTTCCGTTAATAAATCATAAGCTGCTTCAATACGTTCATATCGTTTATCGCGATCCATCGCATAATAACGCCCGATCAAAGAGACGATTTTTCCGCGTTGTAATGCTTCACATTGTTTGATGAGTGTCGCTAATGAGGCTTTTGCACTTTGCGGCGGTGTATCACGTCCATCTAAAAAAACATGGAGATAGACTTTTTCTGCGTGATGTTTTTTGGCAAGTTTCAGCATGGCGTGGATATGTTCTTCATGACTATGCACACCGCCGGGTGACAGTAACCCTAAAATGTGGATGGCTTTACCCGATGTTTTGGCAGCGTCGAGTGCTTTTGTTAATACAGGATTTTTAAAAAAATCACCATCCTTAATCGCAAGATCGATTCGGGTCAAATCTTGATGAACAATGCGTCCTGCGCCCATATTTAAGTGGCCGACTTCAGAGTTACCCATTTGTCCCTCTGGTAAACCAACGCATGAACCCGAGCCTGAAATCAGCGTGTGAGGATAACGTGCCCATAGTTCATTCCAGTGGGGGGTGCGGGCGTTTGCAATTGCATTGGCTTTTGTCTCTTCTCGATGTCCCCACCCGTCTAATATGATTAATACGAGAGGTCGTGGCCGGTTTTGCTGACTCATTTTTGAATTCTCATTGGCATAATGTGTCATAGATAGTTAAACTATACCTCGCTCTTCTTTGAGGTGGTGGTGTCTAAATGATAACTGATAAGCAATTAAAAAAACGTTTTTTAAAAATAGCTGCGCTTATTATTTTGTGTATTCTAACAAGTCGTTTGTTGCCTGCAATAGCGCAACCAGAGGAAAAAGGGACTTGGGATGATTCCTCTGTCGTTCAATCGGATCAAGACCAAGACCAAGACACGGGTCTTGTTGATCCTTATGAACCTTTTAATCGCGCTATGTATCAATTTAATGAAGTGCTGGATATCGTCATTTTAAAGCCATTGGCCATGATCTACAATGCGGTCTTGCCTCGTCCAATCAATAAGGGCATCAGTAATTTTTTTGCAAACATCAATACTATCCCAACGGTTGCCAATGACGTCTTACAATTCAACATTTATCAAGCGGCGAATGACGGCTGGCGGTTGCTAGTTAACTCGACAGTAGGTATTTTAGGTTTTTTTGATGTGGCTTCTGAAATAGGCCTTGAGCCCAACACAGAAGATTTTGGATTGACGCTTGCTCAGTGGGGATATACAAAATCTGATTATTTAGTATTACCCTTCTTTGGACCTAGTACACCGCGGGATGCGATTGGCTTGCCTGTGGATTATTACTTATTCTCTATTTATCCTCATATTCATCCGTTAAGAGACCGGTATGCATTATATGGCTTGGGTGTTGTTTCAAGACGGGCAGATTTGTTAAGTTTTCAAAATGTGATGGAACAGGTTGCCGTGGATAAATATGTCTTTTTACGTGACGCTTATTTGCAGCGCCGCGCTTATCTTATTCAGCGTAACAAAGAATTGGGCGATCCTTATTTAGAAAAAGAGGGAACCGAAGAAGACCACCAGGTGCAATAATGGTTATGCATTAAGACAACAAGAATTCAGTATGTTATTCTAAATTAATACGCGGGAGCGAGTGGGATAAAGCATGACAGTATCTGAAATGAATATTGCAAAAAACACATTGCATGAGATTGCAAATCAGGCCTATGGGCTCGCGATGGGCTTGCAAAATGCAGCACCCTCCCAAACAGGCGGCCCCCCAAAATCTGTTCAATATCTTCTTGAAATATCGTTATACATTAATAAATTAAGTAAAGTGATTGAAGAATTAATTGTCATCGACTCCTCAAAAAGAAAATGATAACTGGATAAGCGAATGGATGATGAACTAAAACAGCATGAAAAATTAATTCAATTGATTCGTGATGCAGCTCACCATGATGCTGAATTAAGAAAAAAATATCATGTCGGTGATAAATTTCGTTTTGTGCGTGATCGTTTGCAAAAATTATTAGAAGACATAGAATCTCATTTGCTTTCTATAAAGGTTGCCAGCGAAGATACACAGCAAAAAGAAGATACAAAACACCAAATTTCTGTGTATGTGTATCTCTACAATGCACAAGGGCTGATGTTAAAAAGCTGGTCGGCCATGTTTACTCCTAAAGTATTTTACGAATATAGCGTCAACCGGCCGATTTATGCAGAAAAATCTCATGTGGAATCCTTCTTGCGATCAAAGATAAATAAACACCAACATGCTTATCTGACTATCATGGTTAATCGAGATGATATTACAATGTTGGAGGGGCCTAAAGATGCACTGGGTAATCCTTCGATCAAAGTGCGTGAAGGATCATTACGTTTTGACCGTCTTGTTTCATTTACGCATAATGAGCAAGATTATGTGCTGAATAAGTATGGGGAGTTGGTGAAAAAATAGAGGAACTGTTTATTGCAGTTGACGGTCATTATGCTTATGCAATATTCATCATTTATGTTTCATTAAGAAGCGATGAAACTGCCGTGTGGTTTTTCTCTCTGATCTCAAGCAGTCTATCGATGAGTACTTTTTCTATCTCAGGCTTAACTTGTAAATATAAATTAACCACTCTTGCCCAAGGAGTAATAGAAAACTGGTGGCTAATACCAGAAGCCGCCTCGTAAATGACATCGAAAGGAATACGGGTATAGAAAGCGATTCCTTCTAATGTGTATTCTCCCGTTTCAATAATACCCTGAATAAGAAGTTGAATGATTTTACTGTCCATTGCATAGCACTCCATCGAAAAATTATTTTGATTACGTTGTATTTTATGTTGAAATAATTCAAAAAATAGTTGATGTAACCGTCTCAATAAAAACGCTTTTAAAATTTTACGTTCATTTTTTACGTTGAAGTTTAGGAGAGATTTTTTAGTAGTTAGTCTCTTCTGGTAAAACAAATTGATAGCAGACTTCATTGTTTCATCTCCTTATACAAGCCCGTGGATATTACAAAAAGCATCCTATTCACCTCCGATTTAGTAAATTTTCTTAGTTTTTCCTTGATAACGCCTTCCCTTTCTTTAGAGAAATGCTATCCTATCGCTCGTTTGGTATAATTTTGAAAGTGCATTGCAATTATTTTTTTTAATATGCAATGCTAATACTAAATAATATAAAAAAGCAATAGGAAAAGAATTCTTTTATGCGCCCTGATGAATTTCAACAAACAAAAAGGTTTAATTTAGTTTTATTTACCACGTTCATGTTTATGGCGGGATACATAACACAACGTATTTCACTCACTGTATACCTTAATCAACATGGATATAATCTTAACGAATCATACTCAATATCAACGAGCTATATTGCTCTATTTTCAATTTGCTCTTTTGTATGGGGATTAATCAGTCAATATCTGCCTACACACGAAAAAATTGCTACGCTAGCTATATTAGCCGTCTCTACAGGATTACTTCTGTTAACTTTTCCTTATAAAAATATAGAAATGGCTGGTATTTCTTTCATCATAATAGGGGGCAGTCTCTATTTCACTTTTATGAGCTTAGTCGTCAATAATCATTTCAACGGAGCAACGGAACGGCAGCAAGGCAATCATCTATACCAAATCATGTTCAACATGGGGGCTCTTATCGGCGTTTTAGCAATCGGTTTACTACCGGTGAGTCGCTATCATGATGTGTATAGATTTGGCTCAATTATTACCGTGTTTGGATTCTATTTGTTACTAAAAAACAATATTTCTATACATAACATCAACAGCATCCCATCATCTTTAAATCAAAAAATGATGCTTATTTTTGCCTTGTTAAGTACATTCATTTTTGTCTATACATTACTAAAATTTGGAAATATCACGAGATTCATTTCGATTTTTGGATTTATCATTGGCGGTGGATATATATTATATCTGGCCTTTAAGGAAAATAATAAAAATTACCTTACATTTATAGCAATGTTAATTTTGTGCGGGTTTCCTTATTGGTTGGCTGTTTCGATTGTATATAGCCAATTCACTATATTTTTGACGCAACAAGTTAATAGTACTTTATTCGGCATTACCATTCCACCTATGGCTGTCTTAAGCCTAGATGCTGTTGCAAATGTCATTTTTGGTTTTGGAATTTATAGTATATATAAAAGACGTCAAATCGCTCCAAGAACATTATTGCTATATAGCTTATTTTTGACTGCGCTCGCTTTTTCATTCTTAGTGACTCCATTGTATCTAACAAACAGCACACAAAAAATCAGCCTTATCTGGCCGATGTTCAGTATTAGTGCTTACGCGGTTGCGGAATTTCTTTTAATAAGCACACTGACCGCTCAAATTAGCACCCTGGTACATGATAAAAATCGACAAGGTATTTTTATTAGCATGGAATACTTAGGATCCGCAGTCTGTGCATCTATAGCGTATTATTTCATGCGTATAACAACAGTGAACGTTGGAAATGAATTTATTTTAGCGCAAGACTTAAGTTTATATTCAATAATGATGACATTTACATTGATAGTTGGATTTATCTATTTTTCTTTAAACAAATTTAAACTTCTTGGAACATAAAAATGGATACTATGGAAGTAAAAACTTGGAAAGACGTAAAAAAAACGATCGGAACATTAAATTATAGCTTGGCAAAAACAATAAATAGCGTACGCGGATCCGATTCATTTAAAGTTATTCAAGTACGATATCAATATGCTGAACATATTATTTGTAAAGGAAAATATAGGATAAATATTGAGGGAAGAAATATTCCCTACGAAAAAAAGTCAATGCCAAGTGAAATACAGAAAATATTAAATTACCATTGGAGAACTATCCCATTCGGAATAATTACGCACAATTCAACAGAATCCTATATAAATCATACTACCCATATCGTGCCGTTTTGGGCACTTTTTCCAGGAAAAACATTTGCATTGCTTAGCGTGTTTGATAAGAGTGATTTCACATTTCTTATTGCTGGATTATACTCAATGCAATCAGGGTCTCGCTCACTCATTACGCTTCCAAAAATTTCTCATCAAGCATCTAACCAACGATTAGCAAATAAGTATAATATTGTTAAACATCTGTCTCCAAAAAATCTATCTGATCAATGGTATTTATTTAAAGAAATTGCAGAATCGACCGAATTTCGTACGAAATGGTATTCGGAATTAACACTATTTTCACATGAATTCATTGATGGTATTAATGAAACACTCAATCTACGATATCATCTTTTACATGATATCTGGGAACAAAATGCTTTTGATCGAAACAAATTTGCATATGAATTCATATGGTCTATTTTTGAAAAAGAACTAAAGCTATCCGTGAAACATGATCCCGTTGTGATACAAACGGTAAAACAATTAATGTTGATCGCCATGCGGCAGGTTCCTGCATTTATACCAGCAGATTCAAATATTGCTGCGCCAGTTTCAGACTTTATTGATGTTCTACTACACTGTTATAAAATCAGATATCATCTTCCAGTTTTTATGCGACTTGGGCCATATGATGGCATCCATCCTGTTTATTATTCTTTGCAAAAACATACTTTTTTTCATGAAATGACTGAAAGAGCGATAGCAAAACTCACTGTAAGTGAATTGACAAGGATAAGAAATGTCCTGCTATTATTTGTAGACTACGTATTAAATAATAAATTCGAACATTCATTAGAAAAAACAGTGCTGCTAAAAACATTAAAAGAAGTCGATTTTGATTTCTATCATCCTCATGGAGAAGGTCATATCAATTCAGACATTAACTCGATTATGAAAGATGATCGACGATTTATTAACCTGCCTTTTGATCGTGAAATAAAATCCGATTTATTATTTCCAGAGCACTCTCTTTTCTTTAGCGGTTGTATTCGAATAAAACCAAAAATAATATAGTTTTTTAGTTGATCGCCAAGAGACTCTCAAGCATTAGAATGGCGTCATTATGGGTTTCATTGCAAAATGATAGCGTTTCCGCGAGCCAGGGTTTCATGTCCATTTTTGTATTTATACCAACAAATTCTCCATTATTCAGAACCAATATGTAATGAAATATCGATCCAATTAATATGAATTGCTGATAATCACGTTCAGTGTTTATTTCATTAGATGTTAGCCAAGCGCGTGTATCGTCACCTTTAAGTAAAGAATTTTTTCTGCGCATTTTTTCAAAAAAATCATTTTGATATTGAGGACTAATTTCTATATTTTTTTTATCTATATATGACACTATAGCGGTTAAAAATAGGGATATTGCATAAATTATTTTTTTTATTTCACTCCACGCGGATGTATTTTTTTTATAGTCAGTGTATAAATTAGAATAGATAATATAAAATCCGCATATTGTTTTTAGCTTATTTTTATCTGCCATAGACAGAGCACATTTTAGCAGATCGTTATAATCAACATTTTTTCCATGATCTTGACCAACATTTATTTCACTGAAAATGTCAGATAGATTATGAGCAGCCTTCGAAAGTATTTTTAAGTGGGTAATTTTATCAAGATCTTGATACTGGCATAATATTTTTTCATCAGCGGTAAGCCATTCATAACATTTCTCGAAGGGGGAGCTTACAATTTCTCTATACAGTTTTCTAATAAAAAATGTTGAATCAAATTTTTTTAATTCTGTATCATTACTATGAGATTTATTTCCTGAAAAAAACTTTAGCAATTGCACGGCGTCCAGTTTTTTTTGATCTATGTAATTATTTTCAATAAAAGTATATAAATTCGAATCTGTGATGTGTTTTTTTATTATTTTTAAACTTCTTTGAAAATAAGGAATTTTTTTTATCGTGAGCAAAACATTCTCTGCTTTTTCTTTATCTAATATTTTGTCATTAATTGCTTTTTCTAACGTAAAATGTATATTAATTAATGGAATAATATTTGTGTTAAATTTTTTAGTATTCATCAAATGCGTTATTGCAACTTCATCATCATTTAGAACTCTATTTTTATTTTTATAATAGGAGAAAATTTTTCCGGAACCTATCATTCCAAATTCATTCAGTTCCGCTGCACGCAAAGCACCCATACTACTGCAACCATAAACATGCACTCCTCTGCTGATAGCAAATAATATTTCTTTATGCCAAACTGCTGCGGTCTGTTCAAATAACCCATCAATAATCACTAGAATCTTTGGAGAAAGACGTAGTACACGAAAAATATCACCACACTTAACGGGTAAGTGATAGTTTGCATCAGGGAGAATTTGACTTGCTTCTTCTGGAGAAATTGTTGGCCCAGTAAATATGATAATTTTATCTGTGATGCTCATGTATTAAGTCCGAGCACGACAACATGAACGACAGCGATTGACTCATCATTTGATGTATGGTCAACACACACTAGCTTATCGTATCCATTATTATTAAAAATATTCAATAGGTAGTTAATCTGTTTATCTAGCGGGGTATTTGATGTTTCAATACTGGATCTACATTGGTAATTAACAACGCCTGCTGTTCCAAGATTTTTCCACTCATATTGATAATTCATTGGAAACATATCATCCCTAGCGCCTGATATATGAGTCAACCTTGATTGCGCAGCCTCAGTAATTGCTCGACAAAGTGCGATATTTTTTGATAAATGTGTGCCGGTACCACTTTGGTGACCTAATTTTCTGATGGGACTATTGTCAGAAATAATGCAATGATACGTGGGTATATCAAATCGATTTGTAATATCAAAAATTGCTACAGTAATGTTTTTTTCAACCAATTTATCCATTAATTGAGCAACATATTTATCGTTTACTGTATTGATGTCTAGCAATAAAGATTGTTTCTCTCGTATCCTTAATTTCTTAAATTCAAACAAACAGTTTCTTTCAAAAATTTCAAATAATGCATGCAATATAGCCTCTTCTCTTGTATTTCCAGAAGCGAGCCCTGTTGTTGATCTTATAAAAATTCCCGTTTCCAATTTTACGCTCGTAAGATCTAAGTTAATATAATCAGTGGGAATCAATAGCATGCTATTATCAAATAGATTTTTTGCCTTACGCCAATTCAGTACGTATTCATGGATATTTTTCAACTTCGTAAACCCTAGCATCAACTGATTAGGATCCACTGCGCATTGTGCGCTTAATTTATTAAAACTAGATTCACAATCTATTTTGATATTTTCAGCATAGTAATGCTCAATAGCTTCCATAATCGCGCTGCAAAGCGCTAATTCGTCTGTTAATCCTTTACCTTGAGATGTTGAAAGATTTTTAGAATTGGGTCTGTAGCAGGTATAAACAGGAATGTTAAGACAGTCCAGTCCTGTAATATTAGCAATTCGACTGATTCCCGCCTTTTCGATATAAGGTTTGGTAATCTCTAAAGTTTCTGAAGGAACACGTGTTCTAATTGTGCCGCCTAGATTATGTAGCAACATGGTTATTTAATTGGGTAAAAATTGTGTAATGAGTAGTAGAATTCATCAGTATTTTAATTTTTAATATTAACCGCCAGATATAGGTACAACTATCTCGAGGGTATCGTTTTGAGAAAAAGTGCAATTGTTATCGGAAATATCAATTTGATTATTATTTTTATAAATAGCTATGTAGCCATTTAGTTGATCATAGCAATCAAATAAAACTTGATATAGTTGCGGCTGTTTTTTTTTGAGAAACGATGCAAAACTTTGGCCATTACTTAAATCGAAGTCTAATCTTTTTTTTCCAGAAGTATATCTTACGAGTGCCTCTGGCACTATCACAATTGGCATAACGCATCACCCAATGCTATAGATGTTGTTCCGTTGAAATCTTTGGCTCACTCAGCGAAAAATATGTTTCTTCATCTAAGTCTGGAATATGTATATTTTCAATATCATCCAAATTCGTATTATTCATGGGTGTATTACCCCCTCTACAATATATGGTACATAAAAACATACCAAATTTACCCTACCTCCATAGAATACGCTATAATCCTGATTTTGCAATCTATCGGCCTATGAATAAAAGCACTATAAATGATCAATTAACGGGTATTGAATTCCAACGATATTCCCGGCAGCTAGCGTTATCGGAAGTTGGGATAGACGGACAAATGCGATTAAAAAAGGCTAAGGTTCTCTGCATCGGTGCAGGAGGGCTAGCTTCTCCTGCTTTATTATATCTGGCTGCAGCGGGTGTTGGGACATTGGGTGTTGTTGAAGATGATCAAGTGGAACTATCAAACCTTCAACGTCAAATCCTTTATACTGCGAATGACGTAGGATCTCATAAAGGACAGTGTGCCAAAAAACACCTAAATTCGCTCAATCCTGGCATTAAAATCAACTTATATCCTCATCGTCTAAGCAAGGATAATGCTATTGATATCCTGTCTCCGTATGACATTATCCTAGATTGCACCGATAATTTTCATAGTCGATTCTTAATAAATGATGCCTGTTTTTATCTTAATAAGCCTGATATCTATGCAAGTATCTTGCGTTTTGAAGGCCAATGCACCGTTTTTTCTCCGCCAATAAATCCATGTTATCGATGTTTGTTTAAAACCGCGCCCCCACCTGAATTAGTTCCCAATTGTGCTGAGGCAGGAGTCATAGGTGCACTACCAGGATTGCTTGGCGCTATTCAAGCCATGGAAGTGATAAAGCTTATCCTTCAGCAAGGATCCTCATTAATAGGACGCTTATTAATCATTGATGTGTTAACTATGCGGTTTCGTGAGCTGACTATATCGAAGAATCCAGATTGCCCGCTTTGTGTGCATAAAATTCCTTTTACACTTCTTGATATGCCAGAAAGAAAGAATGACGCTTCGTTGGCGGTATCAGTGAACGAAATTTCTGTTCATGATCTTTTATCGTTGCAACAACGAAAGGAAAAAATTTTTTTGTTAGACGTACGTGAGCCTTATGAATACAAAATATGTAACTTAGGAGGCTGCTTAATACCGCTGAAAGAACTCTCTGAGCGTATAAATGAACTCGATGTGAAGCAGCATATTGTCGTTTATTGTAAAACAGGCGGGAGAAGTAAGAAGGCAGTAGCGTTTCTTAAGACACGCGGTTTTTCAAAAGTGAGCTCACTAAAAGGAGGTATCTTGAAATGGATTCAGGAAATCGATTCTAAATAAAAAACCATCTTCCGGAAATTGAATTAGAAAAAAATAATAAAAAAATAAATTTACAAAAGGGAGAAATTGTGGCTCAATATCGGTATCAAGTTTATCTAATATTTTTACCCCAAATCCGCTGACACATTCCAAACATCTTTTCGATACTCAAACCTTACAGCACAGATATTTGCATAAATTTAATAATAGGAAACAATTTAGTAGGAGTCGTACATGCTTGAATATCCAAAGTACATAACATTTCCAGATATAAATAGGATACCTACCTGTGTGTCTCAGGAATTTAATAATGAATTAGATCTAGAAGATGGGAAAGTATTTTATCCAAAATCCCCAAAAATTGAAAAATATTTTTTATCGGAATATCAAAGTTTGCGTTTCGGTTCCGCGCAATTTTGTGGGTTTCTGCAAGACACCGTGTATGTTGAACACTATGTCGTGATTCCTGCAATACGTGATGTTTCGTTGCTTCCTGTAAAAATACCCCAAAAAGTGCAGATTGATTTATTCAAGCTTGTTGCAGATGAAGGTCACCATGCTGCGCAAGCATTGGTTCTTGTTAACTCGATTAAGGATAGATTTAATATTCAGTTAAACGAAGCAGGCAGTGAAATTCCTTTGTTTATTAGGGAGCTAGAAAAACATAAGAATAGTTATGATGATTCAATTAAGAAAATTTTATTTAATATGCTTGTTGGAATAGTGACTGAAACAAGAATTTCAAAAGAATTAGGTTCTTTTATTAACAATAGCGATATCATAAAATCAGTAAGAGACCACTGTAAATCTCACCAAGATGATGAAACTATACACTGTTCTCAATTTATGGCATTAGGTAAATATACATGGAGTGTATTTAATGAAGAACAAAGAGAGTTGGCCGCTGAAATTTATGCAAAAACGACAATAGCAAGAAGCGTGCCGGATGTGAGCAGAATATCATTTTATTTATCTCAAACAACTGATATTAACAAGAAAGAATGTGACAAGATTGTCAATTCAATTTATACCAGAGATTTTTTAATCGAGGAGACATTGATCGCAATCAATTCTACAATGAATTTTTTAAAAAAATTAGGAGTATTAGATTATAAAGCGGCTCGAGATATTTTTCAAAAAGCTGGATTTTTGTGATAATGATTAATAACAAAATAAGTTATTTATAAGAGAAAAAAACCATGCGTTTTAATAAAAAAGTTTTTGTGATTGTAGATGCGTATACAACAGGTAAATTTGTGGCGCCATTAATAAATGCTAATGGTTATTCGTGCATTCATCTACAGTCAAGTAAAGAAATTATTCCAGCATTTGCACCCACTTTTATTGAAAGTAATTTTATAAAAAATATAATATATGATGGCGAGATTAGATTAGTTGTAAAGCATTTATTAGATTTTGAAGTTATCGGCGTTATTCCTGGTACAGAAACGGGTGTTATTCTTGCTGATTTACTCAGTAATTCTTTAGGGTTGCATACTTCTAATAATTTACAGTTAAGTCATGCTAGAAGAAATAAGCATGAGATGGTCAATTGTTTAGCGAAGCATGAAATACCGCATGCAAAAAGTTTTCAATCCAATCACTTAGATGAAATTCTACGATGGGTTGAAGGACACGGAAAGTTTCCAGTAGTTGTAAAGCCATTATCTAGTGCTGGCTCAGATGGCGTTAAAATTTGTAATCATATTAACGAAGTCACAAACGCATTTAATGCCATTATGAATGTGAAAGATATCTTTAATGAAATAAATGCAACTGTTATGGTTCAACGATTTTTAGATGGACAAGAATATATTGTTAATACGGTTAGTTATGATGGTAAGCATAAAGTTGTGGATATTTGGCGTAAATTCAAAAATAAAGTAAATGGTATTCCAATTAATGATTACGCTGAGATTGTAGCACCATCAGAGCCAGATTATGTATTGCTGTTTACTTACATATTTAAGGTATTAGATGCTTTAGAGATAAAGTTTGGGGCAGGTCATAGTGAAATTATGATGACGGAAGATGGCCCGATACTCATTGAAACCGCTGCTAGACTCGAGGGTTCGATTGATCCATCAGCAGTGCATGAAGCCACTGGGAATAACCATGTATCCTGTTTGGTGAATAGTTATCTGAGCAGAGATGAATTCTTACAGTCATATTCAACGATTAACGGTGTAAAAAAATACGCAAGACACACTTTTTTAGTTTCTCCAAGTAGCGGGGTTATTACCAAGGAACCTGATTTGCAATCAATTATAAATCTACCTAGTTTTCACAGTTTATCATTTAGGTTTGAGCGAGGTAATCATTTGGTTAAAACAACATCTTTGGCAGATTTTCCTGGATTTGTTTATTTAGTATCTGAAGATAGGCAACAGGTAGAAACGGATTATCAAATTCTTCGTGAATATGAGAAAACGTTATATTCAGACATTTGTAGCTAAGTTAAATTTGGATCTAACTGAATATCGGTTTTAAAGTTATTATGGAAAGATAAAAATGGGTAAAAATAACGAAAACGCGATAGTTTTAATCATGTTGTATTGTATAGCCTTTATAGGTGTTTTTGCGGTGGATTTTTATTTACCGGCTATCCCAAGAATAGCGGTAGAATTTAAATCAGACCCAGGAGCCATTGCTCTTACAATGAGTAGTTACACATTTACTTTTGCTTTGGGGCATTTAATCGTTGGCGCTACTTCAGACCATTGGGGGCGTAAACGAACTTTTGAGACAGGTCTTCTCATTTCAATAGTGGGTACTTTTTTTTGCATGATATCAAATAATTTCTGGGAGTTATTCATTGCTCGCGGCATCCAGGGATTTGGTTTATCTTGCTTTGTATTAACAAATGCTATTATTAGAGATGTTTTTTCTAACGAAATTGCGGTAAGAATTAGAATATCTAGAAATCTTGTTGCATACTTTTTGATTGCGATAGCGCCTAGTATTGGGGTAATTGTACTTCACTTTTCTAATTGGCGAATGATTTTCGCTATATTTTTGCTTTTTAGCGCTTTAATATTTATTTATATTAAATTTTTTGGAGTAGAAACAAATAAAAAATTGAATCATGATTTTAACTTAGTTGTTACGTTAAAACAATTTATCTTGATTGTGAAACACCGCACATTTCTTAAGTTTTCATCTATATCTACGTTAGCTTATTCAGTTCATTTTTGCTTTGTTACTATTTCGTCTAATTTATTATTAAATAAGATGAACCTTCCTTCGAATATTTATGGAAAATGCATGTTTGGGTATGGTGTCTCTTTTTTAATTGGCGCTGTACTTGCTATGTATTTAATCAAGAAACTTAATATGTCGCGTCTCTTAGAGATAGGCGCAATTACCTTGATTATTGGAGGCGTAATTCTATTAATAAGTTTTCTAATGGGCAAAATATCTTTATTATCTTTATCAATAGCGGTGATTGTATGTGTTATTGGAATATCCTTTGTTACTCCCTGTGCGGTAACATTTGCGATGGCTGAATTTGAGAATCAAGCTGGCTCAGCATCGGCGTGTTTGGGCGTCATGCAATTTACTATAGCTGCACTATTGAGTGCTGTAGTGAATATAGCTTTTGGATACAGTATAATGCTCATCGGGTTATTGGCAATAATGACAGGTTTGCCTGCATATTTTCCCGACTTTGACACTTCCCAACGCGCCCTGAGCTCCTGAAAGCTGTGTCACCGCGCGGCTAAGAGGTCTGGTAATGCTTCCGATATAAATTAACGCTTACGAGAGGATGAAGGACGAGGCTTGCCATCTAGAAAAGCGGATTTGTCTTTTTGTTCTTCTTGTTTAGATAATTTTGCTTGATTTTCAGGATTTTTTTGCATCTGTCTCATGAGCGTTTTTAAAAACATAGCTTCAGGGCCAAGCCACGTTTTGAATTTTTCAAAAATAGGATTATTTCGCTTAATAGTCCCACCGTGCTGTAGATCTAATAAAGGTGCTCCGCTTAAATCAACAGTCGTTTTTTGGAATTCTTCTTTGAATGCTTCTTCAATTTTATTGAGCTCAATAATGTAGTTATCGTCTAAAGCAGTTCTGGCCGTGCCTTCCTTTTGGGAGGGGGCTAAATCGCTTCGTAAAGGCAGTGTTTTAGCTTTGTAATTTAAAAACCCCCGTTTTTTTGCTTCAATAACTTCCCGATGATCTTTTTCAGCTTTTTCTTTATTTTGTAAATTCTCGATTTTTTCATCAGTAATTTCTATTCGTTTTTTTTCTTCCTCTGTTTGCTCTTCTTTGAGTTCTTGGTAGTCTTGCTTTTGTTTTTTTTCAAGTTCAACTTTTTGCTTAGCGCCAATGCGAATACTGGATGAGGTGGAGCTTTCTTCATCGTGCGCAGGAATATTTGATTTTTCCTTGATCCCGCTGCCGCGGCAGGTTGAGCAAATCGCGCCGTAAATGGTGCCTTTTGTGCCGCTAATCTGAAGAAAGGCGGACAAGGGTTTTGTCATACCACAGGCTGTACAAATACGTGTTAATTGTTTGCTTTTAGTCATGTTCGGGAGTTAGTAACAGTTTGTTAGAACAGATTATGCTTCTTGCAATTTTAATCAAAACGCCGAAAACATAACTAGTAGGTAAAAAATACATAACCAGTATTCTAAAGAAAATTCAAATTTTAAGCAAATTGCTTATCTGTAATTTAGTGTAAGATTTTGTCTATTAAAAGCGTCAGCAATTCCACTTCCCGCAGCTAAAAAAACGAAAGGGTTGCGAGAGTAATGCATATTAGAGTATCCTCAACGCGTTGATTATTAGTATGAATATAATATGCGATTTTAATGGAGAAAGAAGAACATGACAAAAGGGCCATCATTACAAGATCCTTTCTTAAATACGCTCAGAAAAGAAAAGGTACCCGTTTCGATTTATTTAGTAAATGGAATCAAGCTGCAAGGGCTAATCGAGTCATTCGATCAATTTGTCGTATTACTTAAAAATACAGTCAGCCAAATGGTTTATAAGCATGCGATCTCAACAGTTGTGCCAGCACGCAATGTTTCTTCTCCCATGGATTATAGCAATATGAATGGCAGTAGTAATGGGCATAATGGTACTTCAAGTCAATCTGCTCCCAGTAAAGAATAAATGCATCCGAGGGTGATAAGATTGATAGACTGCCCAAAAGGCGGTGAACGTGCTGTGCTTGTGCGCTTTGCTGGTCGTCCGGATGCGCACGCAGGGCTCTCTTTGAACAAATAAAGCATTAGAAAAGAAATGCTGGTTGCGTATCTAGTCATTGCACTCTAGAATTCTCACATCTTATGTATTATACGTTTTGGTTTTGAACGGGGTGTACCTATGCCGTGGAATGAACCCGGTGACAAAGATGATAATCAGAAAGACCCTTGGGGCGGTAAGCGGGGCCAAAATCCTCCTGATCTTGATAAGATTCTTGGTGGTATTCTTCGTAAATTACGCGAGATCATGAAGGGCACGCAAAAAAAGGTGCCATCTTCTTTTCAACCTTCCCATTTTAAAGAATATCAATATGGTGCGGGAATTCTTCTAGGGCTTATCCTCATCCTCTGGTTTATTTCCGGATTATTTATCGTGAATCCTGCTGAGGAAGCGGTTATTTTACGTTTAGGAAAATATGAGACCACGATGCAGCCCGGGCTCCATTGGTATGCGCGTTTTATTGATACTAAATATTTGGTCGATGTCCAAAAGATTTATTCTTTTTCTTTGCAAGGCGATTTTCTCACAAAATCGTCTGATCAAAATGATATGCCGAGTGCATATATTCAATTGAGTAGTAAAAAAGTGCCGGGCTCTTTAGATCAATCGAAGAATTTGGTGAATGTAGAATTGAATGTTCAATATCGAATTAATGATCCAGATGCTTATTTATTTAATGTCGTGAATCCAGATGATACGATCCAGCAAGTGGCATCAGGCGCGCTTTCGGATGTGATTGGCACGATGAAATTAGATGAAGTACTCACCACAGGACGAGAGTTAGTGAGTTCTGGCGTTTTTGAGCGTACCAAACAAGTACTCAATAATTATCGTTCGGGTTTAGAGGTGATTGCGGTGACGTTACGTAAAGTGCAAGCGCCTGATCAAGTACAGGCAGCCTTTAATGATGTTAACCGTGCAGAGCAAGACCGCGCGACTTATATTCAGCAAGCGCAAGCGTATGCGAGTAAAGTGGTGCCGCTTGCTCAAGGAAATGCAGCGCGCACTTTGGCAGATGCAACGGGATATCAACAACAAGTTGTTTTGACAGCGCAAGCTAATGTGGCGAGATATCAAGCGTTGTTGAAAGCCTATCTTGGCGCGCCTGATGTCACGCGAGAACGTATGTATTTAGATACCATGCAAACGGTTTTACAGAATACGACAAAAATATTAGTGGATGTATCGGGTAATAATTTATTGTACTTACCGCTAGATAAATTATTAAAACAGGATTTGAATGATAAGGAATCATTCACTCAAAATGGATCAATGAATACAATCCGCTCGCAACCGTCAATGGCCGGGGAGGAAAATAAATGAATCCACGCACTAAAATTTCTATTGTAGTTGCTGCTCTCGTCATTTTTTTTACATTAGTCACGAGTGTTTTTATTGTCAATGAAGGTGAGCAAGCGTTGATTTTACGCTTAGGAAAAATTGTCAGTGATAAAAAAACAGGAACGCCTAAAGTATTACTGCCGGGACTCCATTTTAAACTTCCCTTCGTAGATAGCGTGCGTATTTTTGATATTCGTATGCAAGAATTAGCAACTTCCACAGCAAAACCTTTGACGGTTGTTACCAAGGAACAAACTTATTTAGTTGTTGACTATTTTGCGAAATGGCATGTGAGCCAATTAGCAAAATTTTATACGAGCACAGGCGGCAGTGTCAGTTGGGCAGAAACTTTATTAGAACAACGTCTAAATGATATTGTGCGCGCAGAGTATGGTAAACGAACCAGCGATCAAGCGATTTCTCTTGATCGTGCAAACATGATGGCTGCGATCAGAGAACAAGCTAATACCGTTGGAAAAGACCAAGGAATTGGCGTTGTTGATGTGCGCATTCAACAAATTACTTTACCTAAAGATGTCATGGATTCTGTTTTTAAACGCATGGAAACAGAACGTAAACAATTTGCAGAAGCAAAACGTGCAGAGGGCGTCGAAAAATCAGAAGAAATTAAGGCGCTTGCGGACCAACAAGTGACGGTCATTAAAGCGCGAGCGCTGATGCAAGGGGCAGCTGTTCGCGCAAAGGGTGATTCAGATGCTGCGCAAATTTATTCTGCGGCTTACAGTGCAAATCCAAATTTTTATTCATTTTATCGAAGTTTAGAAGCGTATCAAAATAGCTTTGCTCATAAAACAGATATGCTAGTGTTAAAGCCAGAAGGGAGATTTTTTAATTATTTCCATGGCGGGCAAAGTAGTAACGCGAGCAAAAAATAAATGAGGTATCGATGCAATTATTTCTGATGGCTATCGCTCTGGTGTTTGTCCTGGAGGGATTGCTGCCTTTTCTTGCGCCGCACCTGTGGCGTCGTGTGATGCAAAATATGTTAATTCAGCCGGATAAAACAGTACGCATGATCGGATTAGTCAGCATGCTGATTGGCCTCGGCTTGCTGTACTTATTAAATTAAAAAGAGAATTGTATGGGAAAAAGTATCGTTATCCTCGGCAGTCAATGGGGCGACGAAGGCAAAGGAAAAGTAGTGGATTTGCTGATGGCGGATGCGGCCGTTGTCACACGTTTTCAGGGCGGACATAATGCGGGCCATACGTTAGTCATCGACGGTAAAAAAACCATTTTGCGTTTAATCCCATCGGGTATTTTACATCCGCATGTGCTGTGTCTCATTGGTAATGGTGTTGTGTTATCACCCAGCGCATTATTACAAGAAATCAACGAACTTGAACAACGGGGTATTGCAGTCACCGAACGTTTGCGGATCAGTGAAGCGTGTACTTTGATTTTACCGTATCACGTGGCGCTCGATCAGGCGCGGGAAAGTGCAAAAGGCAAAGCTGCGATCGGTACAACGGGACGCGGTATTGGTCCTGCGTATGAAGATAAAGTAGCGCGTCGAGCAATACGGTTTGGCGATTTATTTGATGAAAAATGTTTTAAAGAAAAATTAACGGACGTCATGGATTACCATAATTTTATGCTAAAACACTATTATCATCGCGATGAACTTTCTTTTGCTGAAGTGTGTGATAACACACTTGCTTTGGTGCCAAAACTCGCTTCTATGCGCGCTGATGTCGTTGCACTTTTAGCGGAGCACCGCGCAAAAAATCAAAATATTATTTTTGAAGGTGCGCAAGGAACGCTTTTGGATGTCGATCATGGCACTTATCCTTTTGTAACTTCATCTAACACGATTGCAGGTGCTGCAAGTACGGGCAGTGGTTACGGGCCGCGTTATTTTGATTATATTTTAGGAATCATGAAAGCGTACACAACGCGTGTGGGCGCTGGCCCTTTTCCAACGGAATTACAAGATGATGTTGGGAAGCATTTAGCGAAACGCGGCAATGAATTTGGTTCAGTGACGGGCCGTCCAAGACGGTGTGGCTGGTTAGACATGATTATTTTACGTCGTTCAGCGTTGCTGAACAGTTTTTCTGGATTATGCGTTACAAAATTAGATGTGTTAGATGGTTTGGAAACTATTCGCATCTGTACACGGTATCGGTTGAACAATAAAGAAATCGATCATATGCCGATGAATGTAACTGATCTTGCTTTATGTGAACCGATTTATGAAGAATTACCCGGCTGGACAGAATCAACTGCGGGCATCAAAACATTTGACCAATTACCTAAAAACGCTAAACAATATTTACGGCGCGTGGAAGAATTAATGGAGACTCCGATTGATATGATTTCAACGGGGCCGGATCGCACAGAAACGATTGTGTTGCGTCATCCGTTAGCGATATAACCCAAGAAGTGTGCCGAGGAGAGGACTCGAACCTCCACAGGGTTGCCCCCACAAGTACCTGAAACTTGCGTGTCTACCAGTTTCACCACCTCGGCTGTGACGAAGCACTTTACTGAGTCAGATTTTTTTTGTCAATGCGGAAAAAAATTGAAAACAGAAAACCCTACAATGGATTTGAGCATACTCCCCTGCGAACATTTAACAGGTGTTGGTAAGCGCACGGCCGAACGCTTGGCGAATATCGGTATTTGTTCAATTCAAGATTTGTTGTTTCATCTGCCGATGCGTTATCAAGACCGCTCGCATGTGCATGAGATTTGCGATGTATCGCCTGGCGAACACGTAGTTGTTCATGGCGAAATTGAAAGTGTGGCACTGCCTAAAGGCGGGCGCACGCGGCTTTTACTTTCTATTAAAGATAGAACAGGGCATTTGCGGTTACGTTTTTTTTATGTGAACACACTTCAGCGTAATCAGTTACAAACGGGGGTGCGTTTGTGTTGTTATGGTGAAGTGCGTCTGGGTTCGCAAGGATTAGAAATGATTCATCCGGAATATCAGGTGATGACGCCTCATTTTATTGCGCCCATGGATGAGCATCTCACCCCTATTTATCCTGCGACAGAACGATTGAGTCAGTTGATGTTGCGTAAATTGACAGAACAGGCATTGCGCTTATTAACTTTGGGCGGTGCGCTGCATGAAATAGTGCCTGAGATACTTTTAAAAAAATTTTCTTTTCCTTCGTTAAAAGAAGCGCTGCAATTTGTGCATCGTCCGCCGATAGATGCGCCGCTTCCTTCATTGGCGGCAGGTTCACATATTTCGCAAAAACGTTTAGTGTTTGAAGAATTATTAGCGCATCGTTTGAGTTTGCTTAATTTAAAAAAAAATTTTCAAGTGCAAAAAGCGATATCATTTAAATCACCGGATGAATTAATAAAAAAATTTTTGATCGCATTACCATTTAAATTGACACCAGCACAAGAAAAAGTCACCAGAGAAATTCAACAAGATCTATCTAAATCGTATCCCATGCTCCGTTTAGTGCAAGGCGATGTGGGTTCTGGAAAAACTGTCGTGGCAGTGCTTGCCATGCTGCAAGCAGTCGAAAATGGTTATCAAGCAGCATTCATGGCGCCGACAGAATTATTGGCAGAACAACATTTTCATTTATTAGAAAAATGGTTAACGCCGTTCTCTGTGCACGTCGTATTATTATCGGGACGTTTAAAAACAGAGCCGCGTCGTGAGGCCCTCGCTGCAATCAAAGAACAGCGCGCGCAAATGGTGATTGGTACGCATGCGATTTTTCAAAAAGAAGTGGAATTTGCGAAACTTGCGTTGGTTGTTATTGATGAACAACACCGTTTTGGTGTACAGCAGCGAGCAATGCTGCGTGAAAAAGGTGTGTCACAAACACATTGTCCGCATCAACTCATCATGACAGCAACACCCATTCCGCGTACGTTGGCGATGAGTGTATACGCCGATTTAGATTGTTCAGTGATTGATGAATTACCGCCTGGGCGAATGCCAGTTATCACGCGCGTGATTGCAAATCACAGGCGTGATGAAATACTATCGCGCATTCGCGATGTGTGTTTGAGTGGTTGTCAAGCTTACTGGGTGTGCGCTTTGATTGAAGAATCTGAAGTGCTCGAATGTAAAGCGGCGGAAAATACCGTCGAAGAATTGCGCGCTGCGTTACCTGAATTAAAAATTGGTTTGTTGCATGGCCGCATGAAATCAGATGTGAAAGAAAAAACTATGCAGGCTTTTAAAAAGGGTGAATTGCATTTATTGGTTGCAACCACAGTGATTGAAGTGGGCGTTGATGTGCCTGACGCAAATCTCATGATCATTGACAATGCGGAGCGCTTGGGACTTGCGCAATTGCACCAATTGCGCGGTCGTGTGGGGCGCAGTGTTCACGCGAGTTATTGTTTATTGCTTTATAAAGCGCCGCTTTCAGATATTGCTAAAGCGCGTTTATCTGTCATGCGAGAAACAACGGATGGATTTAAAATTGCAGAGCGTGATTTAGAATTACGCGGGCCTGGAGAAGTATTAGGGACTAAACAAACAGGTGATGTTTCGTTACGTATTGCAGATTTAGTGCGGGATAGTGATTTATTGCCGGCTGTTTCTGAGACAGCCGCTATTTTGCAACAATATCATCCTGAGTTAATCGATCAATTAATTCAGCGTTGGTTGGTTGGTCGCGAGCGGTTTGGGCATGTTTAAATAGTGCTTTTCTGTTCAAAATATTATGCCATAATCTTCTTTTTGTTCGGAGCAAAGCATGCAAGCAGTTGCAAAAGCCCTAGAAATGATTCGTCGCGGGACGGAAGAAATCTTATTAGAAGAAGATTTGGCCGAACGTTTAAAAACAGGAAAGCCATTGCGGGTGAAAGCAGGGTTTGATCCGACAGCGCCTGATCTTCATCTGGGCCATACAGTTTTATTAAATAAAATGCGTCAATTACAAGATCTGGGACATGAAGTCATATTTTTGATTGGCGATTTTACGGGGATGATTGGTGATCCTTCAGGTAAAAATGAAACACGCCCGCCATTGACCCGTGAAGAAGTGGAAAAAAATGCACTGACTTACAAGCAGCAAGTATTTAAAGTGCTAGATCCCAAGAAAACTAAAATTATGTTTAATTCCGAGTGGATGAATCAATTAACGCCGGTTGATTTAATTAAGCTGGCGGCAACGCATACCGTTGCGCGCATGTTAGAGCGCGATGACTTTCATAAGCGATATACCAGCGGACAAGCGATTGCGATCCACGAATTTCTTTATCCTTTACTACAAGGGTATGATTCTGTCGCGATGAAAGCAGACATTGAATTGGGCGGCACGGACCAGAAATTTAATTTATTAATGGGTCGGGAATTACAAAAGCATTTTGGGCAAAAACCACAAACGGTGATCACGTTGCCTTTATTGCCAGGATTAGATGGCGTTAAAAAAATGTCTAAATCTTTGGGTAATTATATCGGCATTGATGATGCACCGAATGACATATTCGGCAAAGTGATGTCACTCTCTGATGAAACTATGTGGCTTTACTTTGAATTAATCAGTTTTCGTTCATTGACCGAAATCAAAAAATTTCGCGAAGAAGTGAACCAAGGATTAAATCCGAGAGATATTAAATTTCTACTAGCAGAAGAATTAGTCGCGCGTTTTTATGATGAGGCTGCCGCTAAACGGGCGCATGAAAATTTTCATGCACAGTTCCAGCAAGGCGGGATTCCGGATGATTTGCCTGAAATATCCCTTAAAACAGGGAAAGAAGGATTATTAATCGCAAATATTATTAAGCTAGCAGGATTAACTGAAAGCACGTCGGATGCATTGCGCATGTTGCAGCAAGGCGCAGTACGTATAGATGGCGAGCGTGTGAATGACGCTAAATTAACATTGATGAGCGGCCGATCTATCGTGTTGCAAGTGGGTAAAAGACGTTTTGCCAAAATCACATTGACCACTCATTAACCACTTCAAAAATATTTAAATTTTTTCTTAAATATAGTTGACACTGTAGGGGCTTACTGTAGAATTCGCAAGCTCAAGAGCTGAGGGCGGGAAGTATCAGCGGTCTGTAGGCGGGGATTTTAGTTTACAGAAGTTCTTTAAGAATATAATCAAGCAATGAGTGTG
>CAZUQP010000032.1:0-156761 GCA_964622455.1 uncultured Coxiellaceae bacterium
CACCCAGGATTTATTTCTGGATACCGCGCATAAAGCGCGGTACGTAGGGAGGCCGGTGCGTGGTACGTTAGGAAGTCAAGTTCGCGGGAGACTAGCAGAAAAAAATCTTGCGAAGCTACCGAGTAGCTTCGCCATGATAAATATTGCAGTATTTTTAAAGAAAAAATTTATACTTTTGCACGGCGCACGGAAACTACTCTGGATTGGTTTTCTTCTTTTTTAAGAAACTGACCAAACGTACGCTTAAAATTACTTACATCTTCTTCCGAAAGGTTTTTTTTAAGCTTTCCATTTTCTGAAAGAGCAATCAGTCCATTATACGCCTTCTTTGTTAATCCTGATCTAATTCTATATTTCTTCATGCGCTTTTCAACAATTTCAATCATACCACTCAACAAGTTATTTGCGTCGACGGGGGGGTTCTCCATTAACTTCCTTATTTCTGCAACGCCGGTTGGCGGCTGTTTGGAACAAAAGAATGAGAATGACTGTCTCTGCCAAAGTTGAATATAATCATCACCAAATATTTTTCGGGCACATTTAACAATCTCTTCAACGCGCTTTTCGTGAGTCGTCTGTGCAGGAACTGGTTTTTTCAGTTGCGGTTTTGGTGCTTCAGCAACTACTTTAATTTCTTTTGGCGCCTGCGCCCGCATCTTGGTAATTTTTTCTTCATACGTTGCTTTTAACTGATCAAAAGCAACCTTCAATTCAACTACCTGTTGCCCTGAGATAATTGCATCAAAATCTATTTTTACTCCGATGGCTTTTTTTCTAAGATCGATAAACATTAATTTTATTTTAAAATCTTTAACGGTTATTTCATCGCCTTTTATCTCAGATTCTAATATTTTTAGTTTCTCTTCTTTAATTTCTTCAGGACGTTTGAGAAACTTATTAACTTCTCCTTCTAAATAAGTTAGTTTTTCCTTAAAATCATTTACTGATATTTCAATTTTTTCTTTTTCTTCTTTTTTTCTTTCTAATTCAGCAAGCCCTTCTAATCTTGCTAATTCTATTGAAATACTAGCTTGCGCAAGATAACCTTGATAGCACTTTAATGATTCTTCAAATTTCTCCGATTCTTCCTCTTCCTTTTGTTGCCCTACACATTTAGCTATTGTATTTTTTCTCTCGACAAGCTCTTTATCGACTATTTTCAATAAGCCCTCAGGTTTTTTATCTATCAAACACAGTCCTTGGGCACGTTCTTCCTGAATCAACCGTTGAATCTGCTTCTGGGTATTCGCTGCTTCCAATCCAAAGTTAATTAGTTTTTTTTGCTTAGCTCGCATTTCGTTTAATGCATTTTTAATGTTTTGAATGCTTTCCTGATCGAGATCTTCTGGAGTTTTATATTCTAATAATTTAGCATACTCTTCTTGCAATTGAGCAATCTGCAAAATCATTTCATCTTGCTGTTTCTGTAATTGCTCTAATTCTTGAATTCTTGCATTTGCCATAAAATCCCTCGTCATTTTTTGTATGCCGATCTTATTAGTTATACCGAGAGAATCTTAAGAAAAACTTAATTTCTTTTCAATGGCATCGAATAATTTCACGCTAATGGCAGAGCCTGTTTGCTCCTCTAATTCACGCAGGCAAGTGGGGCTCGTTACGTTGATTTCAGTCAGATAATCGCCGATGACATCTAACCCTACAAATAATAACCCTTTTTCACGCAATGTGGGGCCGACTTCTTTGCAAATCCACTGGTCCCGCTCGGTTAAAGGCTGTGCGGTACCTTTGCCGCCCGCGGCTAAATTTCCTCTTAACTCGCCTTTTGCTGGAATGCGCGCCAACGCATAAGGAATGGGTTCGCCATCAATTAATAAAATACGTTTATCGCCTTGCTTGATTTCCGGTATATAACGCTGCGCTGCAATGGTTGCCGCGCCGCAGTGTGTCAACGTTTCAAACACAACCGATGCATTTTCGTCCCCGTATTTTAAACGAAAAACAGATGCACCCCCCATGCTGTCTAATGGTTTACACACAATATCTTGCTGTTCTTTGAAAAATTCTCGCAATAATTGCACATCAGACGTCACTAACGTAGGCGGACAACAATCGGGAAACCAAGTCGTATATAATTTTTCATTGGCATCCCGCAAGCTTTGCGGTTTATTAACGACTAACGTGCCTTTCTTTTCTGCGTGTTCTAATAAATAGGTCGTATAAATATATTCTAAATTAAACGGCGGATCTTTTCGCATTAAAATAACATTTAAACTATCCAACAAAATAGTGCGGGGTTCTTTAAATTGAAACCAATTTTTTTCATCTTGAAAGACATTTAAAATTTTCGTATTCGCACATATTTCTCCATTCCGTAAAAAAATATCTTTCTGTTCCATGTAAAAAATTTCAAAATTGCGTTTCGCGGCTTCCCATAATAAACCCCATGTCGTGTCTTTTTTATAATGAATAGCACCGATCGGATCCATGACGACACCTAATTTGATTGTCATTTTTTTTGCTCCAACATTTCACGTGCTGCGGCAAGCATACTTAAACGCGCAACAACGCCATAGGCATAAAAACGATTTTGACATTCATCTTGGTCCGGTGTTTCTTTAGGTTGATGACAAGGTTTAGCAAATGCAAGCGGCTCAAAATGCATGCCGGGTGCATTTAAATTTTCATCAACCCCTCTTTCTTTATGCACCCGATAAAAACCACCCGCCACACGCTCACCCCATAAGTAAACGACAGGCTCTGCAACGGCATTATCATTGCCCCACGTTTCAAATGTATAAACACCTTCTTGCACAATCACTTGATGCACTGGTTGCCCGCTTTTGGTTTTGGACATGCTAGTGCGTTGTTTACGATTGAGCGAACGCATTTCATCGACACTACGCACCGTCATGACTGCCATGCCGTACGTGCCGGCATCCGCTTTCACAATAATAAACGGTTTGCAAGGAATCTGATATTCCGCATATTTTTTTTCAAGTTCTGCAAATAATTGCGTGACATTTTTCACTAAACAATCTTCGCCCTCACGCCGCATAAAATCAATTTCACCGCAATGACGAAACAAAGGTGCAATAAACCAAGGATCAATATCAATTAATTGAGAAAATTCGTGGCTGATATCTGCATAATACTGAAAATGTTCTGACTTTAAACGTTCACTCCAACCAAGTTCTGCGGGCGGCACAATCGGCTGTGTTAAGTTTTGTAAAATCGGCGGGATGCCGCTAGACAAATCATTATTGAGTAATATTCCATCTGGAATAAAATCACCCACTTTAATGATAGAATTTTCACGCGTCAGTGTTTGTATCGTAACCGTATCGCCTTCAGCAATCGTTAATTCCGTTGGTTTTTCATAATCTGGCAATAAAGAGCCTATTTTTACCGAAAATCCTGCTTCACTTAAAATATGCAGCAGACTTTTTACATTTTTCCAATAAAAAAGGTTACGGGTGTGATTTTCTGGCACCAATAAAATTTTTTCAGCCTGAGGGATCGCCGCGCGAATCGCAATTTTTGCAGCTTCTATCGAAAGCGGTAAAAAAGCCGTGTTCAAATTATTAAATCCTGCAGGAAATAAATTCATGTCAACTGGTGCCAATTTAAACCCGGCATTACGTAAATCAACAGAACCATAAACGGGTGCTGGACTTAGTTTCCATTGTGCGGAAAACCATCTTTCAATTTTTTTTTGCTGGCAAATTAATTGCTGTTCCAGCAAATGTAGAGGGCCCACCATTGCTGTGGTTAAATGCGGTGTTTGATAAATTGAATTAGTTTCCACGATTAAGTTTCCTGTTGTTCTTTTATGTGAGCAAGAAATTCATTTGCATTGACTTCGCCCACGATACGTTTTGATATTGATTCCTCGCCTTTTTTATTAAAAAATAATATCGTCGGCGGGCCAATCACTTGAAAACGTTTTAATAATGCTTGGTCAAATGAATTGTTGTTCGTTACATCTGCACGCAATAGCATAAAAGGTTGCAATGCTTTCTTCACCCTCTGATCAGTAAAAACGTGCCCATCCATTAAAACACAAGCTGTACACCAATCTGCATAAAAATCTAAGATGACGGGCTGATGTAACTTTTTTGCAGCGAGTAAGTGATCATCTAATTCTTTCATGCTTTTAATCAATACAAAAGATAATTTTTGTTTTGGTTTTTCATTGACAATGAAGTTTTTAAATTGTTCCCAAGGATGAAGAGGATCGGTGTTTCCTTTGATTGCGCCTATCCATAAAATAATTCCATAAAAAAGAATTAAAATACTGAATATCTGAATGATCCATTGTAAACGACGCGGGGCAGGTGAGAAAACACCCAAAAAAATGGCTGCAAATAGGCATAGTAACGCCCACAAAAATAAGGTAATGGGTCCTGGAATCATGCGGGACAACATCCAGATCGCTAACCCAAGCATGACAATACCAAATAATCTTTCAACGGTGATCATCCAAGCGCCCGCTTTAGGCAGCCATTTGTCTGCAGATATACCAATCAATAAAAGAGGCAGCCCCATGCCTATTCCTAGCGCTAACAAAGCCATTGCACCCAGCAGAACATCTCCTGTTTGCCCAATATAGGCGAGAATCCCAACCAATGGCGCACTCACACAGGGCGAAACCAATAGGCTGGATAAACTGCCCATTAAAAAGACCCCCAGATACGTACCGCCTTTTTGTTGGTTACTGATTCTCAGCAAACGTTGCTGCCACTTGATAGGCAATTGCAATTCATAAAAACCAAATAAAGACAAAGCAAGCCACACAAAAAGCCCGCTAAAAAGTACAATGATCCAGGGTTTTTGTAATTGCGCCTGTAAATTGCTGCCGACTAAAGCAATCATGATACCGAGTATTGCATAAGTGATCGCCATGCCTGCGACATAAGCTACCGACAATAAAAATGCTTTGCCAACACCTGCTTTTTTATGTTGGCCTACGATAATCCCAGATAAAATAGGCACCATAGGCAATACACAAGGCGTAAAGGCAAGCAGCAATCCAAGGCCTAAAAAACCGAGCATCAATACAAAAAGATTATGCCCGCCGAGCCATTTTGTCATGGCATCTTTGGGCGGCGGTGCGCTGAAAGTATCACTGCTGATGCCTTGCACATAGGGGTTTAAATTGAGAGGTGCCTTTACCTCTGATAAATTAACAATTAATGCCTTTTTGATGGGGGTATAACAAAATCCAGCGTGTGAACATCCTTGATAATTTACATTTAAATTGAGTAGTCCTGAAGATCGATGATTCAAGGGAATTAAAATTTTAACAATCCCCGTATACGCCTGATATACGCCCCGCACACTATTTTGCTGCGTACGCCCTTTTGGTAATTCAATTTTACTGATTGGCACATGATTAGTCGTTGCGGGTGTAAAGCTGAATTGACTTTTATACAAATAATACCCAGGCGCAATATTCCACTGCAAAATAAGCTGTTGATCTCCTGCAAGATAAGCTGAAAATTCAAATGCTTTATCAGGCGGCAAAGGGGAGAAAGCATCTTTTGCATAACCGCATGATAAAATAAAACTAAATAAAAAAATGAATAGTATTCTACGCATGCGCATCCATAAGCCTTAAAATCTAAAGAAACCCATCATACCAAAATTCATCTTGACTCTCTCCTGATTCCCATTATATTTAGCACTCAGCACTTGAGAGTGCTAAATTCGCCCCCATAATAGTAAAAGTAACATAACTATATTTTTAAGGAGAACCAAAAAGATGAGCAAGAAAATGAGCAGCAAAATCCGCCCATTATCCGATCGCGTAGTGGTTGAACCCCGCGAAGTTGAAACAACAACTGCAGGCGGAATCGTGATTCCAGACACTGCTGATAAAGACAAGCCCATCCAAGGCACCATTATTGCGGTTGGCAATGGCCGATATGTCGAAGGCAAAATATTACCGCTGCAAGTTAAAGTGGGCGACAAAGTATTGTTTGGTAAATATTCTGGCACCAATATCAAACTCGATGCAGAAGAATACTTGGTCATGCGTGAAGAAGACATCATGGGCGTATTGGAAGACTAATTACACATTAATATTTATTATTTTTTAAGAGGATTAAAATCATGGCAGCTAAAGATGTTCGATTTGCCGAAGAAGCACGTCAATTAATGATGGCAGGCGTCAACGAACTTGCAAATGCAGTTCAAATTACCATGGGCCCACGTGGTCGCAATGTTGTAATTGATAAATCTTTTGGCGCACCTACCGTCACCAAAGACGGTGTGTCCGTTGCGAAAGAAATCGAATTCAAAGACAAATTCAAAAACATGGGCGCACAAATGGTTAAAGAAGTGGCGTCACAAACTTCAGACGAAGCGGGCGATGGCACAACAACCGCCACCGTATTAGCGCGTCAAATCTTGGCTGAAGGCTTAAAAGCCGTTGTGGCTGGTTTCAATCCAATGGATTTGAAACGCGGCATTGATAAAGCCGTTGCAACTGCTGTTGAAGAATTGAAAAAATTATCTGTACCTTGCAAAGATGACAAAGCAATTGCGCAAGTCGGCACTATTTCTGCTAACTCTGATGAATCCATCGGCCGAATCATTGCTGATGCAATGGCAAAAGTGGGCAAAGAAGGTGTCATCACTGTTGAAGAAGGTTCAGGACTTGAAAATGAATTAGACGTGGTTGAAGGGATGCAGTTTGACCGCGGTTATTTATCTCCTTATTTCATCACCAACCAACAAAATATGTCAGCGGATCTTGAAAATCCTTACATCTTGATTGTTGATAAGAAAATTTCATCCATTCGTGATTTGCTGCCTGTCTTAGAAGCTGTTGCAAAATCAGGCCGCGCTTTATTAATTCTAGCAGAAGATGTGGAAGGCGAAGCATTAGCCACTTTAGTGGTGAACCACATGCGTGGTATTGTAAAAGTGTGCGCAGTCAAAGCCCCTGGTTTTGGTGATCGCCGCAAAGAAATGCTGCAAGACATTGGAACATTGACTCATGCACAAGTCATTTCTGAAGAAGTGGGCCGTACGTTGGAATCCACCACTTTAAAAGATTTGGGTTCTGCAAAACGCGTTCACATCACCAAAGACAATACCACCATCATTGATGGCGCTGGTGAAAAGGGTGAAATTCAAGCACGTATCAAGCAAATTCGTGGACGTATTGAAGAAACCACTTCTGACTACGACCGTGAAAAATTGCAAGAACGTGTGGCAAAACTCGCAGGCGGCGTTGCTGTCATTAAAGTCGGCGCTGGTTCCGAAATTGAAATGAAAGAGAAAAAAGCACGCGTTGAAGATGCATTACACGCAACACACGCAGCAGTTGAAGAAGGTGTTCTTCCGGGCGGCGGCGTTGCACTGATCCGTGTTCTTCATGCATTAAAGAAACTGAAAGGCGCGAACGAAGCTCAACAAATGGGTATTCAACTCACCACGAAAGCGTTGGAAGCACCGTTACGTCAAATCGTAACGAACGCTGGCTATGAAGCCTCCGTTGTCGTCAACAAAGTTCACGAAGGCAAAGGAAATTATGGCTTCAATGCAGCGACGGGTGAATTTGGCGATATGCTTGAAATGGGTATCTTAGACCCGACCAAAGTAACACGCACTGCATTGCAACACGCAGCTTCTGTTTCCGGCATGATGATCACCACTGAATGCATGATCACTGATCTTCCGAAAGAAGAAGGTGAAGCAGGCATGGGCGCTTCCGGTATGGGCGGCGGCATGGGTGGTATGGGCGGCATGGGCGGTATGATGTAATATCGATCTTTGTTGTTGCTCCAAAAACTAAAACCCCGCGATTTGCGGGGTTTTTTTTAAATTTTAAAAAACACTTCTCGCTCTCGGTTACGCCCTTCGTGTTTTGCTTGATAGAGTGCTTTATCAGCGGCCTCAATCAAATTTTTAGCCCCACGCACTTTTGGAAAAGAAGCAATACCTGCGCTCAATGTCACATGAAATTCCCGCGCGCCTGTTTTGAAAACAATTTGTGAAAATAATTCACGGATATTTTTACAAAGAGTAATAGCCGCTTCACTTTCCGTATCAGGCAAAACTACCGCAAATTCTTCACCGCCATAACGGCCGACAAAATCTGTTTTTCGCAAATGCGTCACTAATAATTCTGATAATTTTCGTAATACTCGATCACCCATCAGATGGCCATGCGTATCATTCACCAATTTAAAATGATCGATATCAATCATTAAAAAAGAAAGCGGCGTTTTAAAACGCGCAGCGCGTGCAACTTCTATTTCAAGATGCTGTAAAATATTCGTATGATTTAATAAATTGGTTAAACTGTCCCGCGTCATATAAGAACTTAAAATGCCAGCACGTTCTGCGCGTGAGCGGACAGCCGAAACTAAATGCTCCGGCAAAATAGGTTTTGTCAAAAAGTCATCGCCCCCCAAACGAAGCGCCGCTAATTGCTTAAAACGATTATCTTCCGTTGAAAGAAAAATAATAGGAATACTTGCATATAAGGGTTCTTGTCGCAAAACAGCAGCAAGCTCAACGCCAGAACACTCCGGCATGTAAATATCGAGCAGCAATAAATTCGGCCGAAATTCCGTTAAAACATCGAGCACATGTAAGGGGTTCATTAGTGCACGTGCCTCCATCCCTGCCTCTTCTAGAATGAGCGCATAATAATCCGCGAGTGATTGTGAATCATCAACCACCAATACCCGCAATGGTTCGCTTGATGAAGATGCACAGGTTTGATCAACTGTTTTTGCTAAATAAAATGCTTCCGCTGGTTTTGGAAAAAACGCCGTACTTCCCGCACGTATTGCCTTTAGCCGAGTCAGTAAATCGCTCTGTTTAGATGTCACAAACAGTGGAATAGCTGCCTCATGTTGTTGATAATGTTGTAAATGAGTTATTTCATGTGCTCCTAAATGTTTAGAATCTATAATCAAAGCGATCGGTTTTATTTTAGAAAGAGCATTTTTAAATTGAGCAAAATCTTTGAATGTCTGGAGTTCATATCCCATTAAGTCAAAATGACTTTTTAATTCATTGACAAATTCAACCCCATCATCTAACACATAAATTAATTTATTCTTCAAAGAAAAATCTACCATTGCTGTTAGAGAAGGTTTTTCTTCTTTCAGCGCAAGTGGTATCGTTTTTATTTTATCTAATAATCGGGAAATTTCTTTCCGCTGTTCAAAAGTCAACGATTCATTATTCAGAAATTCTCTTAGACAAACTTCAAGTTCACGTGCTGCGCGACAAAGATGATGATAACCATAGGTTCCTGAAGAACCGCACAAACTATGTATCGCACGATGAAATTCATACAATTTTTCTCGATCAAATTTTTTGATGAGATCCTGTCCTTGTAATACCAAATGACTTATTTTATCAGGCAATTTTTTAGTGTAGGCGATAAATAAAGCCTGCAATTTTTCTTGTGCATCGGGCTTCATTCTTTTTTACCTTTCTGGTATCGATCCCAAACGAACGCAATACTTTCAGACAATTTCATGGGATCAAAAGGTTTGGTAATCACATCTAACACGCCCATTGCGCGATACTCTGCAATTTCACTCGGTTGTATTTTAGCCGTCATAAAAATAGCGGGGATTTTTTCGAAATCAACTTTCTTTCGAAGCGCTTTCAAGGTAGATGGACCATCCATTTCTGGCATCATCACATCTAACAATAATAAATCCGGTTTAAATTTTTCTATTTCAGATAACACTTCCTTGCCATTTTTACAAAATCTCACCTTAAATCCCCCGATATCTTCTAAAGCAATTTGCGCAATCGCTCGAATATCTTCTTCATCTTCCGCGCATAAAATCTTAATTAATTGAGTAGAAGCCATAGTTTTATCCTTTCATATTGACTATAGGTAATTCAAAATAAAAAATGGTACCCATTTCAGGATCACTTTTAAATCCAATGGAGCCTGAAAATTGATCGATAATCGCCTTGCTAATACTTAATCCTAAACCAGTTCCTCCTTTTTTACGTGTGGTTGTTGAATCTGCTTGAGAAAATTTTTGAAAAATTCGAGATTGAAATTCTTTAGCAATCCCATGGCCTTGATCTTCAATTGCGACACGAACTTTTTGAACCTTGACCAAACCAATTTTTATCACGACTTTCCCTCCTTTTCGAGAAAATTTCACCGCATTTGAAATTAAATTAGTCATGACTTGGATAAAACGATCTCGGTCAACATTCACCATCACATCATTAACACTTTCTGCCAATTTAATTTTTACTGAAAACCGTTCTGCATACATTTGATTGGCCATCATCGATTCTTTAACAAGATCAGCGATTCTGTATGGCGCAAATTGAAAATCCATTTTTCCCGCTTCAATTTTTTCAATATCTAAAATATCATTAATTAAATGCAATAAACGTTCGCAATTATTATTGGCAATTCCTAATAATTTTTTTGCTTTCGCACTAAATTCTCCCACTGCACCTCCTAAAATCAATCCGAGAGACCCGCGAATGGAAGTTAAAGGCGTCCTTAGTTCATGGCTGACAACAGAAACAAATTCATTTTTTAATTGTTCACCCTCTTTCAGTAACTGATTGCTCTGCATTAATTCTTTTTCTACGAAAAAAATCCGGCGTATCAAGGGCATGACTTCTAAACGAAGCAGCAGCAGACCAATCAATACTACAATTAACATAACTGGAAAAACGACATGTAATTTTTGCATAATTGGTTTATAAAGTTCTGTCATATCAATTTTCATAAGCATTCCAAAACCCAATGAATCAACAGGTGAATAGACCGACAAAATACGGTACTGCGACACATCGTTCATCTTGTCTGCATTGGTTTCAGGCATAATCGGCACTTCTTGCATGCCATTTAATGAAAATAAAAAATAATAGGGGTAATCAGTTGTTGGGAAACAAACAGCGTGTTCAGACGATTTGGGTACGCAAATACTCATATTTGCAGTTTTGCCAAATAACGCTGCTTCTTTCAACGCATTGTTAAGATTAATCAGCGGCCGCTCCGTCATCAGTGTAAATGTTTGCTGGTTTACTGTTTTAAAATCATTCGTAATACGCAAATACCATCCATTTTGCCAAAAAAGTATGACTTCTTCCGGCAATTTTAATTTGACTGATAATTTTGGGGCTTCAACAAAATTGCCTGTGGAATTTATTATTTCGCCTTGTTGATTTTTTACGGATACCGCAGAAAATCCTTCTGCAATCATATTTTTCATTTGTGCTAAAAACACAGCATCGTTTTTATTAAAAGATAATCGCTGTAATAATAGATTACTTTTAAAGGCGCCAAATTCATTCACAGTACGCATGATTTCATTTTGAAAAAGAATTTGCTTGGTATATAAAGTTTTTTTAAATGTATCCTTAACCATGTCTAATTGCTGATTGGCAAGCGTCACAAAACTTATAAACCCAACGACCAAACTGATAAATAATAAAATAATGCCGCTGAATAACATGATTTTTTGTTCTTCTTTGCCGTGATACAATTCAAATGAATACGGGTTATTGCGCCATATTATCCAAAGAAATATGCCAAGCACTGCAAAACCTATCGCAGTGTAAAGCGCCATGCCGGCATAATGCTGCCAATCCAATAAAAATTCTACTTTGACTAAATACCCTGTTAATCCTAAGGTGCCCACTAAAAATAATAAAAAAATGGAAAATTCAATACAAAACGCAATCCATTTTTTATATGCGAATGGTAGCAAAATAAAAATCAATCCTGCTAAAATAAAACCAATTGAAGTATGGGGCGTTAAATGTGCCGGATGCAAAGCAAAATAATGGACCCATAATTTAAGAAATAATGGGTGCGCATCGGGTGTAATATCAAAAAGATTTTGGCTGAAAATAAATAAGGCAATGAAACACAGGAGAACACCCAAAATAATTTCAACACGTGCTGATAAACGAGATACAAAAGTCGCACAGAATAAAGCAGCACCCGATAAAGTAAAACAAAGACCGGTATAGAAAATAATAATTTTTGCGGTGTGCGTTAATAAAAACACGGGTATTTTTGGCCACCATCCAAACATAATGGAAAGCCCAAATACGGCAATGACTAAACTTGGCAATATCCATAATGCTCTTTTCATAATCATCCTTCGATGAAAATAATTGAGAGAGCCGGCTATAATCCAAACAGCATTGTCATCATATTCAACAACCCAAACACAATCGGCGCTATGACATAGGACAAAATTCCGCTCAACATCAATAGCACCAAAATCAAGAAGCCGTATGGCTCAATACGATATAAATTAAAACCCATGCGTCCAGGCAATAAATTATAAAGTACACGCCCGCCGTCCAAAGGCGGCAGGGGCAAACAATTTAATACGCCAAGGACTATATTTATCATCATACCCGCTTGACCCATATAAATCAGTGGCACGCCAAACCAAGCGTTCAAATTTATACCGAGTTTCGCAATGGCTGCCCAAAATAATGCCATCAAAAAATTAGCGATGGGCCCGGCAGCCGCGACCAATGCCATGTGATAACGTGGATGACGCAGATTGCGCGCATCAACAGGGACAGGCTTTGCCCAGCCAAAAATAAAATTGCTGACCATCAACAGCATGAGCGGCACAATAATCGTGCCGATGAGGTCAATATGTTTGAATGGATTTAAGGTAAGTCGGCCGGCCAGCCGTGCTGTTTGGTCGCCGAATTTAGATGCGACCCACCCATGCGCCACTTCATGGACGGTAATAGCGAATAATACCGGCAACGCCCAGATAGCGATCTTTTGAACCAACGTTAATTCCATAAAACCATCACTTTTTGTTAGGGAGTCAGCATTATACTGTTAAAGATATAGTCATAAAACTCTTTTCCGATTACCATACCTAAAGTTGATCATGGAACAATTGAAACGTGACCTTAATTTTTTATAAGACTCTCGCCGGTATTCTCATCTTTCTCACTGCGCTCGTTGTCGTTATTTATCCGCTTAAATTGCGTATTACTCCGAAACATAACCGCTCCCTCGAATTAGCAGATGCCTTTGCAAGCGGGATATTTTTAGGTGCCGCCCTCTTTCATATGCTGCCGGACGCCATCCAAATTTTTTCTGCCACTCTGAAAAATAATCATTACCCACTAGCAGAGCTTTTGTGCGCCATTGGATTTTTAGTATTACTTTTTCTTGAACGTCTTTCTAATTACTTTACCCATGCCAAAAAAAATGATGACTTATTGTCATATATGTTCGTATTAGTTTTAATTATTCATGCACTCATTGAAGGGATGGTTCTTGGCATTAATCCCGCTTTTGCGACTGCCTCGATTATTTTTCTAGCCATTATTGCGCACAAAAGTTCAGAAAGTTTTGCGCTGGCCGTGATCTTAAATCGAAGTCAATTAAACTTAAAAAAAATCATTATTCTTATTCTATTATTTTCCAGCATGACGCCGCTTGGTATCGCATTAGGCACAACACTCGATTATTCACTGCGCCTTAATAAAGGCCAACTTTTTATTGCATCCTTTAACGCATTTGCCGCCGGAACATTTCTTTATATGTCAACTTTGCACCATATTAACCATCATGAACGGCAGCATGAGGCAGAAAATTTACTTGAGTTTGGTATGTTATTAATCGGTTTGATGATGATGGCAGCTCTTGCTCTATATGCTTAAATTGTGCCAAAAACCAAAATTTGATACTATGGCATGCAATTATTTGACTGATTCGGAGTCAACATGACGGTTTATTATATTTCTTTGTTTGTGGCCATTTTAATTGGTGTCTGTGGTCAAGTTGCTCTTAAAACGGGATCTACAAACGCAGGAGAATCTGGATTATTCTTATTCCAACCTTATGTATTACTAGGGCTTTCTTGTTACTTTACATCCGCTATGTTTTACATTTACTCTTTAAAAGAAATCCCCTTGTCAGTTGCTTTCCCGTGTGTTTCTTTAAGCTATGTCGTGGTTGCCTTGCTTGCACATTTTCTCTGGAATGAGCCTTTCGGGCTGCAGCACATCATGGCGCTTTTTTGTATATTGCTCGGTGTCTTTTTGCTGGTAAGAGCTTAGTACAGCATCAGCCTAAGCTTGACTATTCCCCACAAGTACTAGTAGGATTTGCGCGCCATACTGATTAATAAAAAAAACGAGGATCATTTATGCCAAAAATAGCAGTACTATCACTTGATTATGATGGTTGTGCCGATATTCTTTTTGATGATCTTATTGCATCCTATCAATCAGAAAAAGGCTCTTCTATCAGCGCATCTTTTATCAAAAATCTTCTTTTACTTAGAAAGAAATTTATGTCTTATTTAAATCTTATTACGCAAGATTCTGCTTATGTAGAGCTCTATGTGGGTTCAACTAGACAATCGATCGCGCTTGACGATGCCATTGCACAAGCCCAGGGTAACGGCTCCTGTTTTAAAAATTATACTCAATTATGTCTGGAGAAAAATTGGAGCTTTCAGAAGCTACTCTTAGCAGATGTAAAAAATACAGTATCTGTTGGCACCGCCATGCAAAATAAATCTCTTACTTGCACAAAAGATCAAGAAAAAATTATTACAATTCAACATCAATTAAAAGATGCTGCTAGTCGGATATCGAATCCTGATGATGAAATTAATTTTTATTTTTTCGATGATGATCCAAAAGGAATCATTATTCCGGCACTTATAAAGTGCGGTGGTAAATTATTAGATGGTATCTTTTGTAAAATAAATTTTTTTATTGTTAAATATGACTGGTTTATTGAAGCAACCGAAAAATTTAATCTCCAAAAACCTTATCCTGCTCTGCAAGAATTGTATTCACTTAAAAAAGCCGTAAAAGAAACAAAAGAAACCAAGCAAGATACTGTTTCCCAAAATATTGAAACTGTTATTGCCGTTTTAAATGAGTATATTAAAAATAGAGAACAAATCTCCGCGACTCCTGGCTTATTCCGTAATTTCGCTAATAATATAGAAAATAACGCTGCTAGAAGTCTCGTAAGATTTTTAACAAACAGGCTCAAAAGTAAAGATTTTGAAGCTCGATTTTGTGATCAAGAACTTGCAGCGCTCATGAAAAGCGATTCGGAACTAGGGAAAATATTTTCTCAATGTAATGCTTCTATACAAAAAGAAGTTCAACTTTCTGTTGGGGCTCTACCCATGTCTCCCGAAAATGTTTCTGAGTTAACGTCTAACGCGAGATTCTGCGTCCGTTAAACCCTAAACGCTCACTAACCCTAACTCCTGCACTGCATCACGCTCTTGACGCAATTCATTTAATGCCAAATTAAATTTTTCTTGGCCAAATTCATTTTGTGTCAAATCTGTTATTACTTTTAATTTACCGCTCTCAATGCGGCAAGGAAATGAAAAAATTAATCCTTCATCTACGCCGTATTCACCTTGCGATGCGCGTGCAACAGAAAAAATTTCGCCTTTTACAGTATCGTGCGTTAAATGATACACGCCTGTTAATGCCGCATTTGCAGCGGATGCTGCAGACGATGCGCCGCGTGCTTTAATGACTGCAGCGCCTCGTTTTTGAATAAGAGAAATAAAATCGTTTTTGAGCCATGAAACATCTGTAATGACATCCGTTGCTGGTTTGCCGTTGATTTTCGCATGATAAAAATCGGGATATTGAGTAGATGAATGATTGCCCCAAATGATCATTTGAGTGACCGCTGCCACATCAACACCCGCTTTTATCGCCAATTGTTTTCGCGCGCGTAACTCATCGAGAGTGGTCATTGCAAAAAAACGTGTCGATGGAATATCCGGCGCATTATTCATCGCAATTAAACAATTTGTATTACACGGATTTCCCACAACAAAAATTTGTACGTCCGATGCGGCATGATCATTGATAGCACGGCCTTGCGCAGTAAAAATTTTGCCGTTAATTTTTAATAAATCTGAGCGTTCCATGCCTTCTTTTCTGGGGACCGCGCCCACTAAAATAGCCCAATTCACATCGCGCATCCCTTCATTGATATCAGATGTGCAAAGAACATTTTTTAATAAAGGAAATGCGCAATCATCTAATTCCATTGCCACACCGCGCAGTCCCGGCAAGGCTTGTTCTAATTCCAGCAGGTGCAAATCAATTTCGGTATCAGGACCAAAACACTGGCCAGAGGCAACTCGAAATATTAATGCATAACCAATTTGTCCTGCTGCACCCGTGATTGCTACTTTGACGCGTTTTTTCATAAAAGCACCCTGATTAAAATTCGTGACGCTATTCTAACGCAAAAGTGAGGATAGACAACAGAGCCTCTTTAGCATATTGACAAGCCACTCATTTGTAGGAATACTGCACAGCATGCAACCTTTGAACATTCCTTTAAGCCTGTATATCCATATTCCTTGGTGTGTGCGTAAATGCCCTTACTGTGATTTTAATTCACATGAAGCACGGCATAAAATCCCGGAAGATCTTTATATTGCTGCCCTATTGCGTGACCTTCATGACCAATTATCTGAAATGCCAAAACGTCCTTTGGTCAGCATTTTTTTTGGCGGCGGTACCCCGAGCTTATTTTCACCTTCTGCCATCGAAAAAATTCTTGTCGGCGTGCAAGATGCGCTTCCCTTTGATTCTAAAATCGAAATCACGCTAGAAGCAAATCCTGGCACAATGGATGAAAAAAATTTTCATGGATTTTATCAAGCAGGGATTAATCGTTTATCCATCGGCATTCAAAGTTTGCAAAATGAAAAATTAAAAACGCTTGGCCGTATTCATAATCGGGAACATGCACTACGCGCCATTGATATCGCGATAAAAGCTGGCTTTAATAATTTTAATTTAGATTTCATGCATGGTTTGCCGAATCAATCGATAGAAGATGCTTTAGCTGATCTTCGTGATGCTCTTTCATTTTCACCTCCGCATCTTTCATGGTATCAATTGACGATCGAGCAGAACACTTTTTTTCACCATCAACCACCCGTTTTACCAGAAGATGACATTCTTTTTGAAATCCAAGAACAAGGTAAAATGGAAATTTTTAAAAAAAACCTTATGCAATATGAAATTTCTGCATACGCACAATCAGGTCACGAATGTATCCATAATAAAAATTATTGGGAATTCGGAGATTATTTAGGCATTGGTGCGGGCGCACATAGCAAAGTTACTGATCTTGATACTCATCAAATTTTTCGTTATTCGCAATTAAAAAATCCGATGGACTATTTAATGCCAGAAAAAAAATTAAAAACAACAATAATTGAATCAAGCAAAGCAGATATTTGTTTTGAATTTATGTTGAATGCATTGCGCTTAATTAAAGGCGTGCCCGCTCAATTATTTACAGAGCGAACAGGATTGCCCATAAACACCTTAGAACCCGCGCTTCGTCTTGCCAAAGAAAAAAAATTGTTGGTGAATCACTCCAATCAACTTCGCACAACAAAATTAGGCCAACGATTTTTAAATGATGTTGTTAGTCTTTTTTTACCAAAGACACCCCTCGTCAGCAAAAATTATGCGTCTTGAGTTAGCACAAAAACTGTCCGCAGTATTGATCTGTCATATGATAAGAAAGACCGAATGCAATAAAATCGGATGTAGGAATATTACTACCGCTAAACATCCGCGTGTAAGAAAGATCGACCATCCAGCGATCAGTGACATCATAGCTCACGCCAAGACTTGCTTCCGGACGCACGGAACTTTTGGATTCATTACTGCCATTGCATGATGCACTTAAACCGCCTGATGCCAGCGTACCGGTTGTTTGATTATTAACATAAGCAAAACCGCCTTTGCCGAATATACTGACGCCACTACTCCAGAAAGGAAACATTCCTTTGCCTAAAAAATCAATGGCATTTTGCCGTGTGGTTGGATTGGAACATCCGCCAGATACTTTATACGTGGAGTCTCCATAATGCATGGCACCAAATTCAAGCCCCACATTCTCATTAAAATGATATCCTACAAAAATACGCGCGCCGACGCCTGTATTTTTGGGAGTCACTGAAATAGACCCTGTTTGAGTTTGTACATTCTCCACACTATTCTGGATCTTTGTTTGACCGACTTGGCCGCCGAAGTAAAAACCTTCCCCTAATGCATAAGCAGTATTCACTGCACCTAACATGATGGCTATTATGCTGAAATTTTTTTTCATTCTATTGATCAAACCGGCATCCCCTTTCAGTTAATTGGTAAAGAGTAGTGAAGCAATAAAACAATGTCTAGTACTTCGTCGAGAAAATTTCTTTAATAAATTGCAATTCCCACACCGCGCGGCCGCTTTCGATACCGCGTCGTTCAAATTTAGTGATCAACGGACGATTGACAGATCGGCCCGCATACTGATTGATGCCCGAAAGATTTTTTAATTGCGAAATAGGAGACAACACTTTCATCATATGCGCTGCATATTCTTGCCAATCCGTTGCTAAATGCAAAGTGCCATTTTCTTTTAATTTATTTAACACCAATTGCATAAAAACCGGTTGAATTAAACGGCGTTTGTGATGTTTACGCTTAGGCCAAGGATCAGGGAAAAAAATCTGTACGCCCTCTAAACTGTCGTTCGGAATCGCATGTGTTAACACTTCAACTGCATCGTGATAATAAACCCGCACATTTTTTAGCTCCATCGCATCAATTCCCTGCAACAAGCTGCCAATCCCCGGTAAATGCGTTTCAATCCCAATAAAATTTTCATGCGGATGTGATTTTGCCATTTGAAGTAATGAATGGCCAGAACCAAAACCAATTTCAAGCACACATGGCGCTTTTCGTCCAAAAATAGAGTCTAGATTAATTTGGCCTGCTTTGATATCTAATCCAACGCGTGGCCATACCATTTCTAAAGCACGTTTTTGCGCATCCGTCATGCGCCCATCACGTCGCACAAAACTCCGCACTCGTCTAAGCGGACGAAGAATATTATTCATATTGGTTAATAAGCCTTTGCTTTAATTGGTGCAAACTATTTTCAAGACCCACCGGATATATCGCATTGCGATGTAATTTTAAAAAATGGCTCACTTGGTACTGCGCGCGTGCCCGCATCTCCTGGATCGTTTCTTTTTTATAAACTAACTTGCCTTGTCGAAAAATAGGCTGTAACAAATCAATCGAATGATCATGCTGGCCCAACGTGAAAGAAGAGTGCGGCGCTTCAAGTGAAATCGCTTTGAATGAATCTTCTATACCTAATTGAAAATCAAAAATCACATCAAGAACTGGATGTTGGTCACGCATAAAACGACGCACTTGATGTAATCCGGGATTTGAAATTTTAACGGCTTCTTCTGATAACTTTAATTTATATTCCCATACGCCACTTTCATCTTGCAGGGCCGATAATTTATATACGCCATCTAAAGCAGGATGATCATAAGCAGTTGCCAAGTGTGTGCCCACGCCCCAAATAGAAATTTTAGCGCCCTGTGCTTTTAATTGTTGAATCACATATTCATCTAAACTATTGCTCGCAATAATTTTAGTATGCTGAAAACCAGCAGCATCTAATAAATGCCGCGCCGTAATACTTAATTTTGCTAAATCGCCTGAATCTAGGCGAATGGCGCGCAATTCAGCACCTTCTGCTTTTAATTTTTTTCCTATTTCAATCGCATTTTTAATCCCCTGCACCGTATCGTAAGTATCAACCAACAAGACACAGTTGTGCGGCATCACCTCTGCATAGGCTGCAAAAGCGCTCATTTCATCTGGAAAAGCCGTGACCCAACTATGCGCGTGAGTGCCGGAAACAGGAATGCCATATAACTTACCTGCCAATACGTTAGAAGTCGCAACACATCCCCCAATAAAAGCGGCACGGCTAGCCGATAAGGCTCCATCGGGCCCTTGAGCGCGTCTTAATCCAAATTCAAGCACGGGTTCGCCAAGAGCCGCCTGACAAACACGCGTTGCTTTCGTCGCAATTAACGTTTGGAAATTAATGATATTTAATAAAGTAGATTCTAGTAATTGGCCTTGCAATAAAGGCCCTGTGACACGCAGTAACGGTTCATGAGGAAAGATGAGGGTGCCCTCTGGGATCGCATCAATATCACAACTAAAGGAAAGTTCTTGCAAATATTTTAAAAATTTTTCGGCGAATAAAGGGCTACCGTTCGGTGCGCGTAACCCCTCCAAATAGTGGACATCCTCTTCACTAAAATGCCAATTCTCTAAAAAATCAATAGCATTGGCGAGCCCTGCTGCCACTGCATAATTACTTTGAAAGGGATGTTTACGAAAGAGTTGATGAAATACGGCAGGACGCTCATGCATCCCTAACTTCCAATACCCATAGGCCATGGTCAGTTGATATAAATCTGTTAATAAAGGCGAAATCACGTATCTTATTCCCCATGATCGGAAAAACAGGCATTATATAAGAAAACCTGAAAATGATTGAACTTTAAATTTATGATCACCCTAGAACACCTTAGCAAGGACTATAAGACCTCGGAAGGCAACATCATCGCTTTGCAAAATATCAATCTGCATATCAAAGCAGGGGAAATCTATGGGGTGATCGGCAAAAGCGGCGCCGGCAAAAGCACCCTCATTCGCTGCATTAATTTATTAGAAAAACCGACCCAAGGCAAAGTCATTGTGGATCATGAAGAATTGACTGCTCTCCCATTGCCTCTCTTACGCAAAGCAAGACGAAAAATAGGAATGATTTTTCAGCATTTCAATTTGCTTGAAACCCGCACTGTTTATGGCAATATCGCTTTTCCGCTTGAATTATGCAAAATGAAACAAAAAGAAATTAAAAAAACGATTGATTCTCTATTAGAATTAACAGGGCTCACTGACAAAAAAAATCAATATCCATTCCAATTAAGCGGCGGACAAAAGCAACGTGTTGCTATTGCGCGCGCACTTTCTTCAAAACCTTCTGTATTATTATCAGATGAAGCAACATCCGCATTAGATCCAGAAACAACACTCACTATTTTGGAATTATTAAAAAATATTCGTGATACGTTGAAAATCACTATTTTATTAATTACACACGAAATGTCAGTGATTAAAACCTGTTGTGATCGTGTTGCTATTTTAGAGAGAGGAAAAATGATTGAAGAAAACGAAGTCGGCCTTTTTTTCACGCATCCCAAAACAGTGTCTGCTAAAAATTTTGTTGCATCCACTTTATCACAAACATTGCCGATGACAATTACGAAACATTTCATTCATGAAGAAAAAAATAATACGCATCCCGTATTACGTTTATGGTTTTTTGAAAGCGCTGCAACAGAACCTGTGATGGCCCAATTAATTAAGCAATTTAATTTAAAAATTAATATTCTCCAAGCGAACGTAGAATATATTAAAGAACACGCGATGGGCATTATGATTTTGGCAATGGATGGAGAAAAAAATCAGCTTCTCCAAGGTATAAACCATTTAAAACAACTCGGTATTCAAGTTGAGGTTTTAGGTCATGTCCCAAACGATGTTATTCCTTTTACTTGATGCAACATTTGAAACACTTTATATGGTCGTTGCAGCGAGTGCGATTACTGCATTCATTGGTTTGCCTTTAGGTACGCTTTTATATGTCACTCGTAAAAATCATATTTTTGAATATCCCATGGTCCACGAAATACTCGCTATACTCGTTAATATTACCCGCTCAATTCCATTTGTTATTTTAATGATTGCTGTTATTCCTTTTACACGTTTTTTGGTGGGATCATCCATTGGAACAAATGCAGCGATTGTGCCTTTGAGTTTATGTGCTATTCCCTTTTTTGCCCGTATCGTTGAAAATGCATTGCTAAAAGTCAACGAAGGCTTGATTGAAGCTGCAACCGCCATGGGAGCAACTGTTTGGCAAATCATTACCAAAGTCCTCATCAAAGAAGCGCTTTCAAGCATCATTCAAGGGCTTACTCTGACGATGATTAGTCTGGTTGGTTATTCTGCAATGGCGGGGGCTGTGGGCGGCGGTGGATTGGGTGATTTAGCGATTCGTTACGGCTATCAACGCTTTAATACGAGCGTGATGCTAATCACTATTGTTATCATGGTAGTCATCGTTCAATTGATTCAATACAGTGGTGACAAAATTGCAAAGCGGTTTCATCCTATTAAAAGTTAGTGACATAGGAATATCATTGTGAAAAAACTCAAATGAAAAACATTATTGGGTGTGCTGTGGACGACGGTTAGGATACTTGATTGATTCTACTGACGTCTAAACCGAATGCTTAGGCTTGCAAAAGTAATGCAAATGCATTACCATTATAGATATAGACTACTCTACTCTTCGAGGAAGTAAAAATGGGTAAGATATTACATGCAGAATCCACATTAACAGACCGCTATCAAACTACCATTCCTGAACCTATACGGGAATCGTTACATTTGAATAAACGCGATAAAATTGTTTATTCCATTGAAGAAAATGGCAAAGTTTTAATATCGCGTGCTAATGAAGATGACCCTGTGTTAGGTCAGTTTCTATCATTCCTTGCTAATAATATTAAAGATAACCCGTCTAATGTGCGCTCCATAAATCCCATGCTTATTAAACGCGCGCAAAGTCTAGTTTCTGGTGTTGAGATTGATCTAGATGCTCCATTAGATGATAAGGATGAGTAACATTGACCAAGCCAAAGGAACTTATTATCAATGGATGGTGTTTGCTAGCACATTCTTTATTTCTCGATCAATACGAACATTTAATATCTGAAGTCGAAAATAATCGTAAAAAAAATTCTGCGCATTATAAAGAAAAAAATTCAACGAAGCGTTTAGCAGCAATTACCAAGCTGATTTTTGAAAAAATCCCACAAGATCCGACCTTATCAGAATACCGTCAAGGAGCTACCCTCGGTGAAGAATATAAGCATTGGTTTCGAGCCAAATTTTTTCAGCAATACAGATTGTTTTTTAGATATCACCTTGAAAGCAAAATAATTGTATATGTCTGGGTAAATGATGAAAATACTAAGCGAGCTTATAATAATAAATCAGATGCGTATGCTGTATTTAAAAAGATGTTAGCAAAAGGCCATCCTCCGAATAATTGGGATGAATTACTAAAAGAAGCAAAAAACGAAAATTCGCGCTTTAAAAAAATAACGTAACGAGTACAAGGTTTAGAAAAACTTTAGTAAAAAACAAACTGTTTGGAGAAGATCATTAATTGATCGCAGTATTGCCTAATGAAAAGCATTCTTTTACGCTTACGGAATTCGTTTGCATTTTAACTTAAATAAGGTGTTCCCATGTTCAAGCAATTTACCCCTATTATCATCGCTATCTGCGTTTTCTTACTGACTGCTTGCGGTGCAGGAGATAAAAACGTTCTAAAAGTCGGGACCATCTCAGGGCCTGAAACTGAACTCATGGAAGTTGCTAAAAACGTTGCACAAGAAAAATATGGTTTGACGATTAAAATTGTTGAATTTACCGATTATATTCAACCAAATGCCGCCTTAAATGATGGCAGTCTTGATGCCAATATGTTTCAACATCAACCTTATCTTGATCAACAAATCAAAGATCGTCATTACAATTTGATTGCCCTTGGTAAAACTTTTGTGTATCCCATGGGAATTTATTCCGCTCGATTAAAACAGCTTAACGATCTACCCGCCAATGCCGTCATTGCTATTCCAAATGATCCCAGTAATGAGGGACGCGCTTTATTATTATTACAAAAAGCAAATCTCATTCAACTAAACCCAAAAGCCGGATTATTTGCAACACCCGCCGATATTGAAAGTAATCCAAAACATCTTGTTTTCAAAGAATTAGATGCCGCTGAAATTGCACGCAGCTTGCCGGATGTCGCAGCAGCCGTGATCAATACTAACTACGCAATCCCAGCAGGATTATCGCCCACCAAAGATGCGCTCTTCCATGAAGGGCCTGATTCGCCTTATGCTAACATTATTGTCATCCGCAAAGATGAACAAAATGACCCTCGCATGAAGCCGTTTTTAGCTGCTTTTCAGTCAGAAGAAGTGTTAAAGGCTGCTAAAAAGATTTTTAACGACCAGGCCATTCCTGCATGGTAAGCTATCAACAAACCTTATGGAAAAAGGAAACTCTATCATGATTGCAAAAAAACTAGGGGCTATCAGTCTTTGCTTATTTTTAGCAAGTTGCGCATCTCATACATCAACTAATTCCATGGACGGAGGCACCAATCAACAATACGTAAAAGGTGACCCTGAACAGCTTTATCAAATGGGCAATCAATATGCGAAAGGGGTTGGCGTACCGCGTAATGATGAAAAAGCCGTGTTGTACTATCGAAGCGCTGCTAAACAAGGATATGCCAAAGCCGAATATTCTCTAGGCTATATGTATCGCACAGGGCACGGCGTGCCGCGTGATTATAATCAAGCAGCTGATTGGTTTGAACGTGCCGCCAAGCACGGTAATTCGGATGCCCAATATAGTTTAGGCGTACGCTATCTCTTAGGACAAGGCACTGCACAAGATTATGGTCGTGCATTAGATTGGTTCCAAAAAGCAGCGGCACAAGGCAACCCTTACGCTGAAAATCAACTCGGCTTTTTGTATGCTGCCGGCAAAAACGTGCCGCAAAATTATACACTCTCGCTCGAATGGTACCAAAAAGCAGCCGATCATGGTTTAGCGAGTGCACAATATAACTTAGGACTCATGTATGCCAACGGCATTGGGACTGCACCTGATCGCGTGAAAGCCAAACAATTATTCCAATTGGCAGCAGCCCGTGGATTTGAACCTGCACGCAAAGCATTAGCACAATATAATTAATTTTTGACAAAAAAATAATGCTCATGCCGACTGCTCGCAAACGTTTTGGCCAGCACTTTTTGCAGGATAAACACATTATCCAGCGAATTGTGGATGCCATTAAACCTTTGCCTGACCAGCACTTGGTTGAGATTGGTCCTGGACAAGGCGCGCTAACTTTACCGATTTTAAAAAAAGCAGGGCAGCTCGATGCGATTGAGATTGATCGTGATTTAATTCCGTCCTTAAAAATGCGCTGCAAAGATAAAGGCGATTTGATTATTCATCAAGCAGATGCACTCGAATTTGATTATGCAACACTGCTGAAAGATCAAAGACCGCTCCGCTTGATTGGCAATTTACCTTACAATATTTCAACACCGTTAATTTTTCATTTATTACAATATGCTGATCACATTCTTGATATGCATTTTATGCTGCAAAAAGAAGTCGTGGAACGCCTAGTTGCAAGGACCGGCACACATGCCTATGGCAGATTGAGCATTATGGTGCAATATCATTGTTTAGTCAGTTCGCTATTTAATGTAAGCGCCGATGCATTTTATCCGCAGCCGAAAATTGAATCGTCTATCGTACGTTTAATACCGCACCGCGAATTTATTCATCGCGCAAAAAATTTCGATCACTTTGCGAATTTAGTAAAATCCGCTTTTTCTAAGCGCCGCAAAACGTTACGCAATTCTTTAAAAGAAATCGTCACAGACGCCGACTGGGAAAAAACCAATATTGATTCTCACTTACGTCCCGAACAATTGAGTCTCGCAGAATATGTAAAATTAAGTAATGCGTTGGTGTCCCTATGACAACTTATGCCATTGGCGATGTGCAAGGCTGCTTTACTGCTTTAGAAAAATTATTACAGGAAATTCAATTTGATCCTAAAAAAGATACCTTATGGTTCACAGGCGATTTAGTGAATCGCGGGCCTGAATCATTAGAAACATTGCGCTTCATTAAAAATCTCGGAAAAAAACAACATACGGTGCTTGGCAATCATGACTTACACTTGCTTGCGCTTTCTCACCATGCGCATCAAGGTTGGCACGATGATACACTCGCCCCTATTTTAAAAGCACCTGATCGCGATGAGTTGCTCGATTGGTTATTACATCAACCGCTCATTTATCATGATGAAAAATTAGATTATGTCATGGTGCACGCAGGCCTTGCGCCCGACTGGGATCTTTTAACTGCAAAAAAATTAGCGAAAGAGGTAGAGGATCTCTTACAAAGTTCAAAACGAAATGAATTTTTTCAACATATGTATGGCAATGAACCTAACCACTGGCAGGAAACGTTGAAAGGATGGGACCGCATACGCTGTATTGTGAATTATTTTACGCGTGCGCGTTTTTGTGAACCCGATGGCAGTTTAGAATTAACAACGAAGGAGACGATATCTCCTGAAAAAACGTCGTTAATTCCCTGGTTTAATATACCTAACCGGAAAACCGCCGACATAAAAATTATTTTTGGTCATTGGGCAGCGTTAGGCGGCATCACACATACTGAAAATGTTTTTGCACTGGATACTGGATGCGTCTGGGGATATTGTTTAACCGCCATGTGTTTAGAAGATGGCAGCCGCGTGAGTGTGCCGTGTGCTTCGTTATCACTGTAGTCCATTGCCCTCAATAACAGTATTTTCTTCCGCCTGATATTCTGGCACCAATTTTTTTAATAACTCTTCTAGATCTGCTTGTACATCCGCGTCCGATTGGCAACAGTTTGCAATTTGATCACAAATATCTTGAATCTCTTGAAAATTTCGCCGCTTAGATTGCGCGCGTAAAATTTTAGTATGATGTGTGGGTTGCAGCATTTCGTTTGAATAAAAACATTCTTCATACAATTTTTCGCCCGGGCGTAAACCGGTATAAATAATGTTGATATCTTGATCTACCATTTTTCCCGCTAACTTAATCATTTGTTCTGCTAAATAACGAATTTTAATAGGATCACCCATGTCCAATACAAAAATTTCGCCGCCTTCGCCTAAAAAAGCCGCTTGCAAAATGAGTTGTGATGCCTCAGGCATCGTCATAAAAAAACGAGTGATTTCTGGATGTGTAACCGTCACAGGCCCGCCTGATTCAATTTGTTTTCGAAAAAGCGGGACCACACTGCCTGCCGAATCTAATACATTACCAAAACGAACAGTAACAAAACGCGTTTTTGGCGCGCTATCATTTAAATTATGACAAAAATATTCAGCAGCACGCTTGGTAGCACCCATAATATTAGTTGGATTAACCGCTTTATCTGATGAAATCAAAACAAATGTTTCTACGTTCGCCTTTGCCGCTTCTGTTGCGATCACACGGGTACCAATAATATTGTTGTACATGGCCGTTCGCATTTGATGTTGCAGTAAAGGAACATGTTTATACGCAGCCGCATGAAAAACAAGGTGCGGCTGATATTCTTTCAGCACCGATTTTATGCCGACACGATCCACAATATTTAATAAGATAGGATAAAATTCTTGATTGGCAAATTTTTGGCGTAATTCAAGATCAATCGCATATAAATTATATTCGCTATTATCAATAATGACTAAACGTGCTCTATTGGCAATTATTGCAATTTGGCGACATAATTCTGAGCCAATGGATCCGCCGCCGCCGGTAATCAATATGGTTTTATCCTGCAAATGCGATTTCATTAATTCCCATTGCCAGGTACGCGGATAACGCCCTAATAAATCTTCTAAAGAAACATTGCGGAGCACATTAATACTAACATGCCCATTCGCTAAATTTCGGATTCCAGGTAATGTGTAACAACGCACATTTGCTTTTTCACAAGTATCAACAACTGAACGCATGTTGGCGGATGAGGCAGAAGGAATAGCAATCAACGCTAAATCGATTGCGTATTTCTCAATTAATTTAGGTAAATCAGCAATGGTCCCCGCCACTCGTACACCATGAATTTCTCGCCCTAATTTATGTAAATCATCATCTACAAAAGCAACTGGTTTATAGCGATGATAACTATCGCGCAATAAATCGCGCACCAATCCTTCGCCTGCATTGCCGGCACCAATGATAATCACTCGTTTACAATCATCGTAAAGTTTTTTATGATCCTTTAAAAAACGCACCACCACTCGGCCAAACGATAATAACCCGGCAAGAAAAATACCGTAAAGAATCGCTGCAATGTAAGGCGGCAATAATAAAAATTCCGCTGCAAAGAAATCATTGATGGGAAGTGGATTGGTCACGAATATATTAGGTAAAAAATCGGTGCGATTGGCGTTTAAGACTATCAAAGCAATCATGCCACCAATCGCCGACACTGATAAAATTTTCTGTAAATCTTGAATGGAGGCAAACCGCCAAAAACCGCGATACAATCCGGAAGAACGAAATAATAAAAACTGTACCGGTAAAATCCAAACCAAATCAGAAAAAATAAGCTGCCAATAAAAAGTATGATCGATATAACGAATTGAAATGGCATTAATCGAATTGAGTAATAATTGATGTGTGATCACCCACGCAGCGATCACTGCACATGTATCATAAGCTGAGGCAATGATACGTCCATGCGATCTGATTTTTTCCGAAATGTCCGCATTCATCAGTCGATTGAAAAAAGTAGAAAAGATTGCCATGGTTTACACTGTCCTTGTTTACAATCATCCGTTGTACGTTACACTGCTCTGACTTGATGTACTGACAAATTGACTGAACGCGTATGGCCTTCCGCAATCCTCAGCAATAACGTGACCCGTTGTTGGCTATTTTTTATTTCTACAATTCCTTCGTAGTCTGCCAATAACCCATCGATCACTTGTACTCGATCGCCTGGTTTAAAATCAGGCGCAGCCGATTTTGCAGGCAATAGACGCAAATCTTCGGTTTTTTTTAATTGAGGCACGAGTGCATCAGGCACGCGCGCCGGCAGCAAACCAAAGCGAATCAGTGACACACAACCGCGGGTTGAGCGCACTTTACTCCAATCATCACTATCAGAATTTAAATGGATAAATAAATAACGCGGGAACAGTGGTTCAATCACCTGTTGATAAAGATTGCCGCGATGTTTGTATTGCTTTAACAAAGGAAAATAAATCTGAAACCCTTGACGTTGTAAATGTGACTCAGCCGCTGCTTCTTGTTTCGGTTTAGTAAAAACCAAATACCACCCTGTACGCGCATCCTTGACCATATTCCCTCAATAACCAAAGCTTTAGTGAGCCAGTTGTTATCCATAATCTAACCGTCTGTACAATAGTTTATTTCGAAACGCTTGTCAAAAGAATACCATAAATTCTCTTGCATATCTGACAGCTCATCCATAGAATCGAGAAGTATGAAAAATGGATGCTTTCTCGACCTATGGACAATAATGGATTAATCACGTGCGATTTTCTTATCATCGGCGGCGGCTTAATAGGGATTAATACCGCCCGCTGCTTAAAAAAAACCTTTTCTGATGCAAAAATTATTGTGCTTGAAAAAGAAAATCAATGCGGATTGCATGCAAGCGGTCGAAATAGCGGCGTACTGCATGCCGGTTTTTATTATACGCGTGACAGCTTAAAAGCAAAATTCACCCGAAATGGCAATCAAATGCTGCATGATTATTGCGAAGAAAAAAACATTCCACTCAATCAGTGCGGTAAATTAGTCGTTGCAAAAAATGCAGAAGACCTTGAAACACTTGATGAACTCTTAACACGCGGCAAAAATAATGGCGTGACCCTGCATGCCTTAACAGAAAAAGAGGCAGAAGAACTTGAGCCGCGGGCGCGTACATTTGAACGCGCACTTTTTTCCCCCAACACATCTTCCGTTAATCCCCAAAAAGTGCTCGATCATATGCAAAAAGATGCGGAGCGAGAAGGGGTACACATTCATCTAAATACTTCCTATTTAAAAAGAAAAAATAATCATATTATTTTAACTTCTAAAGGAAAATATGCAGCGGGCTATGTCGTCAATGCTGGCGGTCTTTACGCCGATAAAATTGCATTGCAATTTGGTTTTTCTAAAAATTACCGTATCTTGCCGTTTAAAGGCATTTATTTATATTCAAACGAACCCGCCTTTTCATTTCGCACGCACATTTATCCTGTGCCTGATTTAAAAAATCCTTTTTTGGGCGTCCATTTTACAATTACTTCAGATGGAAACGCCAAGATAGGCCCGACCGCCATTCCTGCTTTTTGGCGTGAACAATATGATTTTTTTAGTCGTTTTAAATTGAATGAATGTCTTGAAATCATCAAACGACAGATCGGATTATGCTTATTTTCTCAGTTTGATTTTAAAAAATTAGCTTTAGAAGAAATAAAAAAATATTCGAAAAACCACTTGGTCAATTTAGCAAGCTTTCTTGCAAAAGGAATTAAAAAAGAAAACTTCACTACCTTTGGAGCTCCAGGTATTCGGGCGCAGTTATTGAATATTCAAGAAAAAAAATTAGAAATGGATTTTATTTTGGAAGGCGATAAAAAATCGATGCACATTTTAAATGCCGTGTCGCCTGGATTTACTTCTTGCTTGCCATTTGCAGAACATGTAGCGAATAAAATCAGACAAGTGCTACATTAATTTTATTCATTTTACAGTTATTCAGGAAGAATTATATTAAAAAGGAGTTGACATGCTAAATAAAAATTTTGAACTCATCTCGCGCAGCAATGAATTGCAAACAGTGATTGCTAACACGGTATGCACCGATACAACCCAAAAAAAATATCCGATAGAAGAAGGCTTACAAAAATTTATTGAACAGTTAACCTATATCAGAGAACGAAATAATTCGCTTTATTTAATTGGAAACGGCGGAAGTGCGGGTGTTGCAAGTCACGCATTAACAGATTTTTTAAATGTTTGCCGCTTGCGCGCTTATACATTACATGAATCATCTTTAATTACGTGCATGGCCAATGATTTTGGCTATGAAAATGCCTATGCTCGTATCATCAGCACAGTCATGCGAGCAGGGGATATTTTAATTGCCATTAGCAGTTCTGGTAAATCTCCTAACATTTGTAATGCTGCGAAAATCGCTGCTGAAAAAAATGGAATCGTGATGACTTTAAGCGGTTTCAACGAAGAAAATCCACTCAGAAAATTAGGTGATTTAAATTTTTGGTTAAATTCTTGTGATTACGGATTGGTTGAAATGGGCCACGCTTTTATTTTGCATAATTTATCAGACCGCATCAGTACTAAAATGCAAAATAAAACATCTTTTGCTTTCAAAGAGACAGTGGGATAATTTTCTTGAAATACCGACTGCTATTGAATAACTTACGCATCAAGCAAGTGGCTGATGTTAAAAAGGTCATTGCGAGCGAAGCGAAGCAACCCAGTCTTTATTGTTCCTCTTTAAGAAGCACAACATATGAATTTAAAATTGTAGTATACATTTCTTAAAAAGGGGCAATAAAGACTGGGTTGCTTCGCTTCGCTCGCAATGACAGATGTGTAAAATGGGTGAATAGCATAAGTTATTTTATTTCTTTATGCCTAAAACAATCTACCGTATGATCATTCACCATGCCGGTTGCCTGCATAAATGCATAACAAATCGTGCTGCCGACAAATTTAAACCCGCGTTTTTTCAAATCTTTTGCCATGTGATCTGAAATAACTGTTTTTGCGGGAACTTCTTTTTTATTCTGCCAATAATTCTGAATAGGGCGATCATCTACAAAATGCCAAATATAGCGGGAAAAACTTCCCCACTCTTTTTGTACCTTCAAAAAGGCATGCGCATTTGTGATGGCCGCATGAATTTTTAATCTGTTCCGAATAATACCTGCATCTTTCAATAATCGATCTTGTTTATGCTGTGTATATTTTACAATTTTTTTTGCATCAAACTGATCGAGGGCTTTTCGGTAATTTTCACGTTTTTTTAAAATGGTGAACCAGCTCAATCCCGCTTGTGCGCCTTCTAAAATCAAAAATTCAAATAACAAATGGTCATCATAAATAGGAACCCCCCATTCAACATCATGATAATGCAAATAAAGCGGATCATCATTTACCCAAAAACAGCGGGTATTATTTTCATTTTCTACATGAAACGTTTTTAACGAATTTTTGCTTGCTGATGACATGCGACACACCAACGCTGTGACAAGAAAGGTGCGTCATTTGTATCACAGCTGAAATAGCTGCGCTACCCCTTCAATTGAACGTTTTCTTAAGTATATCTTAAGGATCAATCCCTATAATAACCCCCCTTAATTAGAAAATAATTATATTGAAGAACAATAAAAGAGTTCGAAGAATTACATGTTAAATAGACGCGATACCCATAAACAACACATACTCAATTTAGGCGAGGCACTTTGTCTTGCAGCAGCTGTATATTTTATTTGCTACATCTTGAGTCAAGGCAATATTGTACCCATTTCTATCAATTCAGTGTGGTCGTATATCAGCCATTGGGCCAAACATTTCCACATGCTTGCGGTGGGGTTGCTGCCTATTTACGTAGCGCTAATGGTATTTGGTACTGCCATGATTGGCATCTGTTTAGGCTCTGCATTACAACGCTTAATCATCAAATTTTTAGATTTAAAGTAATCTTTTTTCTGGTTATCTTGTCCGTTATTGGCGTTTTATAGCGTAAGCAAAAACGTTATTTTTGTATCCTCCACAAGATCTTTCACACCTATCTTTTTGAAAAATAAAACACTGCTTTTTTTGCCTCAATTTTCTATTATCTTTTAACCTTCTACACAAGAGTGCTATTCTTTGTAACTTTTTTTTCATTTGTTATGATCTAATCGCCCATGGATGAATAGGGACCGGCACATGGATCGGTACTTAAGCTAGGGATAAGTCTACCAAGGATTGGTAGAGGGCATGGATGCCTGATGTAAAAGTAGTAGGAGGGGTAGTCGCAAGATTACCCCTTTCTTATTTTTCCAATCGCTTCTCCCATTTTTACAGTAGATGTCTCAGTTAATGTCTCAGTTAAACGATTTTCCCACTCAATTTGATCCTTGGCAAACAATACAATAACGGTTGATCCCATTTTAAAATACCCAAGCTCTGCGCCCTTCTCAAGATAAATTGTTTCCAAATAATCCTGTACCGCTATTTTTTTCGATCGAGGAGGCATAGGCCACACTGTTTCGATATGACCTACCAACATAGCACCCACAAGCACCATCGCCATAGGCCCAACTGCTGTATCAAACAAGCAAACCAATCGTTCATTACGGGTAAATAATTGAGGCACTTTTTGAGTCGTCTCTGCATTGACCGAAAATAATTTTCCAGGGATATAAATTGTTTTACGTAAAGTACCGGCAAGCGGCATATGAACCCGATGATAATTATGCGGTGCAAGATAAAAAGTTGCAAAATGTCCATTTGTAAATAAGCAAGCAAGTTTTTCAAAACCGCCCAAAAGGGTCGACGTATCAAAATAAAATTTTTTCGCCTGAAATATCGCTTGTTCTTTGATTCGCCCAATCTGGCTCACATATCCATCCACGGGACTAGTAATCACCTCTTCTTCTTTTGCCAATGGCCGCAAGGCGGGTTTTAATTGACGAATAAAAAAACTGTTAAAAGTCGGATAATCTGCTATATTTTCGAGTAACGCTTCATGGACATTCACCTGATATTTTCGGATCAAACGCTTGATGGCCCAATTCTTAAACCATACAGAACGACATTCAGCAAGACGCCCTGCTAAACGAGAAAGAATATGCTGCGGACAACAATATTGTATGAATATCTTCATAAGAATAATAATAAACCCACGAAAAGGAGCAATTATCCTAAAAATGGCCAGCTTATACAACTTACATTTAGAATACGTGAAATAAAAATAATTTCTGCGTAAACTAAGGGCCATAGGTACTGCAATAGTATTTAAGAGGGAATTTCTATGGTCATCAAAATAATTATTCTGCTTTTTTTAGTCGTCATTATTTATAGTCTAGGCAGCGCATTATATTATCTTACCCATGAGCGAAATCAATCCGATTCAACACGTGTCGTCAAAGCACTGACCTGGCGTATTGCATTATCATTATTATTATTTGTTCTCTTGTTTGTTGCTTATTCGCTAGGATGGATTAAACCACATGGAGTATAAATAAAGAAGTTACCTGTTAAACATTTTTCTCTGGGATCGCAAGCCGCCGCATATCGGTCAATGCTCTTACCTCATTGGTAACAGTTTCCACATGATCATGCTGCACCAATTCAAAAAATAACGAACCTACTCTCGTCGGCGCGAAAATTTGTAACGACTTTGGCTGCATATCATTTTTCTTTGCCAAACAACAAATATCTTTAACATTTGCCGCATGGCTTAAATCCACAAAATATTCGACACCGCGATCCCATAATAATTTGATACTCTGCGGCATATTTTCCGAATTAAAAGCAATATGCTCCACACCTTCATTTTCTAAAATATTTAAATAATCTTCCTGATAAGAATTATAAAAAGATGTGGTTTTTAAATTAATTTTAACTTTGTTAAAATTAAAAAGACGTGCATAATAATTTCTCCAATCCTCTAAAGTTTCTTCGCGCACCGCATAGGTCATATGATCAATGCCCGTCAAACCGATCCCTTCTGGATTGCTTGATGGCAAATGAGAAAAACAAACAGCATAATTAGGTTTTTCTTTTTGATAATCGACAAAATAAATTAAACTATTGCCTAATGCATAAATAGCAGGAACTCCATACACATCACACATGAAAAGATCATTCGCATCATAAGGTAATACTGCGTGTTCTAGCGCCTGCTGATAAGCCATTTTAGCATCGGGAACTAAAAGCCCAATGGCCGAGACAGAAAAACCATACATATCCGAATGCTGTTCAGCTAAACTCTGCGCTGCTCGATTAACCACAATACGAATATCATTTTGCTGATAAATCGTCACATCTTCTCTATGATGATGTGCAATCGGACTAAAACCAAATGTTTCTAATTGGCAAGTCACTGTTTCTTTATCATGGGTTGAGAATTCAATAAAATCAATTCCTGCAACAGGAATAGCCAGCAAATTATTCGGTAATTTGGCTTTCATAGGTCAACTCAACTTTATCGCTTAATTTAGCAATGGGCTGCCACGCATCCATATGCCCTTGCCCAGCAAACATGTTACAACGTTCCGCATAGAGCAAGATCATTTTATCTTCTGGCAATATATCTAGACAATATTCAAAAATTTTCAACGCTTTTTCAAATTCTTGTTCTTGAAAAAACTGTATTGCATTATACAAGGCGGCACGTGTTGATAATTTTTTATCAATCAGTTCTTTTGAATCGCAATCAAAAATCTCATATAGGCGAATACTCTGGCTCTTACCTTTCACAATAATGTGATCAATAAAACGAATTTTAAATTCATCTTTATTTGATAAAGTATCAAGCACTGTTTCAGAAATAATAATATGTGTACCATAAATTTTATTTAGATTTTCCAAACGAGAAGCTACGTTAACCGTATCACTAATCACCGTACCGTCCATACGCTCTTGCTCACCGATAGTGCCAACCATCAAAGTACCATAATGAATTCCTATCCCCATATCCATCTTTTCAGCTTGTATTTTATTCATTTGGTTTAGCACATTAATAATATTAATTGCGGTATAAACAGCACCTTCAGCAGGGCCCTCGTAAAGCGCCAAAATGGCATCGCCAATATATTTGTCAACAACGCCATCATACTTTCTAATCAATGGCGCAATTTGATTTAAATATCCATTAATAAAAGAAAAACTTTCTGCCGGTGTCTTTTTTTCCAGTAAATGCGTAAAATTTCTGAGATCGGCAAACAAAACTGCCATATTTTTTTCGGTTTGATCACCTAAATGAATGTCCAAAATACTTTTCTTTTTTAACAACTCTAAAAAACGTCTTGGGAAAAAACGTGCATAAGCTTTAATTAATCGCTGTTTATCACGGACTGCTTTTTCTTGTAATTTTACATTAAGATCTTTTTGTTTGATGACTTCTTTCTGCGTTTTAATTTGTGCTTCTTGAATTAAATTAAATCGAACAGCAAGTGCGATCGCTTGCAAAATCATATCTATATCCAATCCTAATTGCGGCAAGCGAAATAAAAAAACATTGGGCGTAATGTATCGATAATAGGCTGCTAAATGAAATAAGGATGCCGCCATAATAGCCACCATACCTGCAATGTAATATTGAGCAGGCTTATATCCTTGTAACATGACAAAAAAACCGGCTATCGAAGTTAGCACAAAAGAAAAATTAATATAGTAAGTAACAATTATTATCTCAAGAGAAGCAATAAAACTACTACTAAAAGAGGAAAGTAAAGCAATAATTGCGACTGGAATGGCGCAAAACAAGTGAAAATTTAATATAACATTAATACGTGGAACATATTGCTTCGTTTGCAGTATGTTTTGGGCAAATAAGACATAGGTAAAGCCGACCAGCGTCATCACAAATCGATATCCATGTAAATACAACCAATTACTCACAACAATCATGGGGAACCGATTAAAAAATCCATCCATGAAAACGTAAGCGAGCACAGCAAAAACAATAAAAATGCTATATAACAAATAACCTTTGTCTCGTAAAAATAAATAAATAAATAACGAATGAAAAAACAACGCCAGCGCAATACCATACTGGATGCCCATAATAAAAAATAAATCAATTTGTTGAAGTAAATGTAAACTCGGCTTTACCAACTGAAAAGTCGTCTGCAACCATCCTTCTGAATAGTTATATAAATAATAAACAGATGAACCATGGGACGGAATATCTAAGGGAAACAGAGAAATATGCATTGTTTTAGGTAAAAAATTAACGCTTACCAAGCCGGCGGATGTTTCTTTATATAACATCCAATCGGTGTATTGGTTCGGAAAATTTTTAGTTAAGAACAATTGTACATCGTTAGATGTATCATTAACCACACGAAATCTTAGCCATACGCTTTGATCATAATTTTTAGCGCTGCTTTGTTCTACGAAATTGTACATAATAAAACGTTTTGAAAAGGAGGGGTCAGTCACCTCTTGTAATGTTAATTGGTGGGTTCTATCAATATACATTTCCATATGATTAGCTAAATCATAGGTGCTTTGGTTAGGTTCAATGACAACAGGAGGAGCAATAGCAGAAAATGCTCCTTTTGAAATACAAAAAAATAAACATAACAGAAAAATAATTCTTACCATTTAATTTTTAAAATCCTTATACAAAATCAACGATGATCTTGCCCTGGACTGTATTTCTACCCCCGCTTGTCGTTCCAAACACTTGATTAGCTCTTTGTGTCACATTAATATTTCGCTCTTGATACATTGTATAGCCATAACTAAAATCGAATTTGCATTGCTTGCTCATTTTGATGGTGGTGCCGACTGAAAGAATAATATTATTACCACTTACCACCTGCCAGGCTGGATTTCCGGGATCTTGATCATAAGAATAAGCACCTCGTACTGCCCATTTATCCGTGATTGCATAATTAGTTCCAAGGCTAAATCGCCACGTATTATGTAAAAAGAATGGCTGAACAACTTGCGGTAAAATAACGGGTGTATTTCCTGATTTAAAAGCAACATTTTTCAATACTAAATTTCTAATGGTTCCCCATTGCATACGTTCTACTGTCCCCATAAAACTCCAACGAGGATTCACGTATTGGTTAAGGCTAACCACAACACTCGGAGGCGCCACAATATGCACATTAAAAGCATTAGTATAAACAACCGCAGTATCAGGATTAGAAGATGGTCCACTGAAGGTGCTATGCCCATCAAGCGTGACCGAAGCAGGAGAGTGATAAACTATTCCAAGAATGGTGCCTAATATGGGGTGCCACATGGCGCCTATATGGCCGCTGGTTCCACGGCCATATCCAGAACTCTGAGATAAACTATCGGGAATGCCTGCTGTTGGAAAACCTGACATTTGATCTAACGAAATATAGGCAAAACTAAAATCAGCGCCAGCACCTACAAACAATGAATCCAGTAATTTAACGCTGAAACTAGGTGAAATATCATAAAGTGATGCCGCCGAAGATGTGCCTATATAACGTAATAGGGAAGAAGTGCCATTATCTTCTTTTCCTAAAAAAGTGTAGAGCCCCGAAACGCCGACGGTCACTCGGTCTGTTACAGGGGTCGCAAAATAGATCGATGGAAAAGGATATTCTTGCCGAGATAGAGCACTCCCCGTTTGCCGATAACTGGTCAATACCTGATTGGTCGTGCCTGAAAACCTGGAGTAATTAAACGTTTCACCCCAAGAAGCGATGAGCTGCGGGTTCGCTAAAAAAGCAAGACCGCTAGGATTATAGTAAACAGAAGTCGCATCATTGACGACTGCATTACCAATTGCCGCTTCAATATAAGAAGCTGCTGCGTGACCTGTAAAGAAAAAAGTAAATACAAAAACAAAATACTTCACGCATTGTTTTACTAAGCGCACATCCATGTGATACCTTCAAAATCAAGTCCATACGATTTTCAATCTCAGTGTAACTTTTTTTTTGATAATTTTCTCATTCTTTCTCTAAACAAGTTGCAACCGGTCTTTCAGTAATACTGATTTCTCCCGGATAAAGTTTTTCAGCGCCCCATTCAGACCAAGAACCATCATAAAGAGCGTGATTGGGATGATTCATCAAATCAAGTATAAAATTTAAAATAGGTGCCGTCATCCCAGATCCGCATAAAGTAATAATAGGTGATGTGACATCGATACTGACATCCAATAATTGTTTGCGAATTTTTTCAAGCGGTGAAAAATAACCTTCTTTATCAAAAAAAACTGAGTAGGGAAAAGAAAAACTTCCTGGAATATGTCCAGATCGTATCCCTCTTCTCGGTTCTGGCCCACCCGCAAAACGTACAGGGTGACGAAGATCAATCACCTCCGCCATAGGTTCTTTTAAATTCTGCTTCATTTTCAATAACGTACGCAATAAATGCGGTTGAAATTGGGCAGTATATTGCTTACGGCTACTGGGCTCATCGCCGGATGCTATTTTTCCATTATATTTTTCCCACGCTTTTAAACCGCCATCTAAAATATATAACTGATTTGGATTGTGCCCAAAAACTCGGAGCATCCAAAGCGCCCGGCAAGCAGAATGCAGCTCACTGTTGTCATACAAAATAATTTTATAATCATCTCGAATACCCAGTCCGCTTAATTTTTCACTGATTTCTGCTTCATCATGAATCAGCATATTAGGCAGATCAGTCTGTATATCGTGAAATTGATTTAAATCTAAAAAATGAGCATCAATAATATGTTTATCTAAAAATTCTTGTTTCGCATCGCGTTTAGTATCAGGCAAATGAAAGCTTGCATCTAAAATGATGACTGATTTTTGATTTTTACGAAATTTGTCAAGTTGAGCAGCATTGATTAACCAAGGCATTCCTAGATCTCTCATCATATAAGGTGCGGTTATTATAACGAAATACCTCTCTAAAAATAACTTGGTTATTTTAATAAATAAAGAAAATTTCTGCTCGGAAATATCAAAAAAATCAATAGAAACAATTAGATGATAAATCTCGTCCTTAAGCCATTTTTAAGAAATCTGACCTACACTGAAATTGTAGGGGTAAAAAATATCACGTTAACTTAAGGGGATATCTATGACAAGTACTCGTCCCAGTAGATTAGAAATCGATATTACAGGCATAGAACCTTCTGGAACGATTGAATGGAACCCGCGCAAAGAACGTTATGAAATGCGCAGCCCAGAGCGTTCAGAAGAAGAAATGCAATTTTCATATGACATCCCTCCCTTAATGGCCCCAACTAGAGCAATGAACAAAAAAAGCCAGGCTAAAATTCCTGTTCCCGCCATCATTTTAAGAGACTCTTTGAAGCTGGCTTCGCACTGCAATCAAACAATTGAGTACGAAACAAAAAACATAGGTAAATCCGCTTTTTCTGATTTTTTAAGTCCTGCCATGTCTGATCCGTTAAAAGCAATACAGTACATTTATACCAAAGGACTTCCTGGACGTTTTCGTGGTTTTGAAGATGTTATTAACCCATTGCATTACGTTAATGCTGCCCTAAATCTTGTGTGTGTGACTGGAGAATTAATCACCAAAACCGCTGCCGCTTTCTTAACGAAACCGATTAGCGCCTGTACGGAAATCATAAAAGACAAGAATCGAAGCAATACGGCACGTTTTTTAGCAGGTGTCGGCTGGGTTTTAAGTACGCCATTATGGCTGCTCTCCCAAGTTCTTTTTGCTGCGGGCAATGTTTTATCGTATACAAGAAAAATCGTGGATGGTTTTTCTAATCTTGTTTCAAGCGGAATTGCAAAAATAGCCGATATATTTAGAAAAAAAGAAAATCGCACTTATGGAAAAAAATATCCTTCTTTTAGAACGTCTCTCGAGCAAATGAAAGTGAATGGATTGCTTTGCTTAGGAGGGGGATTCCCTGCTTTTTCAGCGCCTATTCATGAGGCTCTTATTAAACACCGCGATGAACGCCGGATTAAAGAACATGAAAAGAAGGAGAAAGCAAAGGAAGAAGCAGCGCGTGCCGCGTCTCCTGAGCACTATATCATGCCGTCTTCTCCGCCGCGAGGAACCGCATACATTATTCAATCAACTCAATCTAACACAGCAAAAGGCACCTATACGCCTGTGCATCCGCCAACGCCACCCGTACCTCATACACCATCCACGACAGCTACTAACACTCCTTCGGCAAGCCCTGATCAAAGCCCAAGAAGCGTTGTTAGAAGAGCTTCTCATTAGGGCGACAATCGCTCCATTTCCCATGCCTGACCGCTTTTTAAGTAACGAATGCGGTCATTTAGCCGATTGTCCCGCCCTTGAAAAAATTCAAATTCAAATGGAACAACACGATAACCACCCCATTCTGCAGGGCAAGGCACTGGTTTTTCACCCCATTCTGCCCTGGCTTTATTGACCCGTGCTTCCAATTCTTCTCGATTAGCAAGAATGGTACTCTGCAAAGAAGCGGTCGTTGCAATTTGGCTGTCTCTCGGTCTTGATGAAAAATATTTTTCAGATTCTTCACGTGAAATCCGTTCAATGTTTCCGCGAATCCGGACTTGTCTTGCCAATTCCGGCCAATAAAAATTAAGCGCGACAACACCGATTGCTTCTGCTTGTAGGGCTTTTGGACTTTTATAACAGGTATAAAATACAAAACCTAACTGATTAAATTCTTTTAACAACACCACCCGTGTATCGGGATATCCTTTTTCATCAACTGTAGCAAGTACCATCGCCGTAGGATCAGGTGTTTTCATGGCAAAAATATCTTTCATCCACTGGTCAAATTGTTGAAAAGGATCAGAAAACATATTTTTTTCTTCCAAAGCACGTCCGCCATATTCTCTGCGTGCGGGTTGAAAAGGCTTCATGTATCCGCCCCCACCCTTGAAAAAACGGGAAAAATTGACAGCTGCTTGCGAAAAAGACAGAAAACAGGGTAAATTGTGCAACTTGGCTTGATACGCATCCATGTCATCCATGATAATTTGATCAATCATTATAAAGGATCAGAACCATGCAAAACAATTCACTTAATACCCATGATATGGCAGCCGACCTTGTACGCGACCTGATTAAAGAACGCCGCGCTGATCGTCGATGGAAAAATATCCGCTTTTTTCTAGGTTTTTTAGTCGTAGCAGCCCTTGTTTTTTTCATCCTTTCGGAAACCAGCCTATCTCCTGCAGCATCCGATAATTATGTTGCATTAGTACGCTTGGATGGCACGATTGGACCTGGAGAAGATTTTTCTGCAGAAACTATTTTGCCGATATTAAAAGAAGCCTTCAGCGATAAAAAAGCAAAAGGCGTTATCTTGGATATTAATTCAGGCGGCGGAACACCTGTGCAAGCGTCCATTATTCATGATGCAATTATTGATTTTAAAAATAAATACCACAAAAAAGTCATTGTGGTGGGTGAAGATATCATGGCATCGGGTGCTTATTATGTTGCGGTAGCCGCTGATAAAATTTACGTGAATCCCAATTCCATCACAGGTTCAATCGGCGTCATCATGAAAGAATTTGGTTTTCCTGATCTCATCAAAAAAATTGGTGTTGAGCGGCGCGTGTATACTTCAGGCGCCAACAAAGATCGGCTTGATCCTTTCTTACCACAAAATAAAGAAGACATTGAAAAAATTCGACATGTCATTAGTGAAGTCCATGCGAATTTTCAACAAGTCGTTCAAGCAGGACGACAAGGAAAATTACACGGTGATCCCAAAGAATTATTTTCGGGTGATTTTTGGTCTGGGCAAACGGCACAAAAACTAGGATTAGTCGATGGGTTAGGTAATCTTTCGGATGTGATGCATAGTGAATTTAAAGTATCAGAATACAAAGATTATAGTCAGCAAGCATCATTACTAAAAAATGTCGCCAATCAATTTGGTGCATCTTTAAGTATGATGTTAAACAATGATCGTATCCGTATGTTAGAAAAAATATAAGAATATACAAAAATGAATGAACGAAATGAATTTAATCAAATTGTTGGATACAAAGTAGAGCAATGGATATCCGCTAAAAAACCTGAAAAAAAAGTGCTGCGAGGAAAATATTGCTCTCTAGAACCGCTTGAAATCAATAAACATGCAGAAGCATTGTTTAATGCATTGGCCATTGATAATGCGGGTGAATCATGGACTTATTTGCCTTATGGGCCTTTCAAAACACTGGATGAATTTAAAGAATGGCTAAAAATCAAAACCGCAGAACAAAATACTTTACTCTATGCCATTTTAGATAACACACAAAAACCAATTGGTATTTCGGGTTATGGGATAAATTCAGAACATGGCGTAATTGAAGTAGGTCATCTACATTTTTCAGCGCTTTTAAAAAAAACACCGCTTGCAACGGACGCCATGTATTTAATGATGCGCTATGCATTTGAAGAGCTTCACTATAGACGGTATGAATGGAAATGTAATGCGCTGAATCAATCATCGCGCAATGCCGCCCTTCGTTTAGGATTTACGTTTGAAGGTATTTTCCGACAGCATTATGTTTTTAAAGGACGCAATCGTGATACCGCATGGTTTTCAATTATTGATAGCGAATGGCCCGCCATCAAAGCAAAATTCGAACGCTGGTTAGACCCCAATAATTTTGATGAACAGGGTCAGCAAAAAATTTCCTTGAGGAATATTTAGGCTTTGTCAGGAACGAATGAATTCTGCTATGATTTTACGCATGATCTCATCATACATGTTACGTCTTATTGAAATGTGCAGTTCAAAAATTTTTTTGGATGTCTCAAAGGTTAAATCTGCATTCATACCAGAAACCACGTCAGATAATACTTCTTCCGGTATATGAGTATAAGCTGCTATTCCTGCAAGCGAATATTCATTGGTTGATAAAATATCTTTAATCATTTCTTGCATCAGTTTTACACTAGCCATATTTTCTTCCTGCTTATTATCAAATTTAACAAGTCGTTGATATCCCTTATATCGAGATTCAAAAATCTCGATTAATTCTTGACAAATATGAGTAAGAAGTTTGATTTCCAATAGAAGCTTTTGAGTTCGTGGTAACTTGTTGTTGTGTTGTCTAAATAAGCAGCGCAGTAAATCCGTCTTCGACATAATTGATCCTTCATACCATTCTTGGGTAACAAATAAAAATTATTTGCATCTTAACAATACGCGCAGAATTATAATTATATAAAATTATATAATCAATATAATTATATTATTTATATAATAATTATTTTATAAGAAATATCATGAGATTTCGGTTGGTTATAAATTAAACCGAAAAGAATGGATGAAAATTATTCTGCTTTTCATTTTAATTATATAATTATTGTAAAAATTATATTTTAAATATAAATTGTATCATTTATAAAACAGAGAAGAGATATGATAAAAATAGTTAATCATCCAGGAAGCCGACTAAAACAGGCAAGAATTAGCGCAGGTTATCATACTGCAAAAGATTTCTATGACCAGTTCAACATAAAATCCTCTACCTATTCCGCTCATGAATCCGGAAGAAATCCGTTAAATATTAAGACAGCCAAAATGTATGGCGAGCTTCTTAGAGTATCGCCAGGTTGGTTACTAACGGGAGGAGAAGAAAATCATCCTGAAGAACTAAACAAGTATGTCCTTCACTATGGTCAAGTTCCTAGAGATGTTTTATTAAACAAAATGCTTAACGAACCCACTGTAAACTTTCTTAAAACTGCCGGCATTCAAAAAGGCATGAGCGTTGCTGATTTAGGCTGCGGAACAGGTTCAATGTCATGCTGGCTTGCAGAATATGTCGGGAAAACCGGTTTCGTCTATGCAGTAGATAAGGGCTTTGAACAGCTTTCTATTACTAAGAAACGCGCTTCGGAATTAAATATCACTAATATGGAATACATAAGAACTGAGTTTGGAAAACAACTCCTTAACATACAAGCTGATTTTATCTATATGAGATGTTTTTTACACCATCAAAAAAAACCCATTGAAACTATTAAAAATGCTATCAACTTATTACCGAAAAATGGAATTATATTTTGCATGGAGCCAATTTTAAATACATTCTGGACTTATCCATCCATTCCAGAAACTGAAAAAGCCTTAAATTTGTATATTACTCTAGGTCAAAATTCTGGGCTCGATTTCAACATCGGAAAAAAATTATATAGCTACCTTCTTAGCACAAACTTGCTTCATGATTTTCAAATTTTTACATATCACGGATTGGGAAAATCTAAATTTGAAAAATCTTGGGTAGAAATGATTACAACCGAATGTGCAATAAAATATATCGAAGAAAAACTATCTACAGAAAAAGAAATGGATAAAATGATAGAAAAAATTAGCCAACACATTGACGCAGAAACCACTCTAGCATCTTTACCTGAATTTATCTGTGTAACAGCCAGAAAACGCTGAGGAATCTCCGTGCAAAATAGAGCTCCATTTATTGAAAAACATATTGTTATGATATTATTAATTTTCTCCATACTCGGATTATTTTTGCCTAATTTATTTATATGGGCGAAATCTCTAACACATTCCATGTTAACCTTAATTGCTTTTTTCGTAGGTTTAAATCTAAAAATTAATAATTTTCAAGATGTTTGGAAAAATAAAAAAATTATTATTCCAGTATTAACATTCAAATATCTTTTTGCTCCTTTCGTAACTTTTTTTATATGTTACTGTTCAAATATTTCAATCTTATATACTATCGGGTTAGTCACATTAACTTGCTGTCCCGCTGCAAACACTGGAAATATTTTATGTTACCTCTCTAAAGGAAATACGGCTCTAATTATCATAACAACCGTCACAGGAGCCCTTTTGACGCCGCTTGTAACACCCATGATCATTTATATTCTGCTACATAAAATTGTGCATATAAATTTTTCAGATATCATGTTTACGATTACTACCAGTATAACCATACCTATTACTGCAGGAGTTTTTATTAGCCATTATTTTCATAAAACAATTTTTCCAATAAAACCTTTCATTCCTTCAATTGGTATATTATCCGTTTCAATGATCATTGCCGCTGTATTAGCCCAGCATAATAGCGAAATTTTTTTAAATGGTCTTAAGATATCTATCCTATCTTCCGCCTTAATTACATTTTTTATTATTTCTGGTTTTATTTATTCAAAACTCTTACGCTGCGAATTAAAAAATTCGATTGCTATGTCCTTCGAAGTAGGTACATTTGATGGTGTGTTAGGAATTTTACTAACTACTCAGATCGCAGGAACGTCAGCTACATTACCTGTTGTATTGTTTGCGGTTCTAAACATCTTCATTGGATCAATGGCTTCTAAAATATTTTCTCATCAAAAATCCATGCTCGTTACTGCATAAAAGGAAAAAATATGATAGGCATTTTAGCGTTAGATCATTTTTTTGATCAAGTTATCCACAAATTACCAGGGGCATTTAAAATTTTTTACCCTGATAATCTACAGCAAGCGCGCTCTCAAATTCAAGGTATCATGACAACACCATGGACTAAAACAGATGCTCTATTAATAGAAAAACTCCCCCATTTAAAAATCATAAGCTGTTTTGGTGTGGGAATTGACTCTACCGATGCCATCACTGCAAAAAAAAGAGGAATTACAATCACTAATACGCCTGACGTAGTGACTGATGATACAGCCGATATTGCTATGGCTTTATTATTATGCTTATCCCGAAAAATACTTTTTAATGATAGTTATGTAAGATCTGGAAAATGGAAAATAGCTTCAGCACCCCTCACTAGCTCTCTTTTTGGAAAAACTCTTGGCATTGTTGGTTTAGGAAAAATTGGCAAAGCAATTGCTGAGAGAGCAAAAACTTTTGGTTTGAAAATTATTTATCATTCTAAAACAAAAAAAGATACATCCTATCGCTTTTATTCAAACTTAATTGAAATGGCAAAAGAATCAGATTTTTTAATAATTTGCTGTACAGGAGAAAACAAAACACGTGACATTGTTAATTTAAATATATTACAAGCCCTCGGAAAAAAAGGATACCTTATTAATATTTCTCGCGGAATGACGGTTAACGAAGCAGATTTAATTTTTGCTTTAGAAAATAACATCATTGCAGGTGCCGGTTTAGATGTTTATTTGCATGAACCTCATGTTCCTGAACAATTAATTAAAATGGAACAAGTTGTATTATTACCACACATTGGCACAGCAACAAAAGAAACAAGAAATATCATGCTTAATTTAGTAATTGATAATATTCAATCTTTTTTTAAATCAGGAAAAGCACTCACGCCCGTTAATTTTTAATTTTATAATTATTTGAGAGAGAAAGAATGAGAAAAAAAACGCAGACAATAGGTTGGTACAGTAACGACCTAATTGATCAAAAAAAATGGATAATATATTTAAATAAATCTGAATTAAATTTAGTAAAAAAAATTTTAGAAAAAATTACCTCTAATGAATCGAAAAAAGAAATTACTTCATTACTGTTCTCCAAATTTACTCCTATTATTCATCGCATATTTGACGCCGCTATTAACCAATATGGATTTTTAATTGTAAAGGGATTTCCAATACCAAATGATAATTTAAATATTGATGTTCTTAGCCAGTTTTATTTATATTTTTGCCAATTAATTGGTGTCCCATTAATTCAAAATAAAAAAGGAAATCTCTTATTTAACATAAAAACAATGAATTATACAATGACTGATCCCAACGGGAGAGGTGCCAATCATAATAATGCATTACCTCTTCATGCAGATCATGGCGGTTTACTTGGCATGTATTGCCTTCATACTGCTGAAATAGGCGGTCATACTTTACTTGGTAGCACTCAAACTATACATGATAGTATAGCAGCTGAAAGGCTCGACCTTCTCAAAATTCTTTATCAACCCTTTTATGGCGATAGACGCGGCCAAGAGCCTGATGGAAAATTACCTTATGATATTAATCCTATTTTTAAAAAATATAATGACAAACTCTTATGCCAATATGTTGGGATTTATTACTACGATGCACAAATTAAATTTCAGGATATCCCAAGAATGACACAATCTCAACTTGATGCGCTTAATATGTTTGCTAAAATTTCTGCGAGAGAGGAAATAAATTTTGAAGTTAAGCTTGAGCCAGGAGACATGATTTTTATCAACAACAATAAGGTATTGCACGGCCGCACAACTTTTCTTAACAAAAATATTTTTCAAAAAACACGTCATTTATTAAGAATCTGGCTATCGACACCTCAAATTAAATCATTCCCACATTATTACGGGCATCCTATTCCTTCCTGGATTAGAATATATGACGACAATGCTAGCAGCTGCGCAACATGAGTCATTTATAAGACATTCTACGCATAGCTATTTGGGGCGGCATACTAAAAGAAGTGGTATCTTGCACTGGCAGCACAACTGCACTATTGGTCGCGAATCGAGAAACATTTTTGAGAGGACCATAGAAATAAATGCTGCTTTGATCGTATGCTGCAGCAAACATTTTGTGATCCGTCATCACATTGGCATGCGCATTTTGTTCAGTGTGTACATATACATTATTGCCGCGCAAATATCGGCCGTCAAAACGGCTTCCACCGCTTAAGTGAACGGTAAGATTAGCTGCAGCGCCCGCTAAACCGATGCGCGCTTCATCACACGCTTTGATAGAGGCATTCCTGCTATCCACCCAATAAAGATAAACTTGGCTTTTGTCAGCCGCTTCTACTCTTTTCAAATTCATATAACCCGCAACCGTTGTTAAACCAGAACCACTTGCATACACTGTTAAAGAACAGGTATCCGCCCCAATGATAGACACCGTTCCATCGCCCCGATGATTAATGTGTTGTATGCCCACATGACCGCTGACATTCACCGTTCCATTGCCCGTATCTTGAATCTGAAGATTAGGCGTATAAGCACCCATCACCGATACCGTGCCAATACCGGTATTGTTGACCTTTACCAAATTCATATCGCCATTTAATAGCACACTGTCTGCATTGCTAGAATCAATGACTAATCGATCGCTTAAAATATGACGGCCTTCTACTTTAGCGCTGCCAGACACTGCCAAACCCCGCAAATTATGCACCCCAATGCGCACAATTACGTTATTTAACTCTGGAATACTCGCACTCCCGTCCTTAGACTGCGTAATACAAATTGTGTTTCCCTCAATTTGGACCGAGGTTTGTTGAACGGCTGCATTCGTCCCCAAAACAAACACACTGTTGCGATCCTGTTCCCCTATGATTTGTACCTGAAAACAGCCCTCCACTTTGATGTGCGTAAATTGCGGCACTTTGACCGCCACAATGCTCATGGCCTTATCGCGGGGAGCCTTATTTGCATAACGCTCTGATCGATTTGGATTACCGGTAAAAAACCAAATGTCTGCATTTTTGACCCATTTGCCTGGGTTTAGGTTCACTTGCCGCATCCAGTTTTCTTGTAATAAATTATGATTCACTTCAGAATAGTCTGTGTTACTAGCACATCCGGCTAATAAAACGATGCCAATGATAATAATATTTAGCAATAAAGATATTTTCATAGCGTCCTTTTAAGCAATAGACGAAGAAAAGCATAAATCGAATATGTTGCTAATACAATAAAAATAGCGACTCATTATATTTTCTTCAGCACATACAAATGCCCGTGCACAGGCTCATTATTTTGCATACGCGTGATGAGACGCTTATAAGAAACTACAGAAAAATGATTTTTTTCCGAAAGCTCTTCAAGATAGAGATTTTGATGCGAAAAACGCCCTGATTGATTCATTCTGTAATCCATACCTTCAGAAATTTCAGTGTTAAACGCAAATAAACCGCCAAGACGTAATGTATAATAACTCTTTTGAAATAACTCCTGAAGATCGCCCAAATAAACCAAAACATCGCCTGCCAAAATAAGATCGTACTTTTCTTTTTGATCTGTTAAAAACATCAGTACATTTTGCTGAATAAGTGCATCGTATATATTTTTTTCTCGCGCAACATCCAGCATTTTTTCTGACAAATCAACGCCGGTTAATGACTTCGCATAAGCTTTAAAAGGAACGCCGCATAATCCAGTGCCGCAACCCAAATCTAAAATATCCCATGAGATTTCTTGATTATTAATTTCTGCTAAAACAATTTCTTTTAATTGATTCGGCAAAATATAATCGAGTGCAACTAATAAATGCGGCTCGTAATGATCTGCATACGCATCAAATAGAGAAGTGATATAAGCAGGCGGCGCTGCCAATAAACGTTCACTTTGCGCGAGCATTTTAACGGTATACTGAATGGCTTCATTATGCGGCTCTAAGCGCAGCGCCTCTTGAAAATGATGTAAAGCAAATCCTGCATGCTGTTTAATAATAAAAGCAATGCCTAAATTATTATGCGCTGGAAAAAAATCAGGATTAACCCGTAAAGCGCGTTGATAATATTGAATTGCATTATCCATATGTCCTTGTTGTGAATTAATCACCCCCAAATTAAATAAAATTTGCATATCTTCTGCTGTCAATTCTAATGCTTTTAGATAGTGTGATTTAGCCTCTCCCAACAAACCTTTTTTTAAATAACAGGTTCCCAGATTAGATTGTGTTTCAAAATGAAAAGGATGTTCTTTTTCAATTAGTAACAAATGCTTCAACGCCTCATCTATTTTTTCTTGTTGTATCAAAATAGACGCCAAATGAAACCGCGCTGCAAAATGAGAGGAAGAATAAGTTAACAATGTTTGATAAGCACTACACGCTTCATCTAATTTGTTTTGTTTTATCAATGCCAATCCTAGATTATAATACGCATCGATATAATCTGGTTTTTTTTGAAGCGCGCGATGATATAGATTAACTGCATCTTCAAATTTTCCTCTAGCATATAAAACCGTGCCTAAATTATTTAAAGCAGGCACATAATCAGGATTCAGTTGAATGATTTTTTGCAATAACTCGGCAGCTTTATCATAAAGTCCCTGTATTTTATAGATGTTTGCAAGATTCAATTGAATCGGCAAATGACTATCTGAAAAACCAAGAGTTGCTTTTTTCATTTTTTTGTCATCTTAATATGTGGAATACCATCTTCATCATAAGATTCGCCTTCTGCTATAAAACCAAATGATTCATAAAATGTCTTAAGGTAAAGTTGGGCTGAAATAATAATAGGGTGGGCGTTATTTTGCTTTTTTAAATAAGAAAATACTTCATGAATCATGTTTTTCCCTATATTTCTACCTCGAGCTTCCTTAGCAACTAGGACGCGCCCAAAACTAATCGCGCCCTTATACGGTATGCCCAGTGGAAGTAATCGCGAATACGCAACTAACTGATTGTTATCTCTGCCTAATAAGTGCTGTGCGGGCTGATCTAAATAATCTAAATCAGCATATATACAATTTTGCTCTAAAATAAAAATTTGTTGCCGCAACGCTAAAATGTCATAAAGTTCGTTCAATTTTAATTCTTCAAAAGAAGACCATTGCCAATTCATCAGTTGATCTCATCCTATAAAGAATTCATTATATACATTTTAGGACGAACCGTGTAATGAAGAGATCGATTCGCAGCATCACAAACCCTATAAAAGCGCATATTACTATTCCCGGATCAAAAAGCATTACTAATCGTGCTTTATTATTAACAGCACTCGCTGAAGGGGTTTCTGAAATCACGCACCTTTTAATCAGTGATGACACGATTGCTTTTATTGAAGCATTGCGCGAATTGGGCGTCATGGTCCAGCTTGATGAATCAACCCGCTCATGCATTGTAGGCGGATGCAACGGTCATTTCCCCAAACAAAACGCGTCCATTTGGTGCGCACAAGCAGGAACAGTCGCACGCTTTTTATTAGCTGCCTCTGCTTCATCTCCTGGACAATATACATTTGATGCCGACCCGCAATTACGCGACCGGCCCATCGAACCTTTATTGAGAATACTCTGCACTCAAGGCGCCAATGTTAGCCCTCAGAATGCGAAACAAATGCCCTTTACTATTGAGGGTGCCGACGGATTACAAGGCGGCAATATTGAAATTGACGGCTCTATCAGCGGCCAATTTATTTCTGCTTTATTGATGGTAGCACCCTTTGCAAAAAATCCTGTGATTATTGAAACAAACCATTTAGTGGGCCGCTCCTTTGTCAATATGACCTGCGCCATGATGGCAGAATTTGGCGTTTTAGTTCGAAGGATGCATCAAGAAAGATTTTCCATTCCAACGCCTCAGCGTTATGTTGCTCGCGATTATATCGTTGAGCCTGATTTAACTACCGCAGGATATTTTTTTGCCGCAGCTGCTGTCACGCATGGACAATTAACTATTCAACCTATTGCAACTAAAAAATCTTTGCAAGGCGATGTCAAATTTATTGCTATCTTAGAAAAAATGGGCTGCACTTTTTCAGAAAATTCAACTGGCTTAACTATTAAAGCCCCTCTCGAATTAAAAGGCGTGAGTGTTGATATGCGTGATTGTTCAGATGCATTCATGACACTCGCTGCCATAGCACCTTTCGCAAAATCTCCTACAACGATCACGAATATTGGTCATACTCGATTACAAGAATCTAATCGCATTACTGTAATGCGTGAAGAATTAGCAAAACTGAATGTTCAAGTAGAAGAAGGTCCTGATTGGTTGAAAATATATCCCAGCCAACCCACAGGCGGAAAAATTGATTCGCACAATGATCATCGCATTGCAATGGCATTTGCTATTATTGGTTTGCGTATTCCTGGAATTGAAATTGACGGGGCAGAGTGTGTTGCTAAAACCTGCCCCGATTTTTTTATGCTATGGGATCAACTGTATGAGTGATTTATGAAGATTGAAATCGATCTTCAATTTCAACTTCCGCTGCCACAATGGCGAGCGCATGTGGATTTGCATTAGGATTAAATGTTCTCGATTTAACAAATGAAACCAAATGATCATTGTTCATGAAAAACATGGGTTGCCCTATATGAGATCGCCTATGATCATCAATCCTAAATAAATTAACATTTCCCTCAGTATCTCTTAAACGAACAGCGCCCATCAAGTCATCAGCAGATGTTGTAACACCCGTGATCACTGCAGTACCGCCAGGTAAAATATCATTTGAACTCATTAAAAACGTATTGCCAAGATGAGTTCCTGTGACACCGCTATAACTTAATGTTTCTTTAGAATGGTTAATAACAGTTAAACTTAACATACCTGGATTAGTATCAAATGCATAACATAATTCTGTCAACGCATAGACCATAAAAAATAAACAGCACTTTTTAAATATTTTCATTAACAATGACCTCATTAATAAAAGTTACTTGAATTATTTATGAATACTCGGTTGGCGTGGTTTTTTGAATTTTTTATGTTTTTTTATACGCGGAAACTGACTCGCCTTTTTTAACAACTGTTCACGCTGTACTGTATCCCCAGTATGAAATTGGGTCCACCAGTCAGCAAGTTCACTCACTGGTTCGCCTGCTTTAGCGCGGAGTATCAATAAATCATATCCTGCACGAAAACGTGGATGCTCTAATGAGCGATAAGGCCTTGATCCATGGCGATGATTAAAATGATGTTGCAATAAACAAATTTCTCTAATAGAAACAAGCAACATGCGTGGAATTGCTAATTGCTTGGTTTGTAATTCTAACACATTTTGCAGTGCTTTTTCAAGTGCAACATAGGGAGGTAAATGACCATACTCTGTTTTTAAAACGCGTTGTGTGACAGGATGCCATAAAAAAACTGCGAGCAAAAATGCAGGCGAAACTGTTTTTTCTTCTTGAATACGTTGATCTGTACTATGTAACGCTTCTTCTATCAATTTTTTAGTATGCCTATCGGCAAGGCATGCTGCTGTTTGCGAAAAAAGTTGTTCGAACAAATGATATTTTTGCAACACATGAAAAGTTTCAACTGTCGCACCTTCTTGAAAAAATTTTAATACTTCCTGAAATAAACGCGCAGGAGAAACATTCTGCAGCAAGTGACTTAACTGGTTTAATGTGTGCTCTGTTTCAGGGCTCACCGTTAAATTTAATTTACCAATAAAACGTGCCGCACGTAACAAACGCACGGGGTCTTCATGAAAACGCTGTTCAGGTTCACCGATAATACGCAACAATCTGGCTTTAATATCATGCATGCCGTCGACATAATCCACCACTGAAAAATTAGCAATGTTATAGTAGAGCGCATTAATGGTAAAATCGCGGCGCCACGCATCATCTTCAATAGTCCCATACACATTATCACGCACGATCATGCCATGATGCATTTTACCTTGAAGTTCAGGAGCTTTTTCATGATGGGTACGAAAGGTGGCTACCTCAATGATCTCCCTGCCAAATAGGATATGGGCAAGACGAAACCGCTTACCAATCAATCGGCAATTTTTAAAAAGTTTGCGGACATCTTCGGGCCTCGCGTTCGTTGCAATATCAAAATCTTTAGGTCTTCGCTTCAATAACAAGTCCCGCACACACCCCCCGACCAAATACGCTTGGTACCCTGCATGATGCAGCCGATACAATACCTTTAGCGCATTTTGATTAATGTCATCCCGTGAAATAGGATGCTGGTTACGCGGGATAATAACAGGTTGGATTTGATTGTGAGGGGAGGGCGATTCTTTGCGAAAACGCTCAAAAAACCCTTTTAACAACTTAATAATTTTTCGATCCTCTACCTATTATTGAATGAATGAAAGCAACTTATATGATACCACACTCGCGTTTTTCCGATAATTAATTTGTTCGGCCGAATTTAGATGAAATTGAATAAGAGGGCGTTGGAGGGGACACATTGATAGGAGTAGTAGAAGCCACGGATGATATCGATGTCTCTGAATTGAGGTTATCCAGATTCAATTGATTATACAGATTGCGGATTACACGCAGCTGCGAACAGGGAGACTGGGGATGCTCGTGAGTAGTCCACGCATTGATTTCTAAATCATCGCCTATTTCTTGCTTTTTTTCAAAAGACGGACTATTTTTTTGACCGCCCCTCAACTGATCATCTGCTGAAATAATTTCCCGATAAGATCGATCACACTCACAAATTAAATGTTTAAGCGCAATCTTTTTGTTCTTAGATTTCTCATACTTTTCTTTTGCCCCCAACAAACGATTCCCCTGCTCTTCTAAAGAGGAACACACTTTTGATTCAGAGCCAGGGTTAACTTTCATTAATTTATCGATGAGAGCTTCTGCACGCAGGGAAATATCTGTTATTTGAAAATCTTCTTTGAAAACTTCATGAATGCTATTTTGCTCATTTAAAATATTATTCGCGTATGCTTTCAAAGCATTTTGATAAAAAGATTGATGAACTCTGAGCCCTCTAAACAATTGCCACGCATGATTTTTACCGCGCAAGTGAAAATCACCTTTCTGAAAATAAGAAGGATTCTCTTTAATCAATTTATCCAACTCTTCATTTTTTTGAATTAATGATCCTTCGCGCTTGACTAGCAAACTAATACGGATTTCCAAAGCCAAATTTAACATTGATGTTTGCCGCGCGTACATTTTTTCTGTTAAAAACACCTTGATTTTATCAACTAAAGTTTGTTTGCCTATTTCTTTAGGTACCTTCATGCCAATATATTGCGCAAATTCGGTCAGCGATTTTTTATCATAATGATTTGCCGCTTCATCCACTGCCTTGCTAATAGTAAGCTTAAGATCCGCTTGATTAAAGTTGCTTATGCGCTCAAGCTCTTTTGCGAATGGAAAAGAAATCCTAAAATGACGCGGGAATTCGCGAAGGTGATTCGTTGGCCCAACAAAAGGTTTATGCCGCCAATGGGAATGCATATGCACATCATTGTCATCATCGGTCAAATTTTTTAATGCTTCGCCAAAATCGATGCGCATTAATCCTTTTTTATCTAATCCATCTTTTTTTATTTTTAAAACCATATAATTTGCTGTATGCGTATCAAAATCTTTGACAAACAATGAAGCAGCTGTTGTGGATTCATAACCTTCATACGCACATTGGGAGGGATCATTTTTGTTTGCAATATTTTCTTCAAAAACAGCGGTGAATCCATTCTGCACGCAGGGTGTGTATAAAAGTTTTGGGCGCTGAAGAGGCGGCTCTTCTCCCGCAGATTTATACAAATCCTTAAATAATTCTATCGCGCTATAGGATGGATCACAAAAATAAGAAGCAACATATACATCGTCTTTCATTTTTATAGGAGAAACATTTGCTGCTTTATCTTCAATAAGCAATTGCATGATTTTGCTTGCTACAATTTCTGCGATGTTATGTGCTTGTCGAGCATCTCGTTTAATTAATATCCTTTGCACATGCATTCCATCCAGATCATTTTCCGTCTGATAACAAAAAATGTATTCTCCTGAAAGCGCATCCTTGTTATAGCCATCTTTTTTTGCTCGGGTAAAACGATAATGCTGAGCGCCTTGAGCGCCGAGACGATCGCTTAATTCTGATTGATTTTTTGGAACACGAGGGAGCCGCTGTACAGGTTGATGATAAATGTCAGACATAGTAGAAGTATCATTAATTTTTTGACGACATAGTTTTTCAATAATACGCCATACGTCCTCATCAAATTTTATAATTTGTGCTTCAATAAAAGAATAGCCTTCTTCCATTTTTTGATAATTTCTTATGTTGTTCAACAAATCATTTATTTTTGCCTCTTCATTTTCTTTTTCTAAAGGCAAGTATTTGAGAATTAATGCCAGCATTTCACAGAGATATTCTTTCTGAGCAATCAAAGAGGTATGCCACGCAATTTTTTCAACAATTTTTTTTGCCTGTTGTTGCTTATCCTCCTGCACTAAGCGAATCAATATATCTTCCAAGGCTTCTTGCTTTTCTTCATTTTCATTACGCAACACGATTTTTCCACTCCAGATGACGATTTATTATTTTTTTTATTTATGTACTATAACGTTTAATACTCGCAAGAATTTCTTCCCTTGCAGCAGCGACATCCGCCCAACCATCGATTTTAACCCACTTACCCGGCTCTAGATCTTTATAGTGCTGAAAAAAATGTGCGATAGACGCGAGTACACTATCGCCAAGATCTTCTGGCTTTTTTACATCCTTATATCGAGGAGATAATTTATCAATCGGTACCGCCAAAATTTTTGCATCAGGCCCTGATTCATCCGTCATACGCAACATACCAATGGGTCTCGCGCGCACAATAACGCCAGGCTGCAAAGAGAAGGGCGCTATCACCAACACATCCGCTGGATCACCATCTTCCGATAAAGTATGTGGAATAAAACCATAATTACAAGGATAACTCATACTGGTTGATACAAATCGATCGACCATCAGCATTCCGCTTTTTTTGTCCATTTCATATTTTACCGGATCACTCTGCGCTGCAATTTCAATGACGACATTCACGTCATTTGGCACAGAATGGCCCGGCAATACTTGTTCTAAGCCCATATTATTTCCTTAAGTTAATTTTTATTTATTCATACACACATGTGAATTCTTTGTCACAGGCCCCTGGCATATGACACATTGTTTTGTATCCGTAGGCTGTAAATTTGCATCCAGCGCAACGCGTCCATCAAAAACAAAACATTCCCCAGAAAAATAATCGCCGCCTACCTTAGAAAAATAATTCAAAATGCCGCCCTCTAATTGATACACATTCGAATGGCCCATCTCCATCATCACTAACGCTGCTTTTTCACAGCGAATGCCGCCCGTGCAAAACATAACGATGGGTTTATCACGTGATATTTTTTTGGCGCTTTCTGGAAATTCTCCAAAATGGTTGAGATGAAGATGTTTAGCATGACGAAATGTTCCAAAGCAAACTTCATAATCATTGCGTGTATCTAACAAAGTAAAATCGCGGTTCTCATCTAACCATTGTTTTAATATTTCGGGAGAAAGTGCTGCCGCTTTTTGGGCTGTTGGAGAAATATTTTTTTGCCTCATGGTAATAATTTCTTTTTTTAGTTTGACTTTCATGACACGAAAAGGTGAAGCAAGTGAATAGCTTTCACGAAAAATCATGTCAAAAAACCGCGGGTCCTTCTGCAGCCATAACAAAAAGGCCTTGATATGTTCAGGTAATCCAGCTGCATTTAGATTGATACCTTCATTACTTAACAAAATAGTGCCTTTTAGCTTGAAGTTGGCAGCTTGCTCTAAAAAGTCAGTACGAAGCTTTGTAAGCCCTGAGAGAGCAAGAAATTTATAGCCTGAAATATTCAGTATGGACGGCATATTAATAGGATATTCACTCAAAAACGAGTGCAAACTTTACCCTGTAAGAGCCGCGGCGTCAAACCCAGACTGGAAAAAACATCGCCAACCCCGTAAACTAACGCATCTTAAGATTAAGGGCCATAAAATGGATTGCTTATTTTGTAAGATAGCGAACGGGGCCATACCGGCAAAGGTGGTTTATCAAGACGACCTTGTGCTGGCATTTGATGATATTTCTCCGCAAGCACCGCATCATAAATTGATTATCCCGCGAAAACACATCGCGACCTTAAATGACATTACGATAGAAGATAATCTACTAATCAGCCACATCGTCCAAACGGCAAAAAAACTCGCGAAGGATTTGGGTGTTGCTGAGCAGGGTTATCGTTTAGTCATGAATTGTAATGCAGGGGCAGGGCAAACCGTATTTCATATCCATGCCCACTTATTAGGTGGAAGACAAATGATTTGGCCGCCGGGTTAACACAATGGAAACACAATTTAAAAAAATCATTGAATTATTAGGCGAAGACTTAAATCGCGACGGTTTAAAAGATACACCGAAACGCGCTGCTGCCGCGTTACAATTTCTGACACAAGGTTATCAACAATCTTTAAAACAAATTGTCAATGGTGCTTTATTTGAAACCGATAATGATGAAATGATTATCGTAAAAGATATCGAACTTTATTCATTGTGCGAACATCATCTATTGCCTTTCATCGGGAAATGTCATGTAGCTTATTTACCCAAAGGAAAAATTTTGGGGCTCTCAAAAATAGCGCGTATCGTCGATGTATTTGCACGGCGTTTGCAAGTTCAAGAAAAATTAACTAAACAAATCGCAGAAACGATTCTCGAGATTACCAAAGGTTGTGGCGTTGGCGTCATCATTGAAGCAAAACATTTGTGCATGATGATGCGGGGAGTAGAAAAACAAAATTCCATCATGACTACTTCTGTCATGTTAGGGACTTTTCGTAAAGACCGGCGAACACGCTCAGAATTTTTGAGTTTGGTGCATAAAAATATATGATAAAAAATGCCTAGATGCCGCGAACAAGTCACGGCACGTCGGGCTCTAAGAGAAATTTAGCTCATCTCTATTTCTTTCATGCTTAATCGAATACGGCCTTGCTTATCAATTTCTACTACTTTTACTTTGACCACTTGGCCTTCAGCCAATTTATCAGTGACTTTTTCCACGCGTTCTTTGGCAATTTGAGAAATATGCACCAGCCCTTGTTTGCCCGGTAAAATACTCACAAAAGCGCCAAAATCCGCTAACTTCACCACGGTCCCTTCATAGATTTCGCCCACCATCACATCTGCTGTCAAACGTTCAATGCGGCGAACAGCTTCTTCACATGCCGCAAGATCCGCTGCAGCCACTCGGACTTCACCATCATCACTGATATCAACCACTGTGCCGGTTTCTTCTGTAAGAGAACGAATGGTCACACCGCCCTTACCGATCACGTCCCGAATTTTATCGGTCGGGATGCGAATATTTAAAATACGCGGTGCGTATGCAGACATTTCTGTACGAGGCTCACGAATCGTGCGATTCATGTTATCTAGGATATGAATACGGGCCTCATGCGCCTGTTCTAATGCTTTGCGCATGATTTCTTCTGTAATACCATCAATTTTAATATCCATTTGCAGTGCTGTGACTCCTTGCAAAGTGCCGGCCACTTTAAAATCCATATCGCCTAAATGATCTTCATCGCCCAAAATATCAGTCAATACAGCAAAGCGGTCACCTTCTTTAACAAGTCCCATCGCAATCCCAGCGACATGCGCACGGATAGGGACACCCGCATCCATTAACGCCAAACTGCTGCCGCAAACAGTTGCCATAGAACTTGAGCCATTCGATTCTGTAATTTCTGAAACCACGCGCAATACATACGGAAATTCTTTGGGTAACACGGCTTTTACTCCGCGTTTTGCTAAATTACCATGGCCGATTTCACGACGTTTTGGGCTGCCGACAAAACCCACTTCGCCCACTGAAAAGGGAGGGAAATTATAATGCAGCATAAAACTTTCTTTGCGCTCGCCTTCTAATGCATCAATCATTTGAGCATCACGCTCTGTTCCTAATGTCGTAACAACCAGTGCTTGAGTTTCACCACGCGTAAATAAAGCTGAACCGTGCGTCCGTGGTAATAAACCCACTTGAATAGAGATCGGGCGAACTGTTTTAGTATCACGGCCGTCAATACGCGGCTTGCCTGCTAGAATTTGATCGCGAACAATACGGCTTTCTAGATTTTTAAACACATACTTAATATCTTCAGTCAGTGGTAATTCATCTTCTTTACTCGCACTTTCAGCAAGCATTGTTTCAAGAACTTGTTCACGCACTTCAGCAATCGCCTCTTGCCGTGCTTGTTTATCACGAAGTTGATAGGCCTTAGCAAGATTTGTCTCTGCTAACTCGTTAACCCTTTTTTCAACAGCTGTATTAACTTCTGGCGCTTCCCATGCCCACGCAGGGTTGCCCGCTTCTTTTGCTAATTCTTTAATCGCAGTAATCGCTGTTTGCATCTGTTGATGCGCAAACACTACCGCGCCTAACATGACAGATTCTGGCAATTCTTTGGCTTCTGATTCAACCATCAATACAGCTTTTTCCGTTCCAGCGACCACCATGTCCAATTCTGATGTTTCAAGTTGTGACAGAGTAGGATTCAATAAATAAGCGTTCTCTCGGTAACCCACACGCGCAGCACCTAAAGGGCCCATAAATGGCATGCCGGATAAAGCGAGTGCCGCAGATGCGCCTAGCACGGCAGGAATGTCAGGATCAATTTCAGGATTCAAGGATAGAACCGTTGCAATAATTTGCACTTCAAAATTAAATCCTTTGGGAAAGAGGGGACGTACAGGTCTATCAATTAAACGTGAAGTAAGCGTTTCTTTCTCGCTGGGTTTTGCCTCACGCTTAAAATAGCCGCCTGGAATACGGCCAGCGGCGTAGGTACGTTCTTGATAATTCACTGTCAAAGGAAAAAAGTCACGATCTTCACTTGCACTTTCTTGACCGACTACCGTTACCAACACAACTGTGTCATCCATGCTGACTAGCACGGCTGCTGTCGCTTGGCGAGCCATCACACCTGTTTCAAGGGTGACAGTGTGGTCGCCATAGGGAAATGTTTTTTTAACTGCTGCCACGAAATATACCTTAAGTTAATGAAAATGAATAAATATAAAACTTTTTAGCCGCGCACATCTAATTTTTCAATTAACTCACGATAAACCGTAGGATTAACGCGTTTTAAATAAGTCATTAGCCTACGACGTTGGCTGACTAATCTAGTTAAGCCGTAACGGGTATGGTAATCATGCGGATTAGTTTTCATATGCTGTGTTAAAGACTCAATGCGTGAAGTTAAGAGCGCGATTTGCACTTCGGGTGACCCCGTATCGCTGCTAGCGCGTTGATATTTTTTAACAATTTGTGCTGTTGCGGCAGTGGTTAATGCCATGTAAAAACTCCTAAATTTCTCTCTGTCTACAAAACCAAGTGGCGTATTGTAACGAGGTTATTTAAACAAGTAAAACGTTATGTTTACAGTAAAGCAGAAGCATCAAATGGCAATAAACACGCCATCAGTCCGTTCAATCCCTCCCGATGCTCAAGGTTTTCAAGTTGATCCATGGTATACATGGGTCGTTTTTGATAAGGCAATACCCACAATCGATGCAATGCAAAAACATAAGCACCCGTTCCTAATCGGTCACCTATATCGGTGACCAACGTCCGCACATAAGTACCTTTACTGCAACATACACCAAAACGCAGAATACCATCTTGATAACTATCTAATTCTAATGTGTGAATACGCACCGTGCGGGGCTTACGCTCTATCTCAATACCTTTCCGCGCTAATTCATAAAGAGGCCTGCCTTGATATTTAATGGCCGAAAACATCGGCGGAATCTGCTCAATTTCACCGATAAATTGTCCTAAAACTTCGGTAATCTGCGGAAGGGTTATCTGAGTAATTGGTAGAGTGGCAATCACATCGCCCTCCGCATCACCCGTCGTCGTTTTAAATCCCAGTTTTGCTTCCACTTGGTAGTATTTATCTGAATTCAACAAAAATTGGGATAACTTAGTTGCACTCCCAAAACAAATCGGCAGCATGCCCGTTGCTAAAGGATCAAGACTGCCTGTATGGCCCGCTTTTTTTGCCCTAAATAAACGTTTAATGCGTTGTAAAGCACCATTTGATGTGATGTGAAGCGGTTTATTGAGTAATAAAATACCGTCTATTTTTTTGAGTTCACGATTCATTTTTTTAATCTAGTTATTTTTTCAATGCATCATTAATTAATGATGAAATACGGCTGCCGCGAGCAATAGAATCATCATAAATAAATTTTAACTCGGGCGTGATACGCAGCTTCACTGCATTTGCAAGTGAATAACGCAAAGGTTTCGCTGCATTATTCAATGCAGCAATGATTGTCGATGCCTTTTCCTCTTCAAGGACGCTCACAAATATTTTAGCAAAAGAAAGGTCATGCGAGACTTGTACGCTCGTAATTGTAATAATACCAAAACCAAAATCTTCTGCTTCTTTGTGAATAATGGCAGCGAGCGCAGTCTGCACTACATCATTCACGCGCTGTTCTCGCTTGAATCCTCTGCTCATGAAAGCGCTCTTTTTACTTCGACCTTTTCAAATACTTCAATTTGGTCACGAGGTTTAATGTCATTATAGCTTTTTACACCAATACCACACTCCATGCCATTGCGGACTTCAGACACATCTTCTTTAAAACGCCGCAATGATTCAAGCGCGCCCTCAAAGATAACAATGTTATCACGCAAGACCCTTATAGGACTATTGCGGCGCACAATACCTTCTAACACCATGCAGCCTGCGATAGCACCGATTTTTGAAGAACGAAACACTTCACGAACTTCTGCCAAACCAATAATTTTTTCTTGAATTTCAGGCGCGATAAATCCGCTAATTGCCCGTTTCACTTCATTGATCACATCATAAATAATGCTGTGATAATGCAGGTCAACTTGTTCTCCTTCAATTAACTTGCGCGCTTCATTATTTGCGCGCACATTAAATCCTATCATGATCGCATCTGACGCAAGCGCTAAGTTAACATCCGATTCGTTGATACCGCCGACTGCGCTCGCAACAATCTTCACTTTGACTTCAGGTGTTGATAACTCGCTTAATGCTTGAGATAACGCTTCAGCAGAACCTTGCACATCTGCTTTTAAAACGATATTCAATACACGTTCATTTTTATCATCGCCCATGCGCTGTAAAATATTTTCAAGTTTAGCCGCATTTTGTTTGGCCAATTTTACTTCGCGGAATTTTCCTTGACGGAACAATGCCACTTCACGCGCTCGACGCTCATTTTCAACCACTAAAAATTCATCGCCGGCATTCGGCGTACTTGATAAACCAACAATTTCAACAGGGATAGAAGGGCCTGCTTGCTCCACTTGCCTGCCCGTTTCATCAAATAGAGCGCGCACTCTGCCATATTCAAATCCTGCCAGCACTAAATCGCCTTTACGCAGCGTGCCTTGTTGTACCAGAACACTTGCGACAGCGCCGCGCCCTTTGTCTAAGCGTGATTCAATCACAACCCCGCGCGCAGCGACATCACTGATTGCTTTCAATTCCAGGACTTCTGCTTGCACTAAAATAGAATCTAATAGTTGATCGATATTTTGTCCTGTTTTCGCTGAAACGGGGACAAACATGGTCTCACCCCCCCATTCTTCTGGAATCAGGCCATGTTTTGATAAATCATTTTTTACGCGATCAAGATCTGCTTCGGGTTTATCAATTTTATTGACCGCAACAATCATGGAAACGCCTGCAGCTTTTGCATGATTGATAGCTTCAATCGTTTGCGGCATCACGCCATCATCAGCTGCCACAACCAAAATAACAATGTCTGTCAACTTTGCCCCGCGTGCACGCATTGCGGTAAATGCAGCGTGGCCGGGCGTATCTAAAAAAGTAATGACCCCTTTCAGTGTTTCAACATGGTAAGCGCCAATATGCTGAGTAATACCGCCTGCTTCGCCCGCAGTCACTTTGGTACGGCGGATATAATCGAGCAGCGATGTTTTACCATGGTCCACATGACCCATAATAGTAACGACCGGCGCACGCGGTAACAATTCTCCTTGTACTTCAGAATCTTTAGCTAAAGATTCTTCAAGTGCATAAGCGCTGATTAATTTAGGCTTATGCCCCATCTCTTCTACTACCAGAGACGCTGTTTCTTGGTCAATGACCTGATTGATCGTCACCATCGCGCCCATTTTCATCATGCATTTAATCACTTCTGCTGCTTTGACTGACATTTTCTGTGCCAAATCAGCAACTGTAATGGTTTCGGGAATATTGACTTCATGAATGATAGGCATAGTCGGGCGAGTAAAAGCCTGCACTTGAACTTGCTGCGCTTTGCGTGCTTTCCCAAATTTACGGCGTCTGCGACCCAATAAATCGACATCGCCTTCATCTGCCCGCAAGACAAGATCGATGGGTGCAGCACCTTTACCAATTAAGGCTTGATATTGACGGCCATCATCCCTGTCCATTCCGCGATTTTTCTTTTTCTTTTTCGGACGATCCCCGTCATCTCTTTCAGGTTTTATTTCATGCTGGCGTTTTTCTTTCGGTTTTTTGGCAATTTCTGCTGGCGCTTTTTCAACAACAGGCACTGGCTGCTCAGCCGGGATGCTTGCCGAAGGTTCAAGTTGAGCAGCCACTAATTCAACAATTTCTGGCTCTGCTGTTTCTTTAGCATCGGATGCCTTACCTGTCTGTACACCAGAAGCAGCAGATGCGGTTGCCGGCTTTGACTGTTCATCTAGACGTTTGATATAGGTGCGTTTTTTCCTGACTTGTACGCTAATGGTTTTTTTGGCGCCTTGAGAACCCGCCACTTTAATTTCACTGGTTTTAGCGCGTCGCAAAACGATTTTTTCAGGTGCCGAATCTGTTTTTGCGCCGTGGTGCTGCTGCAAATATTTTAATAATTTTTGTTTTTCTTTTTCAGCAATCATAGCATCCGCACCCGATACATTGATTTGCGCGTTCCCTAATTGCGCAAGCAATCGATCAACAGAAATGCCAATGCTGGCCGCCAGCTGAGTCACTGATACACTTTGTGCTTTAGCACTCTTAACAGAAGCTTTCTTTTCAGTCACAAGAGATCCTGAATTTTTCGACATATATTTCCTCAGTCAACACGATCTGTTTCATCAAACCAGGGTTTACGCGCTATCATAATCAACTTCGCCGCCTTTTCTTCATCTATTTCACCGATATCAAGCAAATCATCGACCGATTGTTCAGCAAGATCTTCGCGCGTGATGATACCATGATTGGCTAGGATATAAGCAAGATGACGATCCATGCCTTCAATCTCTAATAAGTCCTCTGCAGGTTCTGTCCCTTCTAGTTCTTGTTCTGCTGCGATAGCTTTGGTCAGTAAAGCAGCCTTAGCACGTTCACGCAACTCTTCCACCAAATCTTCATCAAACCCCTCGATTTCAAGCATTTCTTGCAAGGGAACATAGGCAATTTCTTCAAGGGAGGTAAATCCCTCCTCGGCAAGCACTGATGCAATATCATCATCAACGCTAAGTTTTTCTTTAAATAGCTGCAGCATATCTTTTTCTTCAGCAGCTGATTTTTCTTTCGCTTGGCCTTCAGTCATGACATTGAGACGCCAGCCGGTAAGCTCGCTTGCCAAGCGGACATTTTGACCGTTTCGGCCAATGGCTTGAGAAAGCTGTTCTTCTTTAACAGCAATGTCCATCGTGTGGCTGTCTTCATCCATAACAATGGATGCAACTTCTGCCGGCGACATGGCATTAATCACTAATTGGGCTGGATTATCATCCCATAACACAATATCGACTCGCTCACCGCACAATTCGCTTGAAACAGCCTGAACGCGCGCGCCTCGCATGCCAACACAAGCACCGATAGGATCAATGCGCCCATCATTGGTTTTGACCGCAATCTTAGCACGCGACCCAGGATCACGCGCAGCTCCCTTGATTTTAATGAGTTCCTCACCAATCTCAGGAACTTCGATTTTAAATAATTCCATCAGCATTTCAGGCCGTGTGCGGCTGACTAGTATTTGCGGGCCTTTAATATCAGAACGAATTTCATAAAGATAAGCGCGTAAACGATCATTCACACGCACTGCTTCGTGCGGGATCATTTCAGAACGCTGTAATAAAGCTTCTGCATTATTACCTAAATCAAGCAGCACGTATTCTCGAGTAACTTTCTTCACAACGCCATTCACGAGAGTGCCCAAACGTTCCTTAAATGCGCTAATCATTTGCGCACGTTCTGCTTCTAAAACTTTTTGAACGATCACTTGCTTTGCTTTTTGGGCAGCAATACGGCCAAACTCAACCGACTCCATCGACTCTTCAATATATTCGCCCAGTTGAATGTTAGGATGACCTGCGCGGGCCGCTGATAATGTGAGACGAGCTACGCCGCCATCTCCTTCTTCACCTTCTTTTGCATCATCAATCACTAACCAACGCCTGACTGTCTGATAATCGCCCGTTTTTCGGTTGATCGTTACCTTAACATCAATATCCGCTCCCGCGCGTTTTTTGGTTGCCATTTCCAAAGCTGCTTCAATGGCTTCAAATATGACATCATTGCCTACACCTTTTTCGTTAGACACTGCTTCTACAACTAGTAAAATTTCTTTATTCATAGCATAAGCCTCACTTGAAGTGTGGGTTCAGGATACATCTATCCCGAACACATTCATTTATTGTCGCCCTGTACCGATGACAGAGTCCGCAATGACCCTTGCTTTTTCTATGCCAGAAAAGGGCAAGACCACCTTTTCTGTATTCACCAGGAGACAAATATCCGTCTCACTGACCTCATGTAACATTCCTACAAAATTACGTTGGCTATTGATAGAGCCGTGCATTTTTACCTTGATGCGGCTGCCAATCACTTTTTGGTACTGGATCGGCTCAAACAATGGCCGGTCCAATCCTGGTGAGGAAACTTCAAGATGATAATGCCCATGAATAGGGTCATTGACATCCAATAACGCGCTGATTTGATGGCTCACTTTAGTGCAATCTGCCAGCGTTATTCCGCCCTTGCTGTCGATGTAAACGCGCAATACCGAATGACGGCCTGCCCGCTGCAATTCACAGCCTACAAATTCATACCCCATGGCAACAATCAATGCAGCCAACCGTTGACGTAATTCTGTTTCAATACTACCCATGAAAACCGCCAGATAAAAAATGGGCCTAAGCCCATTGTTTTAACTTTAAAAAATAAAAAACCCCATCAGGGGTTTTAATTATTTTTAAATTTTTTGGTAGCGGGGGCTGGATTTGAACCAACGACCTTCGGGTTATGAGCCCGACGAGCTACCAGGCTGCTCCACCCCGCAATAAAGGCGCCATTCTATAGAAAAGGCCCCGCACATTCAAGCATAAAAACGCGGGGGGCTCCAAAATTTATTGCGATAATTTTTGCATAATTTGATTCATTTGATCAGCCGTCACTTCCCCCGGAATAAATATAATGGATGAAGCAGGAGAAGTTTTGGTCACGTTAGATTTTGCAACAAAGATGGCTGGTGTACCTAATAATTGCAATTGCTGCGCCAATTTGTAGGTAGCCTTAATTTGTTGATCGACAGCAGCTGACTTCATGGTCGTTTTTAATTTAGCAACATCTAAGCCAACGGATTCTGCAATCGTATAAATATTATCTTCTGTTAATGGCTGTTTAGATTCCATCAAGGCTTTATGAAGCTCGACATATTTGCCTTGCTCTTTAGCCGCCAACGCAGCGCGAGCAGCAAGTTCAGACACAGGGCCGCGAATAGGAAATTCTTTGAAAACAATTTTGACATCAGGATTATTTTTAATGAGCCCTTCAATCACGCCAGCCATATCGACACAGTGCGGGCATTGGTAGTCAAAGAATTCAACTACCGTGATTTTTCCCTGCGGATTGCCGCCAACGGGATCTCCTGCTTGACGAAATAAAGCGTCGACATACTGCGGAGAAGTCGCCTGCGTTTTTTGAATAGTTTTTTTGGCTTCGTCCATTTGTTGTTGTTGATAAACTTGTAAAGCCTGAATGATCACATCCGGATTTTTGGTCAAGTAATCACGCACAACATCTTGAATTTGTTTTTTTTGCGTTGCGCTCATATCAGCCGCCCCCGCTGCAGTGCTCATGACAAAGCCTACGGCGAGAAGACTTGCAATCATTTGACGTAATTTCACGATGACTTCCTCCAAAACATTTTTTAGATAGGCCACAGTAAAATAGAGATCAACTGATGTCAAGCAATCGAGAGTGGTTCTTATTTGTTATTTGTCTTTTAAGACTTTCTTAATTTTTTTTATTCGTTCTTGATAAAGAAAATCTGCTATTTCCTTACCCTTTAAATTAGCAGCGAGCATTTTCGTGTCAACCTCTTTTGCTTCTGTAAAACATTTTTGTAAAATAGCCAACGGCGCATGGGGGGTTGCTGCTTTGCACACGGTTAAAAATTTTTGAAAGCGGGCAGGCCGTCGATAAGCATCTAAAACTTGAAACAAATCGGCCAGTTCTTCCGCCGTGAATGTTTCTGCTTCTGCCGCGCGTAATACGTGCAGAGCAGCCAACACAGCCATCTCACTGTACTCACTAGGAACACGATAGCGTGCACACAACGCTTTTACGTCTTCGACAGAAAGTACTGAGAGCATCGCCGCAAAACGAATTGATAAATCCGGTGTTAGCTGGCTCGCACGCACGAGCGCTTCATTGCCTTGAGTATTATTTACAAGCTCTTTGAACAAAATAGGCAAAGCATCGCACGCCATCAATACAATAAAAAAAATTTCCGGATGATTTTCGCTTAATGCACGCTCAAGTTCTTTCCATACTCTTTCAGGAACGAGTGCATTCACTTCACCCGCTTGCACTATTTTTTTCATGAGGCCCATTGTTTCATCTGCCACTGTAAATCCTAATTCAGCAAAGCGGGCAGCAAAACGTGCGGTACGCAAAATTCGTACTGGATCCTCAGCAAATGCATTTGACACATGGCGCAATATTTTTTTATCTAAATCTGCCTTGCCATGATAAGGATCAATTAATTTGCCCTCCATGGTTTCAGCCATTGCGTTAATCGTCAGATCACGGCGAATTAAATCTTCTTCAAGGGTAACACCGGGCGATGTATCAAAAACAAAACCTTTATAACCGCGTCCCACTTTTCGTTCAGTGCGGGCAAGCGCATATTCCTCATGGGTTTTGGGATGTAAAAATACCGGAAAATCCTTACCGACTTGCCGATAGCCTTGTTTTAACATTTCTTCTGGCGTTGCACCAACGACTACCCAATCTTTTTCGGTGTGAACACGTCCGAGCAATTTATCGCGTACAGCGCCGCCAACTAAATATATTTTCATGAAAATAATGATATCATACTGGCCATGACGAAAAACAAAAAAAACTTAACCCCTAAACTACCTCCATTCGCCAATGAAGCGCGTGAAGGTTTGCTTATCGTAACCATGGGCGCTCAAGCTGATATTGAAGATGAAGAAGGAAAACGCATTCACTGTCACGTGCGGAAAAATGCAGACCCTATTATTACTGGGGACCGCATTTATTGGCTGCCAGAACAAGATGGTACAGGCACTATTATCGGCCATGCGCCGCGAAAATCTCTGCTCTCTCGCCTTGAAAATTCACAAAAACAAAAATTGGTTGCCGCCAACATTGATGCCATTATTATTGTAACCGCTCCATTCCCTCCTTTGTCTGTTGAAAAAATTGATCGTTATCTCATTGCCGCTGAAAATTTAAATATTCCATGCATTATTTTGCTAAATAAAGCTGATTTACTTGATCCTCAAAATAAAGAAAGCATCAAAACTGCTTTAGAAATTTATGAAAAAATAGGTTATCCGGTACTTTATTCAAGCACGTATACGCCTGATGGGTTAACGAATCTTCAACATTATTTAGATGATAAAACCTGCGTATTGGTTGGCGCATCGGGCGTTGGTAAATCATCTATCATTGCGAAATTAACCTCAGGTGAAAATATTAAAATCGGCGATCTTTCTCACTCCACTCAATTAGGTAAACACACAACAACCAGCACACGCTTATATCATTTGACTAAAGGCGGACATTTAATTGATTCACCCGGCGTCCGTGAGTTTGGGATTGGACAGTTAGATAAAAGCCAAATCTTGCAAGGATTTAAAGAATTCAAACCTTATCTAAAACAATGTAAATTTCGTGACTGTTATCATCAAACAGAACCTGGGTGTGCGATCAAGCAAGCAGCCAGTGATAAAAAAATTAGTGAAGAACGCCTGCAAAGTTATTACAAAATTTTAAATGATCGTTAACCTTGCGCACTCAATCACTTCTCTAAGATGCTCTTTATTAAGCGTGCCAACAATCACACTATGAACGCCCGGTTCACGAAAAATAAAATTGATTGCAGTTTCTACGGGATTTTCTTTAGAAAGCGTTTCAATGTGGCCGCTTGCCAACGCTTTTTTTATCAACACCGCTTTATTTTTCTGTTTAGCATATGCAATCACGGGTTGCTCATCAGGATAAATTGGATTATACGTCACCATCACAATATCCGATTGATCAACAGCCTGCATTCCCCCCGCTAAGGTTTTGGTTGACATGCCGTACGCACGAATAATCCCTGCTTGTTTGTATGTTTGTAACACTTCAAATATGCAATATTTTTCGATAATGTCGCTGTCTTCGCCATTGGAATGCACAAGCACGATATCAAGCTCATCGGTTTTTAATCGCTGCAAACTTCTCTCGATACTTTTACGGACTGATTTTTCACCAAAATCAAAATGTGATTGCCCATCGGCAAACTCTTCGCCCACTTTAGTACACAAAATAAAATCTTTACGATTTTTTTTAAGTGCATGTCCTAAACGTTCTTCACTCAAACCATAAGCAGGTGCTGTATCGAGGAGATTAATGCCTAAATCGCGCGCGTATGATAATAATTCATCGATATCTCGATCACTAGGCAATGCAAAGCTAGCCGGATAACGCACGCCTTGGTTACGCCCAAATTTTACTGTTCCTAGCCCAATGCGGCTGACGAATAAACCCGTATTGCCTAATAAAATCTTCGCAATCATTACACTAAATCCCATACAGGTCTTGCAAATGCGGGCATAGGCCATGCGCGCAATTCGCGTAAATCTGTTTTGCCAGCACTCAACTTTTCTGCTTGTAACGATTCAATAATTTGATTGGCTAACAAAGGTGCTAACGCCAATTTAGTCGGCCACGCAATAATGTAATTGCCCCTATTTTTCATAAAACAAGAATCGGGACGTTTGCCGTTTTGTTGCAAGGCTTCTGCACGATTGACTAAAAAACTTGAAAATTCTACATTAGAAAAATCAAGCCAAGGAAAAACTTCGCTTAATTCTTGCCGCGCTGCATCAATTTGACTTTGACTATCACGCTTAACACCCTCTTCAGCGAGCTGCCCGCCAATGTACCACACTTGCTTACCATCAAACGCTTGATGGGTTGTAATGGATAATCGCGGCACCGTACCCAATCCTAAACAATGCGCGTACAAAGGATGAGAAAAATGGTGTTTCGCAATCACCATATGCAAAGGGCGCAACTGCATTTTGATATTTTGATTGATTATTTTTTTTAAAAAAAAGTGATTCCCGCTGCCCGCTGTAAAAATATATTTTTTTGCTTTTACCTGTAAAGGCAGCATGGGTGCTGCATGAATTTCAAATGAAACAAGTTGATTATTTTCATCAAATTGCAGTTGATGGTCCTGTAGTGGATCAATTTTAAAAATAACATCTTGATTAGGTTTAACCAATTCACGAATTAATGTATGCACATCAACAACTATTTCGTTTAATGCATAGACTTGTCCTTTAAACTGCGAGGTTTGAAAAATAGAAGGAAATTCCGATTCATTCAGAAGAGTGACATTGCCCTTTAATGCAATGCCCGCAAAAAATCCGGCTAATTTTGAAGTGATAGCACCTGTTGTCCAAAGATATTGCTGCATGGATAAAATAGGCACTTGGTGTAAATCAATGCTGCCTTTGCCCGCTAAACAGGCTTGCCACAAAGCTGGCATGCTGCTAATGGCATCTGTTGCAGAAGTCATCGTGCCTTGCAAAGCATATTTCATGCCGCCATGAATAATACCTTGCGCTTTATTGGTTTGTTCGCCGCCTAATGTCGCAGATTCCAATAAAATGGTAGAAAATCCTTGCTGCCGTAATTGATTTAGCAGCCAAAGTCCAGCAATACCGCCTCCAATAATAGCGATATCTGTTTCTATGGTATTTTTCATTCCCGCCCCAATCCTGCAAAGCGCTATATTTGAATACATTTTACTAAAGTAATCAACATCTCATGTTTTTATTATTTTTTTCTGTTAGACTTTCTTCACGTTAAAAGAGGCAGCATCATGATTATACAGCCTAAAATTCGAGGTTTTATTTGCACGACTGCACATCCTCTCGGATGCTTCAAAGGAGTCGAAGAACAAATCAATTATGTAAAATCAAAACCTCAAATGACTCACGGCCCAAAAAATGTATTAATTATCGGCGCATCCACCGGCTACGGCTTAGCCAGTAGAATTGTTGCAACATTCGGTGCAAATGCAAACACAATAGGTGTTTTTTTTGAAAAAGAAGCGGATGAAAAACGTACTGCGTCTGCCGGTTGGTACAATACCGCTGCTTTTGAAACTATCGCGCATCGCGATGGGCGTTATGCAAAAAGCATTAATGGCGATGCATTTTCACATGCCATTAAAGAGCAAACCGCTGCATTAATTATTAAAGATTTAAAACAAATTGATTTAGTGATTTATAGCTTAGCATCGCCTCGCCGTGTACATCCTGATTCAGGACAAATTTTTTCATCGGTATTAAAACCCATTGGTAACCCGCATACGAGCAAAACGGTTGATGTCTTTCGCGGAGAAGTCAAAAATATTTCTCTTGATGCTGCAACAATTGATGAAATTAATAATACCGTTTCCGTAATGGGCGGAGAAGACTGGGAAATGTGGGTGGATTTTTTGGCAAAAGAAAATTTATTAGCAAGAGATATCACAACAGTTGCTTATTCTTATATCGGGCCTGAACTCACATTTCCCATTTACAAAGAAGGAACCATTGGCCGCGCTAAAGAAGATTTATATGCCGCTGCTAAAAAAATTGAAAAAAAATTACACCCTCTAAAAGGACAAGCACTGATTTCCGTCAATAAAGCCGTTGTGACACAAGCAAGTGCTGCGATTCCAGTGGTGCCTTTATATATTTCCCTATTATTTAAATTGATGAAAGAAAAAAATACGCACGAAGGATGTATTGAACAAATGTACCGCTTGTTTCAAAATTTATATGACACTCCATCAGCACGCGATGAAGAAGGTTACATTCGTTTAGATGATCTTGAAATGCAATCTGATATTCAACAAAAAATTGCAACGCTCTGGCCTACTATTACATCAGAAAATCTTGAACAATTGACTGATATCGCGGGATATCGCGATGAATTTTATCGATTGTTTGGATTTAATTTATCGGGTGTTGATTATAATGCGGATGTCAATCCAGCTGTCAAAATTGAATCGATATAAAAAATATTCATTTATTTAAATGCCTGAATGCCCGTTTGCGCATGCCCCAAAATGAGCGCGTGAATGTCCGCTGTACCTTCATACGTTTTTACCGTTTCTAAATTTAACATGTGACGGATCACGTTAAATTCTTCCATGATACCGTTTGCACCCAACATATCGCGTGCTTCACGTGCAATCGCTAATGCAATTAAAGTGGAATTACGTTTAATTAAAGAAATACTGGCTGATGCTGCGCGGTTTTCATCTTTTAAACGTCCAACGCGCAAAGAGGCTTGCAAAGCCAGCGCAATTTGCGTTTGCATATCGGCGAGTTTTGCTTGAATTAATTGGTTAGATGCAAGTGGTCTGCCAAATTGCGCACGATCTAATACATAACGGCGTGAAGCGTGCCAACAAAATTCAGCGGCACCCAAGACTCCCCACGCAATTCCGTAACGTGCATTGTCCAAACAACCTAAGGGTCCTTTTAAACCATCTGCATTCGGCAATTCATTTTCCGCTGGCACTAACACATTATCCATCACAATTTCGCCGGTAATGGATGCACGCATACTCATTTTACCGTGCATGATGGGTGCTGATAAACCTGGCATATTTTTTTCTAAAATAAATCCGCGAATACGCCCTGCTTCATTTTTTGCCCAGACGATAAATACATCCGCGATCGGAGAATTAGTAATCCACATTTTAGTGCCCTTAAGCATATGGCCTTTATTATTTTTTTTAGCGCGTGTTTCTAGGCTGCCGGGATCAGAACCATGATTAGGTTCGGTTAACCCAAAACATCCCACTAACTCGCCGCTTGCTAAACGCGGCAGATATTTTTGTTTTTGTTCTTCACTGCCATAAGCATCAATCGCATACATCACTAAACTCGATTGCACACTCAAAACAGAACGATAACTAGAATCAATCCGTTCAATTTCACGCGCCAGCAATCCGTATGAAACATAATTAATCCCCGCACATCCATAACCCTTGATCGTTGCGCCCAAAAAACCTTGTTGGCCCATTTCAGAAATAATTTCACGATCAAATGTTTCTTCATGAAATGCTTTTTGAATACGCGGCTGCAATTTTTCTGTCGCATAAGTACGCGCTGCATCACGAATCATGCGTTCCTCAGACGTCAATTCTTCTTCAAATAACAATGGATCATCCCAGCGATAATCACTTTGCTGCATCTTATGTTCCTTGATTTTTTTCGATGTGCTTTTTCGTCCAGTTAATCAAACCGCCTTCCAATAATATTTCAATCTGGCGCGGTGATAAGGTATGTTTCAGACGAATAATCCGGTCAGTCCCAGAAATGGCTGCTGTGAGTTGATTGTTTTGTTGAATAGCTGCTCTGGTTCCTTTCATCACAAGGATGTCGCCCGCATTTACTTTTTCATATTCTTTTGGATCGGCAAAAGTCAGCGGTAAAATACCGAAATTCACTAAATTTTGCCAATGAATACGCGCAAAACTTTTAGCAATCACTAATTGCAAACCTAAATAACGCGGTGCCAATGCTGCGTGTTCGCGGCTGGATCCTTGACCATAATTTTCACCTGCAACAATTGCATGCGCTTTGATGGCTTTTGCGCGTTTATAGTAGGTTTCATCAATGATATCAAAACAAAATTCACTAATTTTAGGAATATTACTGCGATAGGGCAGCACTCTTGCACCTGCCGGCATAATTTCATCGGTCGAAATGTTGTTGTCCATTTTTAATAAAACAGGCAATTCAAAATCATTAGCAAGTGGAGAGATGATTGGTAATGATGCAATATTGGGGCCTTTGATCAACGAAACTTGTCGGGCATCTGTTATAGATAGCGGCGCTTCAAGCATCGATTGATTGGTCGTCACTTTTTTCGGTAATTTCACGATAGGATAGGGGATATTGAGCGTGCGAGGATCTGTAATTTTGCCAGTGATTGCAGCCGCGGTTGCCGTTTCTGGGCTGCATAAATAAACGCTGTCTTCTTTCGTCCCTGAACGACCCGGGAAATTTCTGGGCACCGTCCGTAAACTATTTCGTCCAGTCGCAGGCGCTTGCCCCATGCCAATGCAACCATTACATCCTGCTTGATGAATACGCGCGCCTGCGTGAATTAAGGTTGCCAATAAACCGCTTTTTGCTAAATCTTCTAATTGATTTCTAGAAGAAGGATTCACATCAAATGAAACATTGGGATTGGCACGCGCTTCTTTCATCATCATGGCTGAAATGGCAAAATCTCGATAACCAGGATTGGCAGAAGACCCAATATACGCTTGATAAACATCAGCTCCCGCAGCTTCCTGCACGGGCACTACTTTTCCTGGACTTGAAGGCAATGCAATTAAAGGTTCTAATGTGGGTAAATCTATTTTGTCATGAATATCGTATTTTGCGCCCTTATCTGCCATTAACTCGACCCAATCACTGCCTCGGCCTTGTAACTGCAAAAATTTTAACGTTTCTTTATCTGATGGAAAAACCGTTGCAGTTGCACCTAACTCCGCACCCATGTTCGCAATCACATGACGATCCATTGCTGTTAAATGTTTCACCCCCGGCCCGTAATATTCAATGATTTTATCGACGCCACCTTTGACATCATGACGACGCAAAACTTCTAAAATAATGTCTTTTGCACTCACCCAGGCAGGCATCTTGCCCATCAACTTGATGCCAAAAATTTTCGGCATTTTCACATAAAAGGGGTGTCCCGCCATACTCATCGCAACTTCAAGTCCCCCAGCTCCCATGGCAAGCATCCCAAGACAACCCGCTGCGCACGTATGGCTGTCTGAGCCTAATAATGTTTTCCCGGGTTTACCAAAATTTTCCATGTGGACTGGATGGCTGACACCATTGCCAGGACGACTAAACCAAACACCAAACCGTTTAGCAGCACTTTGCAAAAATAAATGGTCATCTGCATTTTTAAAATCTTCTTGAATTAAATTATGATCGACATACTGTGCAGATAATTCTGTTTTGACACGATCAACGCCCATCGCTTCAAGTTCAAGCATCACCAGCGTGCCGGTTGCATCTTGGCAAAGTGTTTGATCGATTTTTAATGCGATTTCTTGACCGGGGACCATGTCTCCTTCAAGGAGATGTGCTGCTATGAGTTTTTGCGCGACATTCATTGCCATGAGAGTGCTCCTGCAAAACCAGTGCTATCATTTTATCACGATTTCTCTATCATCCGGTTCTTAATTAAATGATCAACCGCTTCAGGATCAGCCAAAGTCGATACATCGCCTAAATTATCGATTTCATTATTGGCAATTTTACGCAATAAACGTCGCATAATTTTGCCGGAACGCGTTTTAGGTAAAACATCTGCCCATTGAATATATTTGGGGGTTGCAATCGCACCAATGATTTCGCGAACTTTTGCAATTAATTCTTTTTTTAATGCATTGCTTGCTTTCACGTTTGCTTTCAACGTTACAAACGCATAAATACTTTCGCCTTTCACTTCATCAGGAACCGCAACAACACCTGCTTCAGAAACAGCGGGATGTTCGGTGAATGCACTTTCAACTTCGCCGGTGCCAATCCGATGCCCTGCTATTTTAATGACATCATCATTACGGCCGGTTATAAAAAAATAACCGTCTTCATCTTGTTTAGCGTTATCTCCTGTTAAATAACATCCTGGAAATTCTTTAAAATAAGTTTCTACGAATCGTTCACGATCGCCATAAACCGTTTGCATCATGCCAGGCCAGGGTTGCTTAATGACTAATTTACCTAAAGTGCCGGGAGAAACTGAATTTCCCGTTTGATCAACCACATCTGGTACGATACCAAAAAAAGGCCAAGCAACAGAACCCGGTTTAAATTGCGTAACGCCAGGTAAGGGGCTCAACAAAATACCGCCGGTTTCTGTCTGCCACCACGTATCGACAATTGTGCAATGCTTGCCCCCCACCACAGAATAATACCATTCACACACTTCCGGATTGATCGGCTCACCCACTGTTCCCAGTAAATTTAAACTTTTCCGGCTGGTTTTTTTGACCCATTCATCGCCTTCACGACGCAATGCGCGGATGGCTGTAGGTGCTGTATACAAAATATTAACTTGATATTTATCGACAATTTCCCAAAAGCGAGCGGGCGTTGGATAATTTGGAACACCTGCAAAAATAAGATTGATGGCACCATTGCAAAGCGGGCCATACACAGCATAAGTATGCCCTGTAATCCAGCCGACGTCCGCTGTGCACCAATACACATCGTTATCATGATAATTAAAAATATATTTATGCGTCATGGCAGCATACACCAGATAACCGCCGATAGTATGCAAAATGCCTTTTGGTTTTCCGGTTGAACCTGAGGTATATAAAATAAATAAAGGATCATCAGCATCCATCATTTCGCAAGGACAAGAACTAGAAGCAGAAGAAAATAATTCATGATACCAAAGGTCACGTTTTTCATCCCATGGGACTGATTGCTCTGTTTCTTTGATGACAATGACATGCCGTACACGCGGACATTTTTCTAATGCTTTATCCACATTTTGTTTTAAAGGAATTTTTTTATTACCGCGTATTCCTTCATTTGCTGTGATAACAATTTCACAATTTGCATCTAAAATTCTCGCCGCCAAAGAATCCGGCGAAAAACCCGCAAATACTACCGAATGCACAGCACCTATTCGTGCAGAAGCAAGCATGGCTATGATGGCTTCTGGAATCATCGGCATATAAATACAAACACGATCGCCTTTTTTAACACGGCATTTTTTTAAAATGTTGGCAAAACGGCAAACTTGCTCATGCAATTCTGCATAAGTTAATTTTTTTGATTCACTTGGATCATCGCCTTCCCAAATTAAAGCGGTTTCTGAGCCGCGTGTTTCTAAGTGCCGGTCAATACAGTTGTAACAAGCATTTAATTTAGCATTACGAAACCATTGCACGTCTAATTGATTAAAGTCGCCCGTGACAACTTCATCCCATCTTTTAAACCAAGTAATAAATTTTTCGGCTTGTTCGCTCCAGAAATTTTTCGGATCACGCAGAGAACGCTCGTACATAGCACGATATTGGTTTTCATCCAGATAAAATGGTTTCACGGCGGTAGGATCCGTTGAGATAAAATCACTTCAAGATTTTACATTGAAGTGATTCTTCATAAAAGCATTTTCTCATCACAATGTAGAGATTAAACTGTTTTTTTTCGGACGGCTTCTGTGATGTTTTCTACTTCTTTCCTTCCCGCTTGCATAAACAACGCATTATGTTTAAAGCGCCAGGGAGGGATAGATTTTAAATGCGCTTCTTGCATTATTCTTTTTGGGTTTTCAAAAAATAGCTTGTACGCGGGATTTTGAAACTTATTATCGGGGTTTCCAGGAGGAATCATATCGATAACATCATCTTGCTGCTCTAACGAGTTCCTTGGGAACATACCGCGTCTCCTTGCGTTATTCATGGAATTTTTATCATACCTCTCAGAAACTTAAGAAAAGATTAACCCCCATTTAAAATCAATCATTCAGCGCATCTTTACGAAAATCTTAGATTGAGGTAATGTCTAATTTATGGATAGTCAATCCGTCATTAAAAAACCGCTTAAATTGCGCAAACTCAAGACCATCGGTTGGCGCGAATGGGTGACATTACCTGACCTTAAGATTGATAAAATAAAAGCCAAAATTGATACGGGTGCTCGTACATCAGCACTCCATGCCTTTGCTTTACGGCCTTTTAAAGAAGGGGATAAAAATAGAATTACGTTTGATATCCATCCCCTGCAAAATAATATGAATCTTGTAATTAGCTGCACAGCCGATATCATTGACAAGCGCTTTGTCACAGACTCCGGGGGACATCGCGAAGAACGTTATGTGATATGTACGCCCATTATCATCGGCGACCAATACTGGCCGATTGAAATTACTTTAACAGAACGAGATACCATGTTATTTCGCATGTTATTGGGAAGAAGCGCCATACGTAAACGGTTCGTGGTGAATCCTGCAAGATCATTCACTAAAAAATAACAAGGCCACTATGAAAATTGCCATTTTATCGAGAAGAAACGATCTATACTCGACGCGTCGTTTAGTCGAAGCCGCTAAAGTACGCGGACATAAAGCAGAAGTCATCGATACGATGCGCTGCTACATGAATATTACGTCTTCTCGTCCATCCATCCATTACAAGGGCGAAGAGTTGCCTACTTATGACGCGGTGATTCCGCGCATCGGCGCATCTGTAACATTTTATGGAGCGGCTGTTGTCCGGCAATTAGAAATGATGAATGTTTTTTGCGTGAATGATTCCATTGCCATCACCCGCTCACGCGATAAATTGCGCTGTTTGCAATTATTGTCTAAAAAAGGCATTGGCTTACCCATTACGGGTTTCGCCCATTCACTTGATGAAATTAAAGATTTAATCAAAATGGTCGGCGGCCCGCCGTTGGTCATTAAATTCTTGGAAGGCACACAAGGCATCGGCGTCATTTTAGTTGAAACGGCAAAAGCAGCGCGCAGCATGATTGAAGCGTTCTTAGGTTTAAAAGTAAATATTTTAGTACAAGAATATATTCAGGAAGCAGGCGGTGCTGATATCCGTTGTTTTGTCATCGGCGGAGATGTCGTTGCCGCCATGAAACGGCAATCAAAATCATCCGAAGAATTTCGTTCTAATTTACATCGTGGCGGCAAAGCAAATTCAATTGAAATTACCGAAGAAGAACGCAATATGGCAATTCGCGCATCACGAATTATTGGTTTAAATGTCGCAGGCGTTGATATTGTGAGATCCAATCGCGGGCCTTTAATTATTGAAGTGAATGCATCACCTGGATTAGAAGGGATTGAAAAAGCGACGAATGTCGATGTCGGCGGCAAAATAATTGAGTTTATCGAACAAGAATTAAAATCTGAAAATAAGCGGATTAAAAATTCTGGATAATGTAACTGATCTCTGGATCCCGCGGACAAAGCTGCGGGACGCCGGTTTTTTTTGTTTATACCTTCATGAATAGTTACGTTATTCTTCACGTCCACTTCGCGAATAATTTTTTGATAAGAGGGCGCGTTGTCCAATTTTGCATAAAACGTTTTATTTCTTTTTTATACGCCCGTGCTGTTTCTTTTTTACTGCAATGTTCCTTCATCCCGTCTAAGTCAATCAAAATAGGGCTATCATTCTCAATCAAAATATTGGTCATCTTTAAATCGCCATGGCTCATGTTAAGTTTAGCCAAATTTTTAAATAGGGTCATAATACGCAGTGCTACTGCTTCATGTGTATCTTTTAATTGCTCTTCTTGAAAATATTCACCCAAATGCGCGCCATTAATATATTCCATCACAAAATAAGATTTATGCCGCAATCCTAAAAAACGTTTTTCAATAAAAGCAACGGGCTTTGCCGTTTTGATGCCAAATAAACGCAAAAGATGCGAAAGCCGCCATGAAGTAAACGCGCGTGTGGGTCTAAAACAACGGCGCAACCAGTGGGTGATATTTTTGATGTTGTATCGTTTGACTACAAAATTTTTATTATCCAATGTCACTTTAGCAACCGTTGAAGTACGGCCTGCTTTCAAAATAACTGTATTTTTTTGCTGAAAAACATTTTCTGGATTAGCTAAAAATGCTTTAAATTCGGGTAAATAATAAGTTCGATCATACATAATCAACACTTGCGGCCATGCAATTCTAGCAAATGCTGTGCAATGACGGGTTAATTTGCTTTCATACTGCTGAAAGCGCCGCTGGTTCCACTTACGAATGGCCGCTTCAAGATAGGCAACATCCGCTTTTTTTACCAGCCATCCGCGTGCTTTGGTATAGACTTCAAATAACGTTTGCTGAAGTTCTTCCGTACCAACACCTAATTGCGAAAAAAATAAACCGAGATGATCTAAACTGGTTTTTTTGGGAAGAGGTGTGTGGCTGCATTCAATGCTGCCTGCATCCAAGGTGAAAATTTGATTTTCCTTCAACAGAAAATTTTTCAAATGCAAATCATGCTGCAAAATTCCCAACACGTGCTGGGTGGCTAATTCAATCGTGACAGCTTGCATCAGTAAGGCCAAATCACGGAGATCCTTTTTTTCTTGCCAAACAGTCTCTAAACTTTTCGACTCACTGATATATTCAAATAATAAAACATGCACACGTTTTTTTTGTGCAGTGCCATAATAGAGAAGTTTTGGGGTTGGAACTCCAGATACAGTCAAAATTTCAATGCCAGCCAATTCACGCATCGCATGTCGTATCGCGCGCCTGCGTTCATAAAATAATTTGGCAACAACCGTTTTATCATTCCAAGTCCCGAGTGTAACTAACCTTTTGCCCGGTACAAGACGGATGAGCTCTTCGCACTCGACGATACAATCATGCGTATCCAATTTTAGATGAAAAGGCATTTTCATCATGTAATTCGCGTGAAATAATTTTTTTAAAGGCATGTCTTCAATTGGAGGATTTTGCATGCCGTTCATACAGCTTATCACCACGTTCTTTCACCTTCTGCCAAAAAGTTCTTTCCTGAGTCAAAACCACACCTAAAGGTGTATTACGATATTTTTGCATAAAACGCAACAGATCGCGCTTGCTTAAGCCGCTCTCTTTGCAAGAAAAATATAATCCCGCTAAATCTTTAATCACCCAACGCTTAGGCGTCTCTCGACGGATTTCTGCCCGATGAAGATCAATCAGATACAATAAAGGGATGCCTTGTTCTGCTTTTTCTATATCTAATAAAAAATGACAAATATAAAAATCTCTGTGATTCATGCCATGTGTATGTAAAGTCTCTGCAATGCGCGCAACTTCAGCAATCAATTGCTGCTTAAAATGAAAAGAAGGCGGTGTCTTTTTCCATGTTTTGACTAAATCTTCAAGACTGATGTGTTTAGGCAATGCGCGAGTCAATAAAAAAGATTGCACCCTTGCCGGATTCATTCCACGAGCACCATATCCCAACAGTTTAGGCACAGGAATATTAAGCTGTTGCAAACGTTCTAATGCGCGCCATTCATTTTTAGCGCTTAACACAGGCAGCCGCAGTTGAAAAAGATTTTTAAAAATTTCTCTCCAGCCAATACCAAAATGCTGCTTAATAAAACAAGGTTGATCGCCCAATACGATACGCTGGGTGCAGCGATTTTCGAGTTGACGGTATACCGTTCCTCGAAGCGCCATGATTTGATCAAACAATTCCGTAGGTGAAGAAGTCAAAAAAGGTTTTATTTCTGCATTCAGCACTAACATGAATGTCTCATCGCAGATTCAATGAGGTCCACTGCACGTTCAGGCATGCTGTAAATATCTGCTTTTGCCGCAAATGATAATCCATTTTTCTGCCAATGGCTTTGCTTTTTGGAAGTCAACATCAGGAAAAGTGCGCGGTTAAATTCGTTTTGTTGGAAGGGAGATGGTAACACAGTCCCTGCATCAGCTTCCGTAATATAATGCGCATAACCACAAACATCTGTCGTTAACACTGGCAAGCCAGCTGCTAATGCTTCAAGCAATACGGTTCCTGTATTTTCATTATAAGCAGGGTGAACCAACAAATCAGCCGCTAACATAAATTTTAATACATCATCGCGGCCACCCAAAAAAATCACCTGTGATTCAATCCCTAACTGCTTGGCCTGTTTTTTAAAAATCCTTGGGCTGTCTTTACCGAGCACAATCAATTTGGTGCGTTCCTTCACATCTTGCGGCAAAAAAGCCATGCCCAGTAACACTCGGTCCAATCCTTTGGTTTTGAATCCAGAACCGACAAATACACAAAGAAATTGATTTTCTTTTACATGATAAGCATGCCTTGTCGCCGCGCGGATCTCATCCGCATTGGCAGGCGCAATCCGCTCTTTCGCAATACCCGGTGGCAATAAATGAAATCGGGATAAAGGCGTCTCGTAACAACGTATAAACTCGGCTTGCTGTATTTTTGAAATGGATAAAATCTCTGTGCGTGCATCTTTAGCAAAAATAGCACGTTCACAGGCTATCAAGTGGTGATACCGCGGCAGCAGCCGATACCACATGCCATGTTTTGCGCGTGCTTTTGCTTGAAAACAAGTATCTGCCGCATAATACATATCTAATCCCGGCATTTTGTTAAAGCCCACAATCAAATCATGCGGATTATCTAGCATCTCTTGTTGAAATTGCGCTGTAAAACATTTGATACGTGTATGGTTTTGCCACCCTTTACTCGAAAGGACTGTGATGGAAAAATCGGGTTCTATTTTTCCATCCCACGCCATAGTATAGACATTGACCGTATGGCCGCGGCGTACACATTCTTTAGCAATACGTAAAAAATCGCGCTGTAAACCGCCAAAAGGAAAATATTTAAAAAGGCAAAATGCGAGTTTCATCAAAATGCAGTCAAATAATAATGCTAAAATTGTAACGTGCTTCGCGTGGGTGAAGCAACAATAGCGATTTCTATTGACCTCTGAAACCATCATCTGTTATATTTTTGCCCATTCTTTTATTTACTTACCTAAAGGTCAGCCTATGAAAAAAATTGCAATCACCTTGCTTTCAACCCTCTTCTTGGCTTCATTCTGTTTCGCTGCTGATCCCAAACAAACGCCGTCTCCCGTGACTGAGGAAAAGCCAATGCCTTCCGTCCGTATTCCAACAGATGCTGTAGAAATCACGACCGTATCGCCTTCAGGTGTCGTCACTGTTGCTCCAGAAGAGACTGAAAACACCCAAAATAGTACCCCCACGACCGATTCAAGTTCTCTCAATAAAAAAGATCAAAGCACCGTTTCAACCGTTTCAAACGAAAGCAACCCTAAAACACTTCCCAAAGAAGCAGTGGTTGTTACAACAGTGACATCAACGCCGAAAAACGTTATCAAAAATGAAGAGGAAGAAAAAGAAGCGCTCTATATCAGCCAGCACCTTGAAATTATTCCTGCCATCCAGCATGAAGAAGATAAAAAAATGCATTATGCAATTGATGTTGAATTTCCGCAGATTAAAGGCGCTCCTTTAACGATGCAGGCAAAACAATTTAATCACTTAATCAATAGCATGGTGCAAGAAAGTGTGCACCAATTTAAAAATTATGTAAAAGCAGACGCTACTCATATGAAAACGTTGCCGGTATCTTTACGACATAATACGATGCGGATTGATTATGACGTTGATCTTGTTAAACCTGAAAAACATACTTTCATTAGCGTGCGTTTATCCATTGAGGGCATGCAAGCGGGCAGAGCGCACCCCTATCACACTTATAAAGTTTTAAATTTTGATTTGCAACAAGGCAAAGAATTAACGCTCAATGATATTTTTAAGCCAGGCGCAAAATATCTTACCCTTTTTGCAAAATACTCCCACCATACACTGCTTAAAACATTACATGACAAGTGGATGATTTCACGAGGAACAACACCTACTGCCAAAAATTACCAATTCTGGAATATTCAATCCGATGGTATTTTAATTACTTTTAACGAATATCAAGTAGCACCTTATGCAAAAGGCGCACAAGAGGTGGCAATTCCGTTCCATGTACTAAAGCCATTGATGTCATCTAGAACGCCTATTGCAGCTTGTGCGAAAAATTCGACGCGTTGTGAAGCATAATTTGATTTCTGTATATATACGATATACAATCTATTATGATAAAAATATGGCGCCATAAAGGGCTGAAAAAATTTTATGAGACTGGCAGCAAAGCGGGAATCCAGCCTAAACATACGGATACTCTTGCTATGGTTCTATTTCAACTCGCAAATGCTGTAAAACCGGAAGATATGAATACTCCAGGGAATTGCTTTCATAAACTGCGAGGTGATTTGGAAGGATATTACTCAGTTAAAGTAAGCGGTAATTGGCGACTCATTTTCCAATTCGAAGGAGAGAACGCTATCTTAGTTGATTATGTTGATTATCATTGAGGACAAATTATGCTGATGCACAACCCCCCCCATCCTGGACAAATGGTAAGGCGTATCTTAATCGAAGAAGCGCATCTTTCTGTTACAGGCGCCGCCAAAGCTTTGGGAATAGGCCGAGTAACTTTGTCTAAACTTCTTAATAAAAAATCAGGTATCAGCCCAGAAATGGCCATTAGATTGTCTTTGGCTTTAAATACTAGCAGTGAAATGTGGATTAACATGCAAAGCATGTATGATCTTTGGCACGCAGAAAAGAAAAGAAAAAAGCTTCGTCTCAACATTAAGAAAATCAAAATTCAAAGTACTGCGCACGCAACTTAAATTTATAAATATCGTATTTTAGAAAAATATCTGGGTACTTTTCTGAAAACCTGCCGCTAAAAAGAAATATTTTTTTGATCTATTTTTTTTATTGTGTCTTCAATCCAGTTTTTAACTTCTGCAGTCACTGCTTCAGGACTTCTATCATTGACTTCAATCAAAGGGCCAATCACAATTTTCACCGTGCCTGGAGTTTTAATAAATTTTCTTTTAGGCCAATAACGGCCCGCATTATGGGCGATGGGAATAATGGGATAACCCGTTGCTTTTGCTAAGCGCGCACCGCCCGTGCGGTAATGCCCTACCTTACCGTAAGGAATACGAGTGCCTTCAGGAAATATGAGAATAAAACGTCCTTGCTGTAAACATTTTTTTCCCTTCGTAATAATTTGTTCCATTGCAGATGCTTTATCGCTCCGATTAATCGCAATAGGATCAATCGTTGCAAGTCCCCAGCCAAAAAACGGCACCCATAATAATTCCCGTTTTACAATGATGGCAGCTTCATTGAAAAGAGGGGGCAAAAAAAATGTTTCCCACGTAGATTGATGTTTGCTTAATACAATACCGGAGCGATCCTTTGGAATATTTTCTAAACCCTCTACATGATAATCGACATAACAAATGACTTTTAGGAGAAAAATCATAAAACGCGTCCAAGTCAGTATCAATCCATAACGATAACGCAATGACAATGGCCAAATTAGTACGCACACAAAACTATACAAAGTGGTCAGAGTCACCATGATGATTGAAAAAACGAATGAACGAATCAATAAATTGGTATGGTGTAAAAAATTTTTCATTCGATTACCTGCTTAATATAACGTACAGCATCTGCCAAATCAGAAAAACGTGGAACTTCGATCAACGTAGAAGTATTTTCAAGTTTCTTTTTTTCTATCTCTGTCAAAATCAGTAAAGGTTTACAGCCGGCTGCCCGCGCAGCTTCTACATCGGATAATTTATCGCCAATAAAATAAACATCTTTTAAATTAACTTTATATTTTTGTTGAATTTGATGGAGCAATCCAGGTTTTGGCTTGCGGCAATGACAATTATCTTCGGGGTGATGCGGACAAAAAAATATTTCATCGACATGCCCGCCAACGGCGGCGAGTTCTCGCATGAATTTTTCATGGATAACATCCAACATCGCAATATCATAATAACCACGGGCAACACCCGATTGATTCGTTGCAACGACAACTTCATAACCCATACGGTTTAAATCAGCAATTGCCTCCAAGCTGCCGGGAATGGCCCGCCATTCGGCAGGCGATTTGATATACTCTAACGAGTCATAATTAATAACGCCATCACGATCTAAGATGATTATTTTTTTCATTGTAATAATGCAATATCCGCCACATTTAAAAAAAGTTCACGTAATTGTTTCAACATCAATAATCGATTTTTTTGACGTGATTGATCATCGGTCATGACCATCACATGCTCAAAAAAATCATCGACGGGTTTACGTAAACTTGCCAATTGAGTCAATATTTCTGTGTAATTCCCCTCTTTAGCAAATAACATCACTTTAGCACGCTTTTCTGCTAATGTTTCTGCGAGGATTTTTTCTGCTTCGTGTTCAAATAAATTTTGATCGATCTGTTGCTCCGTGATTTCGCCATTCGCTTTCGCTAAAATATTACTGACACGTTTATTTGCGATGCTTAAAGAGGCAGCTTCCGGTAACTCTTTAAAATGTTGCACCGCCTGAATACGCCGGTGAATGTCGTAGGGATTTACAATAGAAAGCGCTATCACTGATGCAAAAACATCAGCTGAAATTTTCTGGTCTTGATACCAAGGTTTTAAACGATCTAGCATAAAGTGCAATACATCTTCAGCCGCTTTTTTATTTTCTAACGGTTTTTCATATCCTTCTTCTGCCCATTGAATTAATTCCGCTAAATCTAAATTCAATTTTTTCTCAATTAAAATGCGTAACACGCCTAAAGCCGCTCGCCGCAACGCAAAAGGATCCTTATCGCCCGTCGGCGCTTCACGAATGCCAAAGATTCCGACCAGCGTATCTAAACGATCGGCAATTGCTAATAAACATCCCAATGAAGAGGTTGGGAGTGCATCACCTGAAAAGCGTGGTTTATAATATTCATTTAATGCATCAGCAATCTGTTTTTGTTCTTGATCATGAAGCGCATAGTAATAACCCATGATACCTTGCAGCTCAGGAAATTCGCCGACCATGCGTGTCGTCAAATCTGCTTTTGAAAGACTTCCTGCACGTTCTGCATCTTTTGAATTGATCTTCAGAAAAGGTGCGATACGGGATGATAATCGAATGATACGTTCCGTTTTATCATACAAAGTGCCTAATTTTTCCTGGAAGACAATATGTTTCAATGCATCTACGCGATCCATGAGCGATTGTTTTTTATCGGTTTCAAAGAAAAAAGCAGCATCGGCTAAGCGTGCACGCAATACATTTTCATTGCCCTTAATCACGATCGCTTCATCACGGCTTTTGATATTACTAATCATCACAAAATAGGGCAGTAATTTTCCTTTTTGGTCAATCACTGGAAAATAACGTTGATGGTCTTGCATGGCAGATATCAACACTTCTTGTGGTGCCGCTAAAAATGTTTTATCAAACGTTCCCCTTAACGCAACTGGCCACTCAACCAACCCTGTCACTTCATCTAATACGTGTTCATCTAAAACAACCGTTGCATGAGGCAGGAAATCGATCGCTTTGGCAGCGCTCTTACGAATCATTTCTTTACGCTTACTAAAATCAGCAACAATATATTTTCGTGCTAATGTTTTTTCATATTGCAGAGGCTTTGTGATGGTGATCCATCCTTTGCTATGAAAACGATGCCCCTCAGTCAATCGTCCGCTCTGACACCCTAAAATGGCTGCATCAATGATCTTATCCCCATATAACATCATCACAGAATGGACTGGGCGCACAAATTGAACCGTACCATTTCCCCATCGCATACGTTTTGCCATGGGCAATGCATTTAATGCTTGCTCGACTACATTTGGTAAAAGTTCTTGTACGGATTTTCCAGCCACGTTTTGTGAATAACCGACACATTCACCTTGCGGGTCTTTTAAAATAATTAATTCATTGGGCGTGACCCCTAAAGAACGTGCAAACCCAATGCATGCTTTTGTGGGTTGATGGTCTTTATCAAAAGCCATCGATAATTTAGGCCCTTTGCGCAAGGCAGTCGTGCTTTCTTGTTTATCCGCTAATTTTTTTATCCATACCGCAAGTCGTCTGGGTGTTGCAAAAAACGAAGCTTCTTCATAAACCAATCCTAATTTATTCAGTTGGTTCGTGATTTCTAATAAAAAACAACCCGCCAAACGGCGCAATGTTTTAGGCGGCAATTCTTCCGTGTGAATTTCAACAAGAAAATCATCCTTATTTTTTAAACGAGCTTTTGGCATTTTTCTTGTCCTGTAATAAAGGGAAACCTAAAGATTCGCGTGTCTTAAAATAACTTTCTGCGACCATTTTAGTTAAGCGGCGAATTTTTAAAATATATTGCTGACGTTCTGTCACAGAAATTGCGCGACGAGCATCCAACAAATTGAATGTATGCGACGCCTTTAACGCCATCTCATACGCAGGTAACGGCAAATTCGCTTCAATGAGTCGCTTACTTTCTTGTTCGTAGGTATGGAACTGGCTCTGCAAAACATCAATGGGCGCATATTCAAAATTATAAGCAGACATTTCTACTTCATTTTGATGAAACACATCACCATAAGTCACCCTGTGTTGGCCAGACCGGCTCCACACTAGATCATAAACATTATCAATCCCTTGAAGCGGCATAGCTAAGCGTTCTAGCCCATAAGTAATTTCACCGGTAATCGGTTTACATTCTAAACCGCCAATTTGTTGAAAGTAAGTGAACTGCGTCACTTCCATTCCATTTAACCAAACTTCCCACCCAAGACCCCAAGCACCTAACGTGGGTGATTCCCAGTTATCTTCCACAAAACGAACATCATCTCGATTGGGATTAACGCCTAAGGTACGCAGAGAATCCAGGTATAATTCTTGAATATTATCAGGGGATGGTTTTAACACGACTTGAAATTGATAATAATGCTGCACCCGATTAGGATTTTCTCCATAACGCCCATCGGTAGGGCGGCGGCTTGGCTGCACATAGGCCGCGCGCCAAGGCTCAGGACCGATTGCCCGTAAAAAAGTGGCTGGGTGGAAAGTGCCGGCACCGACTTCCATATCAAATGGCTGCATGATCACACATCCTTGCCTTGCCCAAAAAGCTTGTAATGCGGCAATCATGCCTTGCAAACTTTGAATATCGTACGTGATTTTTTTCATGAAGACTCAGTCTATTGATTGAACGAAGAATTATAGCATTGTTCATTTACCAGTGAAGTCTTAATATACCTCTCACAGAGCAAAATATGGTACGCTTAATTATCCTAATAATAATAAAATAATAAGAGGAACCTATATGGATAACCCCGTATTAAATCAAGGTCCCTTGCCCATTTTTAGCAGTATTTTACCCATAGAAATTGAACCTGCTCTAAAAAAGCTCATAGAGCAAAATCGCGCTGAACTTAGTCATTTGCTTAACCAGCCTTCGTTTACCTGGGACAACTTGATAGCGCCTCTGCTTGCGATGGATAACACGCTGAACAAAATGTGGTCGCCTATTGCTCATTTACACAGCATTATGGAATCAGAAGATTTAAGAGCAGCTTATAATACTTGTTTGCCCTTACTCACTGAATATCATTCAGATTTAATGCAAAATACTAAACTTTATGAAGCCATTAAATCCATTGCAGAAAGCCCTGAATATCAAACACTGGATGATGCAAAACAAAAAGTTATTCAAAATGAGTTGCGTGATTTTCGCCTCGCGGGTGTCAATCTTTCGGAATCAGATAAAATACGTTTTACTGAATTACAAAAGCAGTTAAGTACGCTTTCAACCACATTTGCTGAACATGTATTAGATGCGACTGATGCGTGGAGCCTGCATATTACCGATTTGGCCCAATTAAAAGGTATTCCTGAACAAACTTTACAAATTGCAAGTGATCAAGCAAAAAAACAAGGAAAAAGCGGCTGGCTCTTCACATTAGACCATCCGAGTTATTATGCACTCATTAAATATTTAGAAAATCGGGAACTGCGTCAATGTATCTATGAAGCGCATGTGACTCGCGCGTCTCTAGAGGGCCCGCACAAAAATCGTTTTGACAATACGCCTATCATGGAATCCATTTTAAAAATACGTCTTGAATTGGCTAATCTTTTGGGTTTTAAAACATTTGCAGATTATTCGCTTGCTACCAAAATGGCGCGCGATCCTGAAGAGGTGCTCACCTTTTTAAATGATTTGGTCGTTCAATCAAAACCGTTTGCGGAACGTGAAATACAAGAGCTTTCCGCTTTCGCCAAATCAATCACCCCCCATTTAACTCAATTAGAAGCCTGGGACATCGCTTATTACACCGAAAAATTACGCGAAAAAAAATATGCGCTTTCTGAAGAAAATTTACGTCCCTATTTTCCGATACATAAAGTGTTAAACGGCATGTTCTCTGTCGTGCAGCGCTTATTTGGGATTCATATTATTGAGCACGCTGATGTAGATACGTGGCACAAAGACGTAAAGTTTTTTGAAGTACAAGATCATCATCAAAAAACTCGCGGATTTTTTTATATTGATTTATATGCACGCCCTCATAAACGTGACGGCGCTTGGATGGATGAATGCCGCATACGACAAATACTGCTTGATAAAAATTTACAACATCCCGTCGCTTTTTTAACGTGTAATTTTACTCAGCCTGTTCTCGATAAGCCGGCTTTTTTAACCCATGATGATGTACAAACTATTTTTCATGAGTTTGGCCATTGCTTGCATCACCTACTCACCAAAGTTGACTATGCACCGGTCTCTGGCATGAATGGCGTTCCTTGGGACGCTGTTGAATTTCCAAGCCAATTTTTAGAGCATTGGTGTTGGGACAAAGAAACATTGTTTCTGATTTCCGAACACGAAATGACAGGCGAACCTTTGCCCGATTCACTTTATCAAAAATTATTGGCTGCCAGACATTTTCAAGCAGGGATGCACATGTTGCGGCAACTTGAATTTGCAATTTTTGATTTTCGCTTACATGTCGAATTTGATCCAAAAAAAGAAGGACAGATCCAATCCATTTTAGATGATGTCCGTCAGAACGTCGCTGTAATAACGCCGCCCTCATTTAATCGTTTTCAAAATAGTTTTTCGCATATTTTTGCCGGCGGTTATGCAGCGGGCTATTACAGTTATAAATGGGCCGAAGTATTATCAAGCGATGCATTTTCACTTTTTGAAGAAGAAGGCATTTTTAATGCTAAAACCGGCAAAGCATTCTTGCAGCATATTTTAGAAGCGGGCGGCGTCTATCATCCGATGGATTTATTTGTCGCGTTTCGCGGACGAAAACCGCATATTGATGCATTGCTAAGACATGTCGGATTGGTGTAAGCTGATCCTCCGAGTTTTTTACCCATTTGTTAAAACTATGACATCGACTAAACAGTATCCTAAAGCATTGCCTTATTTATTTTTGACTGAAATGTGGGAACGTTTTGGTTTTTACGTTGTCCAAGGTTTATTGGTGCTCTACATGACCAAGGCTTTTGGATTCTCAGACGACCAAAGCTACACCATTTCAGGTACATTCACAGCGCTCGCCTATATTTCCCCGATGATAGGCGGCTTGATTGCTGATCGAATATTAGGTTTTAAAATGTGCATTTTATGGGGAGGCATTTTTTTAAGTGCCGGCTATGCATTACTTGCCTTGTCATCAAACCGCGAAGTTTATCTTGCGCTTGCCACTATTATTGTCGGCAATGGTTTATTCAAACCCAATATTTCAAGTTTATTAGGCGCGCTTTATCCCCCAGGCGATACGGGACGTGATGCAGGCTTTACTATTTTTTATGTCGGAATTAATTTAGGTGCATTTTTCGCAGGAATCAGTTCGGGCGCCATCAAAGACCATTTTGGCTGGCATGCAGGTTTTGCATTGGCAAGCATCGGATTATTAATTGGTTTGTGCACATTTGCACTCGGTTTAAAATGGGGCGATGTTCGCTATAAACAAAATCTTTCTCTCGCAAACAAATACTTTTTCTTTCATAAACCGTGGTTGTTATCGCTATGCATACTCACAGCAGGTCTCTTAAGTATTTTGTTGCAAAGCAGTTTATTAAGCAAATGGCTGCTTCCGCTGGTAGGTATTTTTTTACTTTTTTTTGTTTTTATTCTCGCTTTTTCTCAAGAACCTGTTTATCGCAATCGTTTAATTCTGCTGAATATTTTAATTATTGCAGCCATTGTATATTGGACATTCTTCCTGCAGATTTTTTTCTCTGCTAATTTATTTATTGATCGACTCATCAATAAACAAATAGCAGGTGTTGCAGTCCCAACCACTGCATTTTATTCTCTAGAAAGTGTATTTGTGATTTTGTTGGGCCCCTTATTTGCCTGGTCGTGGCAAACACTCAATCAAAATAAGCGTAACCCTTCAACATTTATTAAATTTGTTTGGGCAATTTTTTTTGTAGGACTCGGTTTTTTAACTCTCACAGTGAGCACGTTCTTTAGTAATGATGCGCATCTTATTAATCCTCTCTGGATTGTGTTTTCTTATTTATTCATCACCATCGGTGAATTATTGCTGTCGCCCATTGGACTTGCTGCTGTTACTTTGCTATCACCCCCTCGACTCACTGGAATGATGATGGGCATTTGGTTTGTAGCCCTTGGTTTTGGCGGTGAATTTGCAGGATTTTTGGCAACACTCTCAAGTGTTCCAAAAACCGCAACGACCCCTTTATCGCAGTTACCGATTTATCGTCATGCTTTTTTTAATTTTTCTTTGATTGCCTTTACAGTGGCCCTGCTGTTATTTTTTCTGCAACTCGCATTAAGAAAAAAATTGGATACTGATTAATCCCTAAAAAACCTATTTACTTGTTAATTAAATATGCAATTAACGTGATTTTGTTTTTTTGTTAACAAATAAAAACTGTTATAATAAATATAAAGTTAGATACTCTTTCGAATGACTTTCTATTTCGGGAGTAAGCTATCGTGTTTGATGCAGACCGTCCTATTCAAAAAAACGAACAAGACCGGTTAGGCCGTTCCGGTTTTGCTAAGTATTTAGCGCGCTCTATTCTCGATCATAAAAATCCCGAAAGCCTAGTCATTGGATTGTATGGCGGTTTTGGCACTGGCAAAACCTCCCTCATTAATCTCATCGCAGAAGAACTTCAGTTAGCGGGCAATAATATGTTGGATGAAGAAAAACCCGTCGTTTTAAATTTCAGCCCGTGGAGTTATTCAGGACAAGATAGTTTGATCTACCATTTTTTTCGAAGGTTATCATCGGCAATTCGACATGCGCCTCAGTTTAAAAATTCTGAAAAAATTGTTTTTCTGCTTGAGCTTTATGTTTCTTTTTTTACAAACCGCCCAACACCTCAATTATTACAGCCAAAAAAACAGTTACTAAAACAATTCTTATCTGAAACATCTAACCAATACGGCTGGGAATCAGGCCGTGATTTAACCCACGTTAAAGCTGAATTAAATGAATTATTGCGCCAGCAAAAACATAAAATAATTATTTTTATTGATAATATTGCACGCCTGCATGATGAGGAAATCGCTCAAATTTTTCAAATAACAAAATCCATGGGAGATTATCTCAACACAGTGTATGTGTTAGCCATAGATAAACAGCGGGTGATGCACGCAATCGCCAATGTCTATCATCTCAATGGTACAGATTATTTGGAAAAAATAGTGCAGCTCCCATTTGAAATACCTGCTTTTTCAAAACAAGATGTAGAAAGCATCTTGCTAGACCGCTTAACCCCTGTTGTCAATGCAGTGCCAGAAGATATGTGGGACAATAAATACTGGAATGATATTTATTATCTAGCATTAAAATATTTTTTTAATGACTGCCGTGATATTACTCATTATGTCAATACACTGAGCTTTAGTTTTCCACGCGTCAAAGAATTAGTCAATCCAGTTGATTTTTTTGCGATTACCGTGCTTCATGTTTTTTCGCCGGAAATATTTTTAAAGATCAAGGAAAACAAAGATTTATTTACTGATCTTGTAAGCCATGTATTCGAAGATGATAAAAATAAAATGCTTGAGGACAGCTTGCGCTGCGATAATATTTTAAATTTTTCGACAACTGTTCCTGAAGATGTTTTGAAAAAATTACTCATGATATTATTTCCAAAATTACGCGCCCTTTATGAAAAAAACGTCCCTTTTTATCATTCAGAGGAACTTTCTCGCCGCAATCGACGGATTTGCAGTGCGGATTTTTTTGACGCTTACTTTCAATTCGCCATTCCATCAAGAGATATCTCCGCAGCTGAAATGAATGCGATTTTGTCTCTTGCCTCTCATAAAAAAGCATTTGCCGAAACGATTCTTTGTTTAAATAAAGATGAACGGGCGCTCTATTTTTTGGAAAAACTAGATAGTATTTCCTCTCATAAAATTCCTGAAAATAATAGAAAAAATATTATCGAGGCACTTTTAGATTGTGCTGACTTATTTCCTGAGGGAATGGAAAGCCCTTTACGTGTTAATACGCCCATGCGCATTCATCGAATTTTGCATCAATTATTTAGGCAAATTTCAAATCCTGAAGAACGCTTTATTACTTTTAGAGAAGCCATCAAGAACTCGGCATTAAGCGTGTATAGCTTAGTTCATGAAATCAATGCGCAATATGATGAAAAACTTGCTGCAGAAGACACTTTAATTCCTGCCGAACAACATGACTTTACCTTGAATCAACTCGAAACATTGCAAAAATTAGTTTGTCAAAAAATTTCTTACTGGGCAACGATGGATAGACTGGCTGAACACCCTAAACTCATGGAACTCCTGCGTGCTTTCAAAGCATGGGGTGATAATAATGAATGCGAGAATTTTGTTGGTCATTTGGTACAAGAAGATAAAGGTTTGATTGTATTTTTATGTGCAGCACTCAAAGAACCTATTATCCAAACCATGACAAAATTAACTAAAAATACACTATGGTCAGAATATTTATCCATCATTGAAGAATTTATTTCCGTTAATATTATAGCACCACACGCCAAAATGATATTTGAAGATCCTGATTTTGAAAAATTACGCGAAGAAGAACAATTAGCTATTCTGATTTTTCTCGATTTAATTCATGCAGACACAACAAAAACTATTCCGCAAACAACGCCTGAATAATAAAGAGATTTACAAACTTGCGACCAAACTAAAAAATCCGCGCGGACATCGGCCTCGGCCGACCAATTCTTCCGCAGCGATTTCTTTTGTTAATGGCTGCGCTATCATGACATTGCCCGTCAAATGATTGGTGACAACAAACCGAATCCCAAGTCCCGTAGAAGTCGCGCTTTGTTTTTGTTTAATCCCGACAACTTCTTTGATATTCCAAATAACACCTGCATCATAAAACATATAAAACTGCATCGATCTTAATAAAAACCATTCGGGGACTACATCCATACGAAGTTCAGCACTTCCTGAAAGGCCTTTATCGCCAATAATTTCTGCGGGATCATAGCCGCGGCCCAATTGGCTGCCGCCAAAACCGAATTGTTCTGATGCCAATAAAGCTTCTAAAGGATACTGGCCATTCATGATCATAAAAAATGAGAACCTGCCGGGCAAAGGCTGCAACCGCACAGCTTGCACAATCATTTTAGTAAAAATGCCATCTGCCCCAAACCGGGAAGTTGTCAACGAATTAGGATTGTTGGATGCGCCTAAAATATTAAGACCTTGTTCAAAGTGTAATCCTAATAAATTTGCGCCCCTGAAACGGTCGGAAAAATCATAGTTAGCACCCAATTTAACGGAACGGATGTGATCGGTGTAAAGGGGGAAAGTAAATGAAGTCACTTGGCTGTCTAAATAATCGAATCCACCATCCAGCGTTAGGTTTTTAGTCCTTGAACGAATCCATGGATATTCAAATGCACCATAATAAGTCGTTGAGTTACCATTAATATCAATCACCGCAAGGTCAAGGCCCGGCTGAGTTTTTGAATTATTTTTTCCAAACGTTGCTGAAAGTCCTTCAATACCGACCGGCACTCGATAAGAAATATCATAGAATTTTAATTGTTGCGGCCGTGTAGTCGTTGCATAAATAGCGCGGGTTGCATCCCCCGGCCTAAAAATAGAATTTAAGGCCGCATGTGCAGTCCACTGTTGCGGGCCAATGTAGAGAGTTCCATAATTATCATAGGACAATGATCCTGTTAGAGTGCTCATTTCAGACGACAAATGCAAATCTGATGCGCCCACCTCTGTCTTAGAAGGTTCCAATACAGCCTTGACTTGTACACCCGGAATTTCATTGGCTAAGCGCAAATAATATTCCATCACTTTAATCTGTAATGGCCGCGATTTTGAAATTTGCTCGCCATAAGATTGAATTAATGATTTAGCCCCCTTGGGCACACCGATGACTGTGACTTGGTCAATATACCCTTCAATGATCTTCACATGAACAACACCCGCATGGACACGTTGAGGCGGCAAAATGGCGCGCGATAAAATATAGCCATTATTGCGATAAAAATTCGTAATGCTTTGAACAATTTCTTGTAATTCCGCAATCGAAATTTGAGTATTTAGCTTGTCTTTATAAAGAACACTTAATTGCTCATCCGAATAAACATGATTGTCTTCAAGAATAATTTTTGTCAGTTTAAAGGTGATCTTCGAGGCCTCTGGCCCTAACGCTGATGGTTGTTGTTGCGGCGCCTTAGTAGGAGGCAATGCAGAAGGAGTTTCCTGTTGCGGTGTTGAAAAGATTTTACTAACAACGCCAGGCTGAGTGCTGCCAGGCAATGCATTTTTGACTGCTTGAGACGCGGCCGTTTCACCCGCTGTTTGCGCGACTGCTGATATACTTAACAAAATGCTAAAAAAAGCCGCCCCTATTAGTATAACCAGCCTAGCTGCTTTCATGCCATCTTCATCCTTAATAGGCAATTTTTTTATACTGAATTATTTTTAAAGCATTATAACCATCCCCGAATAATATTACTACTGCATACCTTTCTTGCTATACTTTACCCTGAAAACTTAGGGAAAAATAACTCATGCATAAACGCATTCCTTTTGTCCTGGGGTTTGTCCTGCTTGCTATAGCCCTATGGTTACAAATTACTTCCATAAAACCGGTTGAACATTTCGTCACCCGCTTAGAAAACATCCTTTATGATATGCAATTACGTGCCGCTTTATTTACACAGCAAAAACCTTTAGCTGCCACGGCCGTTATTGTAGACATTGATGATAAAAGTCTTGAGGGAGAAGGGCGGTGGCCATGGCCGCGTGCAAAACTTGCTTTTTTAATGACTCGTTTACAACAAGAAGGTGCAGTTGTCATTGCTTTAGATATTATTTTTCCGGAAAAAGAGAGCAATATTGCTGAAAAAGTGTTGCAAAAATTAACTGACGAAAAATTGAATACTCAAGAAATTCAATCTTTATTCAAAAAAATTGCCCCTCACTTCGCTCATGATGAGCAATTTGCGAAAAGCTTAACAAAAATGGATGTTGTATTGGGCATCAGTTTTACTCCGGAAGCAAAAGCCCAAGGCGTTTTATCGCCTGCTATTCTTGAATTGAAATCCAGAGAAGAAAAACAATTAGGCTTTATTGATGCGCCCGGTGTGATAGGAAACGTATCCACGTTACAGCCCGCTGCTAAAAGCGCAGGATTTATTAATGTATTTCCAGATGAAGACGGTATTGTTCGCCGTGTTCCCCTCCTCATTCGCTATCAAAATAGATTGTACCCGTCACTCGCTTTAGAAGCTGTACGGCTTTATTTATTAAGCTCTATAGAATTAGTCAGTGCTGAGTATGGTGACCAACAAAGAATAGAGGGTGTTAAACTTGCCAATCATTTTATTCCGACAGATGAAAAGGGACAAGTCATTATTCCTTTTCGCGGAAAAAGTTTTACGTTTCCTTATTATTCCGCAACTGATATTTTAAATAAAAAAATCCCCCCCGGAGCGCTTCACGGAAAAATTGTTTTTCTCGGCACTTCAGCAACTGGTTTGGGTGAGCTAAAAGCAACAGCTGTTGAAAATGTTTTTCCGGGTGTTGAAATTCAAGCAAGCGTTGCTGAGGGTATTTTAACAGATCAATTCGCTCATCGGCCTGCGTGGATTTTTGGGGCAGAACTTTTTATTACATTGATTCTGGGCATCCTTTTTATTTTTATTTTCCCTTATTTTGGCCCGCGATCATTAACATTATTTATGATTGTAGTTCCCTTGTTGTTATTTTTTATAGACAGTTGGGTACAAGAACAAACGGGGTTAATTATTTATCTTTTAATTCCTATTGCTTTTACGGTGATATTAGCAATGATGTATATTGTTTATGGATATTTATTTGAAACGCGTAAACGTGAACGATTAAAAGAAATGTTTGGTCAATACGTTCCAGAAAAACATATTGATGAAATGTTAGGAAGTGAAGGAAATTACGGGCTTTATGGCGAAGAGCGAGAAATGACAGTACTTTTTGCAGATATTAGAAATTTCACCGCCATTTCTGAACCGCTTTCGGCAAGTGATCTTAAAAAAATGTTAAATGAGTTTTTTACGCCTATGACAGAAATTATTTTCAAACATCGCGGCACGATTGATAAATATGTGGGCGATATGATTATGGCTTTCTGGGGAGCTCCTCTTAAAGATAAAAATCATGCTCAACATGCCATCAAAGCAGCACTTGACATGCGAAAGGCCTTAGCTCCATTGAATACAAGGTTCGCTGAAAAAGGATGGGCAAAAATAAACATTGGCATGGGTTTGAATAGCGGCGTTATGAATATTGGTGATATGGGATCAAAATTCAGACGAAACTATACTGTATTAGGAGATACTGTCAATTTAGCTTCTCGTACAGAAGGGCTTACCAAATATTATGGGGTCGATATTATTGTGACCGAAAACATTCAAACCCATCAGCCTTCGTTTATTTTTCGTAAATTAGATCGCGTAAGAGTAAAAGGTAAAAAAACAGGGTTAGAAATTTATGAACTTCTTTGCACCGTTAAAGAATTGACGCCCTCGCTCCGCGAAGAAATTGATTTGCATCATGAAGCACTTAACGCTTATTTTAATCAAGCATGGCAAAAATCAGAAACTCTTTTCAGAAAACTCCATGAACTACATCCGCACGCAAAATTATATAAACTTTATTTAGAACGTATTGCCGAATTTAAACGAAACGCACCGCCCGCAGATTGGGATGGAATTTATACGCATGCATTTAAGTGATGAATTAATTAATACAAAAATCCGTCACTGAGCGCGGAGAACTGGATGAAGACGGTGCCTCAACTGATACAGAAGATTCGGTCGTTGTGGTACTGCCCGTATCTGTACTCGTAATATGAGTATCTCCTTCGCTACTGCTCACAGTAGAAGTGGGGGGAGAAGATGAAGGCGCAACTGTACTGCTAGCTCCAATGGGTATGGGTGATGGTAAATTTGCAGGTACTGTAGTAATAGCAGGTTGTCCTTTTAACATAGACGAAGGTGTATGTTTAACTTCAGGCATTTTACGCAGTCCTGAAATTTCTGCATAGACACGATCTTTTGCAGCATTCAGTTCCACTTGTCCCACTTCATTTGCAATCACAATTGCCCCTTTCACTAAACTGGCCGCTAATCCTTTAGAATGACTATAAGCAATCGTGAATTCAGTTCCACGGATACCTATCGTCGCAACTGGTGTGCGTACATGATAATGATCGGGATTACTCTTAGAAATAAAACCTGTAATCGTTCGAAAACCGCCTTTGATAAGACTTGATTGATAAGCGTTATGAGATGCCCCATGATTAAATTGATATTGATCAATACGAAATGTAGTAGCAGGCCGCAAGGCAACCACACTTTTATCGGTAAAAACAATTTGGGCGCTGCCTGATGCGCTCGTCACAATGGTGTCCTTTTCATAAACGGCTGATCGTCTTTGTAAAACGCGCTTAGCAGGATGTGCAGGATTACTGGCTTCAACCACACCTTTCACCCATACAATTTGTCCCACTACGTGCGGAGGGGCCGCCGCATAAATCCCCTGACTACATCCCAATAGGATAAGTCCTAAAAAAACCGAAAAAAACAGCGAAAATTTTCGCCGATTGAAAAATGATGTCATACCCCACCCGCCGCGTGTATTAAAATCGTCCCGCCTCGCTCTTTAAGTATAAGCAATTTCATTTAATAATTCCTTGTTTTATAAGTGCTTCTTTTAAGATGATCGCTTTATATTTTAAAAATCCTTTTATATCAATATATTATAAATATCTCTGCATCTCACATTCATTATCTTAAAAATATATTTGACAAAAAAAAACTTCGATGGCAACATAAGCAAGTTTGCGCGCAAATTTTCTAAATCATCCAAAACTCTTTTGGTTTTCGCTGATTATTTTAACTATATTTAAGGAGAATTGCCGTGCAAGACATTTTCGCCTACAGCCATATCATTCGCCAATTACGCCGTTTTTTCCAAGATCATAAAGGTTATATCGAAGTTCCTGCGCAACCCAGGCTTTCAATACTTGCCGCTTGTGAAGACCCAGAAACCATTACTCAATTTGTTTTCAGCGGCGTCAATTATCCTCTGCCGCAAACCGGCCAAATGTGGCTTGAAGCAGAGATTTTAGATAACCCTACAGTCCCAGGCGTATTTTGTATTACAACAAGTTACCGCAATGAACCATTCCCAATCCCAGGGCGCCACGATAAAATTTTTCCCATGTTTGAATTTGAATCCGCTGGCGGCATGAGTGAATTGAAAAAAGTTGAAGCTGAATTACTGGAATATTTAGGCTTTCCCGCTCCTGTTTCTTGTCTTTATGATGCCGTTTGCCAAAAATATGGCACGTTTGAAATTAAATCCGACCATGAAATGTTAATGCAGCAAGAATTCGGCAACGTCATTAGCTTGGAACATTTTCCGCAACGCACACATCCTTTCTGGAACATGAAACATGATAAAAATGGGATCTTTAACAAAGTAGATGTGATTCTTTATGGCATGGAAACAATGGGCTCGGCAGAACGCTCGACCAATGTCGAAGAAATGCGCGAAAACTTTTTTACCATTTCAAATGGCCAATATGCAAAACTTCTCTTTAATGCCTTTGGCAAGGAACGTGTTATGAAAGAATTAGATATTTATCTTGATTTACCGATGTTCCCGCGTTTTGGCGGCGGCATTGGTGTGACTCGACTTGCACGCGCAATGAAATTGGCTGAAATCATTCCTGCAGATCCTGAAGCAAAGGAAGAATTGGCAAAAGCGGTTTAACTGCACGCGATCAGAGCACATTAAAAATGTTCTGATCGTTTTTATTGATCTGGTGAAGAATGACGCGAACACAATTAATTAATGCCCTGTATCAAATTAAAGCCGTTAAATTTGGCCAGTTTAAATTAAAAAGCGGTAAAATCTCGCCTATTTATATTGATTTAAGACAAATTATTTCTTACCCCGATGTTTTACGAAGCGTTGCTAATGCGATTTGGCTCATGGTGCAAGAAATAAAATTTGATTTAATTTGTGGTGTTCCTTATACAGCACTCCCCGTTGCAACTTGTATTTCGCTGCAGCACAATATTCCAATGATCATGCGCCGCAAAGAAAAAAAATCTTACGGCACTGAGCAGCAAATTGAAGGCGCTTTTCATCATGGACAAACTTGTTTAATCATAGAAGATCTCATTACAACCGGCAGCAGCATCATTGAAACTGCAGATGATCTAGAGGCGCACGGTTTAAAAATAACAGATACTGCGTTACTCATTGATCGCGAACAAGGCGGCAAAGAAAATTTAGAGAAACGACATTATCGCGTACATGCCGTTTTTACCTTATCTGAAATATTGCAAACATTAATGAAATCCGACCGAATCACTCAAGAAGAAGAGGTTCTCATCAAAAAACTTCTTCAGGAACCCGTATAAATGCCCCGCTTAACTTATCAAAAAAGAATTGATTTTTGCAAAAATCCTTTGGCAAAAAAATTGCTACATTTAATCAGTGAAAAAAAAACAAATCTTGCTTTATCTCTTGATGTAACCACTTCTGAAAAAATCATAGCACTTGCTGATCAATTAGGCCCTGAAATATGTGTTTTAAAAACGCATGTCGATATTATTGAAGATTTCACCCCCGACCTTATAAAAACTTTAAAAAAACTCGCGCAACAACATAATTTTCTTATTTTTGAAGACAGAAAATTTGCAGATATCGGCCATACAGTGCAATTGCAATATGAAAAGGGCATTTATCATATTGCAGACTGGGCAGATATCGTCAATGCACATAGCCTGCCGGGCCCTGGCATTATTTCAGGGTTAGCTGAAATTGGACTGCCAAAACAGCGCGCGCTGTTATTGCTTGCTGAAATGAGTTCAACAGGAAATCTTTTTACTGAAGATTACAAACAAAAAACACGTCACCTCGCTGAACAATTTTCTGATTTTGTGATCGGTTTTATTGCGCAGCGAAAATTAACGGAACATCCAGGGTGGATTTATCTGACACCAGGCGTGCAATTTATTGAAAAAAAAGATGCTCACGGACAACAATATATCACACCTTCTGATGCTATTTTACAGCATGAAACCGATATTATTATTGTGGGACGAGGAATTATCAAAGCAAAAGATCCACTGCAAGAAGCAAAACACTATCGTAACATAGCGTGGGATGCTTATTGCAAAGCGTGTGAGTGAGCGTTCATGGAATATCTCTTAACTGATCAGTACGCGCTACAATTTTTTTTAAATGTTTTATTTCATCCGGTGAAAATTCTTTATAAAAAGGAACTCCTTGGTTTAATACTAAAAAAACATTTTCTCCGATCCCTTTTATTAAATCACTTCCTAATAATTCAACATATCCCATGTGAAGAAATTGCTCCCCCGCCCATTCAGTCAACCGTTCTAACGTATCAAACACTAGCATAAAATAACGGCCGTCTATAGAAGCATACAAAGGACGAAAAGGCTCATCATCATTAGGCAACATTTCTCGTTTCGTAGGAAAAAAAAGAGAAGAACGTAATAAAGTCAGATAAACTTGATTAACATCTTCTTGTTTACCTTGGCTTGCGTATGCATGAGCAATCACTTCATCTAATTTCGTCATAAACACCTTTGATTAAAAAACCGCTTCATTTTCCTCCGGTTTGCTTAATAGTCAAGCCTCAGGTAGTGTAAGTTACAAACATTAGGTACAATACGCATTTTTTAGAGGGCGCTAAAGCTTAGGAGAATATAAATGACTGAAAAAGTAGCTGTTAAAAATAAAATCTATCTTAATTTATCCGCTCCCGAACTCGTTGATATAGCCCTTACCAGAAAAGAAGGAATACTTGCTTCAAACCGTGCATTAAATGTCACGACAGGCCCTCGCACTGGGCGCTCTCCTAAAGACCGCTTCATTGTAAAAGATGCGCTCACTGATAAAACAGTCGATTGGAACACGATTAATCAACCGATTAGCCAAGATGCATTTAATGCATTATGGAACCGCGCCGAAAATTATCTTGCTGAAAGAGATTGTTCGTTTGTTTCTTATCTTAAAGTAGGTGCGGAAGAAAAATTTGCTTTGACTGTTAAAGTGATGACTGAACTTGCTTGGCATAATCTTTTTACATTTGATCTTTTTATTCGTCCTGAAAAACCGATTACCACTGATCAACCGCATCAGTGGACTATTCTTTGTGTACCTAATTTAAAAACTGATCCCGAAAAAGACGGCGTTAACAGTGATGCCGCCGTCATTTTAAATTTTACGAAACGTGCAATTCTTATTTGCGGCACGCATTATGCAGGTGAAATGAAAAAAGCCATGTTTTCTGTGCTTAATTTTTTATTGCCTGATGCTGAAGTGTTACCCATGCACTGTGCGGCCAATGTCGGCAAAGAGGGTAAAACCGCATTATTTTTTGGATTATCAGGCACCGGTAAAACAACTCTTTCCGCAGATCCTGAACGTTATTTAATTGGTGATGATGAACACGGCTGGAGTAGCGACGGTGTTTTTAATTTTGAAGGAGGGTGTTACGCAAAATGTATTGATTTATCCCGTGAGCGTGAACCTGTTATTTGGGATGCCATTCGAGAAACTGCCATCATGGAAAATGTGGTGCTTGATCCAAAAACCAAAACGCCCAATTATGCAGATGCGAGCTTAACTGAAAATACCCGCGCCGCTTATCCGCGTGAACATATTCCCTTGCGTGTTGATGAAAATAAAGCAGGGCTGCCAAGCGCGGTACTGTTTTTAACATGCGATTTATACGGTGTATTACCGCCGGTTGCCCGCCTCACCAAAGAACAAGCGGCTTATTATTTTTTAAGTGGATACACAGCCCTCGTCGGCAGCACTGAAGTCGGTTCAGGTAAAGGAATTAAACAAACATTTAGCACTTGTTTTGGCGCACCTTTTTTTCCACGGCCCGCGACCGTATATGCTAATTTATTAATGAAACGCTTAGAACAATCCGATGCAGAAGTTTATCTGGTGAATACAGGTTGGACAGGCGGCGCTTATGGTAAAGGGGGGATGCGTTTTTCTATTCCAACCACCCGCACCATTGTCAGCGCTATTGTAAATGACGATCTGCGTCACGTGCCCTATGAAACATTGCCCGGATTTAAGTTAGCTATTCCAACCACTATCAAGGGCATTGATAGTCGCATATTAAATCCAATCAAAGCCTGGGCAGATCAAAATGCCCATGCGCAATTTGCCCGCGAATTAATGAGCAAATTTATAGAAAACTTTAAAAAATTCGATGTAAGCGATCTCATACGAAAAGCAGGGCCTCTCATTGAATAGCGCTTATGATCACTATTCGAGATAACATTTTTTCGATCAAAAACAAAATTGAGGATTATGAGTCACGTTATCATAGGGCACCTCACTCAGTTACCTTACTTGCTGCGAGCAAAGGGCAATCGATTGAAAAAATCAAAGAGGCAGTCCTTGCCGGTCAAACTGCTTTTGGCGAAAATTATGTGCAAGAAGCACTGCCCAAAATCGAGGAACTCGCTAAAGCAAATTTGGGATGGCATTTCATCGGCCCAATACAACGCAATAAGACTAAAAAAATTGCTGAATATTTTTCTTGGGTACAAAGTGTCGATAACATCGAAATTGCTAAACGTTTAAACAATCAACGCCCCTCACATTTACCGGCCCTTAACATTTGTTTACAAATTAATGTCAGTGATGAAAAAACAAAAGCAGGGATTCCTCCTTCTGAAGCCTTATCTCTTGCAACAGATTGCGCTTCGCTGCCTAATTTAACATTACGTGGATTAATGTGCATTCCTGAACCTAAAAATTCTTTTTCTGCCCAAAAAGCAGAATTACACAAATTACGTATTATTTTTGACAACTTAAATAAAAACGGATTTAAATTAGACACATTGTCGATGGGGATGTCCGATGATATGGAAGCAGCCGTAGCAGAAGGCGCGACATTAGTCAGAATAGGTACAGCCATTTTCGGTCAGCGCATTTGAACCAGTATATCACGAAATACCGTTCTCTTGATGGGCTACAATAAAACCATCAGCCATGGAAACGCTAACGTGAGGTTACCATCATGCAGAACAACCGTTATATTAAATTGGGACTTCTGATTTGGCTCACCCTTCAATTGCTGGTCTGGATAAGCCCCGTACACGCCGCTATGACCAAAGGAATTTATATTACGCAAGCAAACCTTGAAGATACCGATTACATTAAATATCTTTTAAAACGCGCGAAAGCCGTGGGCATTAATACCTTCGTTGTAGACTTAGAGATCCCGTCCAAAAAATATGCGCAGAATATTGGCTTATTGAAGGCCAATCATATTATTTATGTTGCAAGAATTACGGTTTACCCTGGGGGCGGCACACCCGCACAAGTTGCCTCTGAAAGTTACCGCGAAAAAAAATATCGCTTAGTCAAAGCAGCATTGGATTATGGCGCAGAACAAATTCAGCTGGACTATATTCGTTACAATACGTTACAACCCGCATCCTCTCAACACGCTATCAACATTTATAACGTGATTCAATGGTATAAAGACCGCTTACACAATACCCCGTTACAAATCGATGTATTTGGAATTTCTAGTTTTGGCGAAGAAAAACATATTGGCCAAAGTATTAAACTCATTGCAAAAGTTGCAGATGTCATATGTCCGATGGTCTATCCTTCTCACTATCAGCCATTCCCCAAACATTTCGCGACCCCTTACGAAACAGTTTATGATTCACTAATTTCTATCAAAGAACAATTTGATGATGATTTACCGTTTAAGTTATACCCCTACATTGAGTTATCGAATTACCATTACCCGCTTTCACACGAGAAAAAATTAAAATATATTTATTCTCAGATTAAGGCCGTGCAAGATGCGGGGGCCGATGGTTGGTACGCATGGAGCCCGCAGAATAAATACGATAATTTGTTTCAAGTCTTAGAGTCTTATCCCGTCAAGTAATTGCCGCTATTTTGTGATATGATGCGCTTTAAAATTAAAGTAGAGATGCGCTAACTATGAATACCGCCACGATTGCCATCCTTGGCGCTGGAAACATGGGAACAAGCTTATTAAGCGGATTAATTGCAACCGGTTTATCGCCTGCTAAGTTGTGGGTCACTGATCCTGACCTTCAAAAATTACACGCCTTGCAACAGCAATTTAATGTACAAATTACCCAAGCCAATGAAGAAGCCGCGAAAAAGGCCGATGTCATCATCTTTGCAGTGAAACCTCAAATCATTGCCAATGTTGCAAAATCATTAAGTCATATCGTGCAAAAACAAAAACCGCTCATTATTTCGATTGCAGCCGGTATCCCAGAAAAAAGCTTAGAACAGTGGCTAGGCAACCAAGCAGCCATTGTACGCACCATGCCAAATACGCCTGCGCTTATTTCAGCCGGCGCAACTGCACTCCATGCGAATAACAACGTCTCCTCAACACAACATAATCTTGCTGAATCAATTTTACGAGCTGTTGGGATTACTGTTTGGCTTCCTAAAGAAAAAGACATGGATGCAGTCACCGCATTATCAGGCTCAGGCCCTGCTTATTTCTTTTTGGTGATTGAAGCATTACAAAAAGCAGGACAAAAATTAGGGTTACCGGAAGAAACAGCACGTTTGCTGACTTTACAAACCGCTTTAGGCGCGGCGCGTATGGCGCTTGAAAGTAATCTCTCCGTCGCTGAATTAAGAGAACGCGTCACCTCCAAAGGTGGCACAACAGAAGCAGCTCTTGCCGTATTTGAAAAAGGGCACATCCGCGATTTATTTACTGAAGCCTTGCATGCTGCAAAAACTCGTTCTGAAGAATTATCGCGTACCATGCTATAGAGGATTCACATCATGAATACATTGAATAATGCGGGATTATTTTTAATTAATACTCTTTTCAATTTATATTTATTTGTTTTGACGATTCGCTTTATTCTCGCCTACGCGCGCGCAAATTACTTCAATCCTATCACTCAATTAATCGTAAAAATAACACAGCCTTTGGTGGCTCCCGTGCGCCGTCTCATTCCTAATTATCGCAATATTGAATTAGCAACACTTATCTGGATTATTATTTTTGAAATCGTTAAGATTTTAATCTTAATTGCGCTCACCATCAGAATTTTTTCAACGGTTGAAATTATCTGGCTAGTGTCGAGTGATACCTTAAAACTTTTTTTAAGCACTTTTTTTTACGCCATTTTGTTCCGCGCTCTTTTAAGTTGGTTTCAACCTGGTTATTCACCTGCAGGACAGCTGCTTGAACAAGTTACCGCGCCCATTATGCATCCTTTGCAGCGATTAATTCCGCCGATCAGTGGAATTGATATTACCCCAATCCCTGCTTTGATTATTTTACAATTACTGATTATTTTACTGCCTTAAGAGTTTTAATATGAAAAATAAAATTATTTTTGCAAGCAACAACGCCGGCAAAATAACTGAACTGCAATCACTGCTGAAGCCATTTCATTATGAAATTATTCCGCAATCACTTTTAGGTATTCCTGAAATTGAAGAAACAGGATTAACTTTTGTTGAAAATGCTATTTTAAAAGCACGACATGCTTGTCAATTAAGCGAAAAACCAGCTATTGCTGATGATTCAGGTCTCGTCGTGCAGGCACTTGATGGTGCACCTGGTATTTATTCCGCTCGTTATGCGGGTAAAAAAGCGGATGCTGCTGCTAACAATAAAAAATTATTAACGGAGATGGCCGATGTCCCCAAAGAAGAACGGCAGGCACATTTTCATTGTGCGCTTGTTTACCTGCAGCACGCGGAAGATCCCGCTCCTCTCATTTGCGAAGGCATTTGGAACGGCTTTATTTTGAATGATCCCATTGGAATTCATGGATTTGGTTATGATCCTTTATTTTATGATATCAATGAAATGTGCAGCGCTGCAGAATTTCCTTTAGAAAAGAAAAATAAAATCAGCCATCGTGCTCACGCGTTACGCGCACTGATGACAAAATTAAACGCGACACAAAACGGATAAATTCATGGTCGCATTGATCGTTGAAAATCTTAAAAAAACCTATGCTAATGGTTTGGTGGCCTTAAAAGAAATTAATTTAAAAGTGGCTGAAGGCGATTTTTTTGCACTGTTAGGACAAAATGGTGCGGGCAAATCAACAACCATCGGCATTCTTTGTTCTCTCGTCAATAAAACATCTGGACGGGTCTCTATGTTCGGCCATGATATTGACATTGAGCTTGAAGCCGCAAAATCCTGCATAGGGGTTGTTCCGCAAGAATTTAATTTCAATCCTTTTGAAAAAATTTTGCAAATTATTATTAATCAAGCGGGATATTACGGCATTCCCTATCGAGTTGCTTATCCACGCGCTGAAAAATATTTAAAAAAACTAGGACTCTGGGAAAAACGCACCCAAATTGCATTGCGTTTATCGGGCGGCATGAAAAGACGTTTGATGATTGCGCGCGCACTCATCAACGAACCTAAATTATTAATTTTGGATGAGCCGACCGCAGGTGTTGATATTGAATTACGCCACAGCTTGTGGGAATTTTTAGCTGAACTTAACCAAAAAGGCACAACGATTATTTTAACTACCCATTATTTGGAAGAAGCAGAACACTTGTGCAAGCATGTCGCCATTATTGATCATGGTGAAATCATTGAGCATGCTGACATGAAATCATTAATTAACCGTCTGCATATTCAAACACTCATCTTAGATATATCAGAGCCCATCGATCATCCGCCGCTTCTTGCAGATTATCCGTATCGTTTATTGGATAAAACAACACTTGAAGTTGAACTTCGAAAAACACAATCGTTAAATTTACTTTTTCAAAAATTGACGGAGCAGGGCATTCGTGTTATCGGCATGCGCAATAAAACCAATCGATTAGAAGAATTATTTGTTCGTCTTATCACGGAAAACAAGGCAAAAAAATGAAAAAAAATTGGGTTGCATTACAAACTATTTTAGTAAAAGAAATGACGCGCTTTTTGCGTATTTGGTCACAAACACTTTTACCGCCTGTGATCACCATGTCATTATATTTTATCATTTTCGGCAAATTAATTGGTTCACAAATCAAAGCCATTGATGGCTATACTTACATGCAATACATTGTGCCAGGGCTCACGATGATGGCCATTATGACAAATGCTTATGCGAATACATCTGCCTCTTTTTTTGGCGCGAAATTCAGTAAAAGTATAGAAGAAATGTTAGTCTCCTCCATGCCAAGCTATGTTATTTTGTTAGGCTACGTGGTAGGCGGTGCTTTGCGCGGTCTATTGGTAGGCTTTATTGTGATTCTCATTTCTTTACTATTTACTCATATACACATCCATCATATTGGGATCGTACTCTCCATGGCATTTTTATCCGCTATGTTGTTTTCGTTAGGAGGGTTAATCAATGGTATTTTTGCCAAAAAATTTGATGATGTTTCATTTGTTCCGACTTTTATTCTGACCCCTCTAACTTATTTAGGAGGTGTTTTTTATTCCATTAAACAACTCCCGCCTTTCTGGCAAAAAATTTCTATTTTTAATCCCATCCTCGATATTGTTGATACTTTTAGATACGGCATGTTAGGTACATCAGATATTAATATTTATCTGGGTTTCTTATTAGTCAGCGTTTTATTTATTTTGTTATTGGTGAGCTGCCTTAAGTTGTTAGAAAAAGGAACAGGATTAAGGACATAGAGTCTGTTGACCATTGAAATTTTTTAATCATTTTAGCGTCAAACACGCTCTCCTTGATCGGGTTTGACTCGGAAAAACATCCTGTTTTTTCGTAAAATGATTAAAAAATTTCAATGGTCAACAGACTCTAAATTTCATCTGCAAAAAATATAGATTTATGCTATCTTTTTGATAAATCACTTTTAAAGGACAGGAATACAGCATGAGGAACTCTAAACATCCCATTTTTAGAAATGACAACAATAACGGTAAGGGATGGTTTGCTATCATTCCAGTGATCCCCCCCATTTTTATTTCGGCCGCTTTATTTTATGCCTATTATTACATACGTGATCAAAATTTTTTACCCCTTTGGATGAATTATATTTATTGGGGCGTCAAAATTATTATTGCTCTTCAAATTGTCTTGGCCTCCGCCCGTTCATTATGGGGACCGATAATTGCAGTTGCGCTAGGATTTTTAAATTTATACTGGATTCAAACAACAGGATTAGCGCCCATTTCAAGCGAAGATGCATGGCAATTGATTACATTGGGAGGATTCGGTTTTTTAATTACCATTATTATGAAAGTTTTTGTAAGAACTTGAAGGATAGCCTATGTTAAAACATATTATCGCTATTATTATTTTAAGCATTGTTATTATCGTGGGTATGTCTTATGCGCAACAAGGATTGCAATATCTATTATCCGCCCATGATTGGGTGTCTGACATGCTAAAACAAGTGTTTTCTGTAGGCCCTGCCGGCAGTGTCATACGCCAACTCATTGCCTTACTCGTTATCCCAGTACTTACCAGTTTTATTCCTGCCCTTATTTATTGGTTAACGACCCGGCACAAGTTGCCTTACTTTATGGAATTGGTGTGGGTCATCTGGTTAATACAAACTGCGGCACTGGTCATTACCTTTAAGCCACCGGCTTAAATCCAATACGCTGTTTTTACCATCACGCGTGAAGCAAGCGTCATCATTTTTTTCACGATGGGCGGCAATATTTTCGCGCCTTCTGCAAAAGCGTGATCGCGATGTTTAGCTTCATCTTTTTGCATTTGCTGCAAAATAGAAATGCTTTTTTGGTCTTCTATTGGAAAAAGCGTTAAGTGCCGTTCTAAATGTTTAACGACTTGGCTTTCGGTTTCCGCTAAAAAACCTAAACTCCATTCATCCCCTATCCATCCTGCCACTAGACCTATCGTGAAAGAACCTGCATACCAAAATGGGTTAAGATAACTGGCATGACTTTGAAGTTCATTCAATCGAATTTTACACCAGGCTAAGTGGTCTCCCTCTTCCATCGCTGCCCGCTTCATGGTTTCTTTGATGTGAGCAGAATGGGAACCGAGTGCTTGGCCATGATAAAGTGCTTGCGCACACACTTCTCCTGCGTGGTTAACACGCATCAAGGCTGCTGCATGCTGACGTTCTTTTTGGGTAAGATCTGCTTCCTGTTTATCTTTCGCAGGGTAGATGCGTTCCGTAGTTTTGGGTTCGCCTAAAAATGCACGCAATGCCTCATCTATCTGAAGGCAAATCCCATCCCATACTGTGTAATGACGATTATCTTGCATAATTCATCTATCCTAATTTATAGTCACCCCCTATGCAAAATGTATTTAAAACTGAATTTATTAAAAAACATGCCACTCTTCCTGCCCGGGTCACAAAAATCACCACACCGCATGGTGAAGTATTAACGCCCGCCTTTATGCCGGTCGGTACTCGCGCGTTTGTAAACTGTATGACGCCGGTAGATTTAGTGAATGCAGGCAGCCAAATTATTTTAGGCGGAAATACTTATCATATGTTATGTGCGCCCGGGATGGAGGTTATTCAAAATGCCGGAGGGATGCATGCTTTCATGGGATGGGAAAAACCCATGCTGACTGATAGCGGCGGCTTTCAAGTATTTAGCTTATCGAAAAACGGCAACATTTGTAAAATAGATGAGAAAGGTGCGCATTTTAAACATCCCATTTCTGGCAAAGTCATTCATCTCACACCAGAATCCTCCATTGAGGCCCAGAAAATCATCGGCGCAGATATTATCATGGCATTTGATGAATGCACGCCTGAAAATGGCGGGAGGGAAGCGGCCCTTCGAGCGATGGAACGTACTCATCGGTGGCTTACTGAATCCATTGACGAACATCAAAAACATCCTGCATCACGCTATGGCTATCAACAAGCGCTATTTGGCATTATTCAAGGCGGCAGTTTCCCTGATTTACGTGCAAAAAGTACTGAATATATTTTATCAGCGCCGCTGGATGGCATTGCTATCGGGGGTGAAGTGATTGGTTTTGATATGCAAAAAACCATGGAAATCATTGATTGGGTACGTGATAGCCTTCCGGAAAATAAATCCCGTTATACGATGGGCGTGGGTTTAAATCCACAAGATTTAATTGATGTGGTTTCCAAAGGAATCGATATATTCGACTGTGTCGCGCCCACACGCAATGCGCGTCACGGATCGCTTTATTCTGGAAAAATTATTGAAGAAAATGGTTGGCTTACGTTTGCGCCTCATGAAAATAATGGCAAAATCCTTATTAAAAAAAGCATTTATGCAAAAGATAACAACCCCATTATGGAAAATTGCGGGTGTTACACTTGTGCGCATTATTCGCGTTCTTACCTGCATTTTCTTTTTAAACACGAAGCGCTCATTTATAATAATTTGGCCTGCATTCATAATATTCATGTGATGCAAGAAGTCTGTGCTAGAATGAGAAAATTAATTTTAGAGAACACGGAAGGAACTTTAAAATGACCATGGTTGAACTGCAGCCGGATCTTGAGATATTTGCCCGCGTTGTCACCGCATTCTTACTGGGTGCTTTAATTGGCTGGGAAAGGGAACGTCACGGCATTTCAGCAGGCATTCGCACCTATGGCGCCATTGCATTGGGTGCTTGTGTGTTTGGTGTATTATCATTAAGCGTCAATCACGCAGATCCCTCCCGCATCGCTGCACAAATTGTCACTGGAATTGGTTTTTTAGGCGGCGGTGTTATTTTTCGTCAAGGTGATTATGTCAGCGGATTAACCACTGCCGCGACACTTTGGGCAACCGCTGCAGTCGGGCTTTCTGTTGCTTTTGGTTTTTATTTAATAAGTATGCTCACTGCGGTATTACTTTATTTATTATTATATTTACCGCGCTTGCCTTGGTGGAAAAAAGTGAGAGGAAAATAATATTCTTATTTCTCATTGACAAAAAAATGAGGTTCCTTCATTCTGACCATCCACGAATAATCTAGCATTCTGCAACAACTTCTATTTTTTATTCATCAAACAATTTTTCATACTATGTTATAATTAAGATAACGAGGAGGTTTTAATGATGGCCCATGTTGCCTTTGATACATTGGCGTATGCAAATAAGTTGAAAGCAGCTGGCGCTGACTCTAAACTCGCAGAAACGCAAGCAGAAGCGACCGCCGAAATATTAACTAGCTTAGTCAACGAACAGCTCGCGACTAAATCTGATCTCAAAGATTTAGAAATGAAACTACAAACCACTTTCTTTAAAATGATTAGCGCAGCAGTAACCATTCTTGGGGGTCTTCAAATTTTATTTCACTTCCTTAAATAATTCCTGTAACTCACCGCTCTCATACATCTCCGCCATAATATCGCTGCCGCCGACGAATTCAGCTTGTACATACAATTGCGGAATGGTTGGCCAGTTAGAAAATTCTTTGATCCCTTGGCGAATTTCTGGATTATCTAACACGTTAATCGCAAAAAATTCAGAGATACCACAGGATTTTAAAATCTGAATAGCACGTGATGAAAATCCACATTGTGGAAATTGTGCTGTCCCTTTCATATAAAGTACGACTGGGTTTTCAGTAATTTGTTTTTTAATGATTTCTTCAATTGACATTTTTTCCTCTCTAAAAATAATTTTTAAAAATGGTATTACAATATCCCCAATTGCAATTTAGCAGCATCAGTCATCATGTTACGGTCCCATGGCGGATCAAAAACTAACTCCACTTTTACATCAGTCACTTCTTTAATGGTACGAATTTTCTGTTCAACTTCAGCAATAAGTACAGGGCCCATACCACAACCAACGGCTGTTAAAGTCATTTTAATATGAACATGCGTTCCATCCATACGACATTCATAGACCAATCCTAAATCCACAATGTTGACTGGAATTTCTGGATCAAAACAAGTTTTTAATAATGTCCAGACTTTATCTTCCAAAGTACCTTCGATGGAATTGACATCAGGTTCATCCATAATGATCATGCCCAACGCATCGCCATCTTTTCCAGCGACACGCGCTAAATTACCGTTCACATAAACAGTATAAGAATTACCTAATGCTTGCGTAATATAAACTAAGGAACCTTTTTGTAAAGTAACGCTGACTCCCGATGGAATCAACATTGCTTCACAATCACGCTGAACTTCTATGGTATCTTGTTTAAGCATGGGCTATTCAATCGTAAAACTTTCGCCGCAACCGCAGCGATTTTTTTCATTAGGATTAATAAAGACTAACTGTTTTTGTTTAAGCCCTTGGTTTTCCGCCACATAATCGACCATCACTCCTTTCAGATAAGGTTCACTCTTAACATCCACATATACATGCAAACCTTCTGAGACGACAAAATGAATATCTTGTTCATTGATCGCATCAACCAAGTCTGGCACATAAGAATATCCTGAACATCCTGTTTTTTTAACGGATAAACGAAAACCAATGCTGCCTGGTTTTTTAGCTAAATTATTTTTTATATGATTGATGGCTGCATCTGTCAGCGTAATGATATTCATATTATTCCTCCGTCGTCACTAATTTTACATCCTGCGTCAGTGCCGCCTGCAACGTATGCCAAGAAAGTGTTGCACATTTTACACGGGCCGGAAATTCTCGCACACCGCCTAATACTGCTAATTTCCCCAAAATTTCTGATTGCTTTCCTTCTGTGACTAATTGATGAAATGCATGAAAGAATTCCTTAGCATCGTTTATTGTTTTACCTTGTAATGCTTCTGACATCAAAGATGCCGAAGCAATCGAAATAGCGCAACCTGATCCTTCAAATCGAATTTTTTCAATCACGCCTTCTTTTTCCAAAATATGTAAAAAAATTTTATCTCCGCATAAAGGATTAAACCCCACTTTATGATGATTAGCATCAGGCAAAAAACCTTTATGCCGCGGATGACGGCCATGATCAATAATAATTTCTTGATAAAGTTCGCGTAAGTCTGCTGTCATTTAAGCAAATAACCTCTTGACTGTGTAAAGACCCGAAACTAAAGCATCGATGTCTTCGCATGAATTATAAATTCCAAAAGATGCGCGCACGCACGCAGGGATACCGAATCGTTCAATCAAAGGCATTGCACAATGATGTCCTGCGCGCACAGCAATTCCCTCATGATCGAGCACCGTACCAATATCATGCGGATGTATATCATCCAATACAAAAGAAATAACACCGATGCGTTCTTTGGGCATACCCATTAAACGTAACCCAGGGATAGCTTTTAATTGAGATAAAGCATACGACAATAATTCTTGTTCATGCGCACTTACTTTTTGCATGGTAATTTTTTCGAGATAACTGATGCTCGCTGAAAAACCAATGACATCCGCAATGCTCGGTGTTCCTGCTTCAAATTTATGCGGTAATTTAGCGTAAGTTGTTTCAGAAAAACTGACCCGCTCAATCATATCACCGCCGCCTTGATAGGGAGGCATTTTTTCTAAGTATGCTGTTTTTCCGTATAACGCACCTATTCCTGTGGGGCCATACGCTTTATGTGCTGAAATCGTGTAAAAATCACAATCAAGATCTTGTACATCAACTGAGACATGCGGAAACGCTTGTGCACCATCCACCAAAAAAGGCACATCATGCGCATGCGCTATTTTTACCATTTCTTTGATGGGATTTAGTGTACCTAATACATTGGATGCGTGAATGATGGCTACCATTTTAGTGGCGGGTGAAAATAATTTTTCGTAAGCAGTTAAATCTAATTCTCCCTCATCTGAAACAGGCACCACTTTCAACGTGATGCCGCATTGATTTGCCAATAATTGCCATGGAACAATATTAGAATGATGTTCCATAGCACTTAAAATAATTTCATCTCCTGCTTTAAATTGCGAACGCCCATAACTTTGGGCCACGAGATTAATGGCTTCCGTCGTGCCGCGCACAAAAATAATTTCATGCGCATGTGCTGCATGAATAAAGTGTTGAATATGCGATCGTGCCTGTTCATACGCTTTCGTAGCACGTTCACTTAATTCATACACACCGCGGTGAATATTAGCATGATCATGCTGATAATAATGCGAAAGCGCATCAATTACGCTTTTTGGTTTTTGACTGCTGGCTGCACTGTCCAAATAAACCAAAGGCTTCCCATGAATCAATTGTGTCAGGATAGGAAAATCATTTTTACAATTCATGATCTATCCCCATCCGTTTTTGCATATAATGTTTAAGTGTAGGATCTTGTATTTTACTAAAAATTTCCCCCGAAAAAGCGCGCGTCAATATTTGAAAGGCGGTTTTTTCTTCCATGCCGCGGGAACGCAAATAAAATAAAGCGTCGTTATCGATTTGACCGACGGTTGCCCCATGCGTACATTTGACTTCATCTGCATAAATTTCTAATTCAGGCTTGGTATTAATCTCTGCTTCTTTCGATAGCAATAAATGATGATTCGCCTGATGTGCATGAATGTGCTTTGCTGCTTTATCGACAAACACTTTGCCATTAAATACCGCCCGTGATTTTTTATCGAGAACCCCTCGATAAACCATAGTACTTTTGCCTTCTGGTGCCAAATGATCAACATGTACATGATGATCAATATGTTGTTCATCTTGATTTAAAAAATAAAATCCGTACGAATCGCTGATTGCTCCAATCGCTTTTTGCTTAATCGTTAAATCTTCGCGCGAAAGTTTAGCGCCTTTTGCCAAAAAAAATGTTTTGAGCGTGCTATCACGATGTTGTGTCACAAACACGTTTGCAACATGCGTCGCTGTGTGAGATTCATTTTGTATTTTATAATACTCGATAGAAGCATTTTCACCCGCATGAATGTCTGTGACTGTATTAGTAAAATAATGTTTTGCATTCTCGCCTACATGTTCTTCAATCAAAATCACTTTACTATCAGGACGCGCCACAACAATATTACGCGGATGGATTGTAAAATGATCTTCTCCCGTATGAATAAATACTAAATGAATGGGTAAAGAAGTTTTCGTGTTTTTAGAAATTTCCAAAAACATTCCATCCTTCATTACGGATGCATTTAACACCGCAAATGGAAATCTTTTTTCATCGAATTCGCGTGTAAGATAAGATTGAATAATAGACTCTTTTTTTTCTAAGGCTTTCTGTAAAGTATAGATTGCAATCCCCCCGGGTAATTTTTCTACATTTGACAAATGCGCTACAAAATAACCATTGATGAAAATCATGCGAATAGCGGCTATCTCAGAAAAAAAATAATTTCTTTCTGGAAGATCTGTAAAATGAGGATTTTTATTCTCGCTTATGGTATTTTTTATTTCGGTATACTTAAAACATTCTTCTTTTTTAGTGGGCCAGCCGCGTTTAAGAAATATTTGCGACTGCTTCAATCGAAAATCATCGAGCCATTTTTGATGAGAAATGTCTGGATGGTTGAGCGTGTTCATGCATTCGCCTCTTTTTCTAACCAACCATATCCTTGTTCTTCAATTTGCAAAGCGAGTTCTTTCCCACCTGTTTTAATTATTTTTCCATGCAACATTACATGTACAACATCCGGAACAATGTAATTCAACAAGCGTTGATAATGTGTCACCACGATAAAACTGCGTTCTTGATCGCGAAGACTACTGACGCCGCGCGCAACGGCTTGCAAAGCATCCACATCAAGACCCGAATCGATTTCATCAAGAATGGCTAAAGCGGGCTTAAGCATTAACATTTGCAAAATTTCATTACGTTTTTTTTCGCCCCCAGAAAAACCTTCATTGACTGCACGATGCAAAAACTTTTCATCCATGCTGACTTCTTTCATTTTGGTTTTTACTAAATTTAAAAAATCCATCGCATCTAAAGGCGGTAAATTGTGCTGTTCGCGAACACGGTTAACTGCCGCTTTTAAAAAATACATATTATTTACGCCAGGAATTTCAACCGGATATTGAAAGGCGAGAAATAATCCGGCAAGCGCGCGTTGTTCGGGTGTTTTCTTAAGCAAATCATCGTTTCTAAATAAAACTTCACCTTCCGTCACTTGATAATCTTCACGGCCCGCCAAAATATTGGCGAGTGTACTTTTACCCGATCCATTGGGACCCATAATCGCGTGCACTTCACCAGGGTTTACCGCTAAATTAATTCCCCGCAGAATTTTCTTCGTTTTTTGTTTTTCATCCTGGATGGATGCCTGTAGATTTTTTATTAATAGCATTGATCTTTTACCCCACGCTGTCTTCTAAACTGACTTCTAATAATTTTTGCGCTTCCACCGCAAATTCCATCGGCAATTCATTAAATACTTTTTTACAAAATCCATTCACGATCAGTGAAACCGCATCTTCTATTTTTAAACCGCGCTGACGGCAATAAAATAATTGATCATCACCAATTTTAGAAGTACATGCTTCATGTTCAATTTGCGCCGTGTTATTTTTTACTTCAATGTAAGGAAACGTATGAGCGCCCGCTTGATTACCCAACAATAAAGAATCGCATTGCGTATAATTTCTTGCATTTAAAGCAGTCGGTAATATTCGCACTAAACCGCGATAAGTATTTTGTCCGAAACCTGCGGCAATTCCTTTCGAAATGATTGTGCTGCGCGTGTTTCTACCGATGTGAATCATTTTAGTTCCGGTGTCCGCTTGCTGATGGTGGTTCGTTAAAGCGACCGAATAAAATTCACCGACTGAATGATCTCCCTGCAAAATAACGCTCGGATATTTCCAAGTAATGGCAGAACCCGTCTCAATTTGCGTCCAAGAAATTTTGGCATGATGTCCACGGCATGCCCCGCGTTTGGTCACAAAATTAAAAATACCGCCGCGGCCATCTCTATCCCCCGGATACCAATTTTGCACGGTTGAATATTTAATTTCAGCATTGTCTAAAGCCACTAATTCAACAACTGCGGCATGTAATTGATTTTCATCCCGCATGGGCGCAGTGCAGCCCTCTAAATAACTCACATGCGCACCTTCTTCTGCAATAATTAAAGTGCGCTCAAATTGTCCCGTGTTCGCGGCATTAATTCGAAAATACGTGGATAATTCCATAGGACAACGCACGCCTTTGGGCACATACACAAAAGAGCCGTCGCTAAAGACGGCGGAATTAAGTGTTGCAAAAAAATTATCGCGATAGGGCACAACGGTTCCCAAGTATTTTTCCACTAGTGCAGGATGTTTTTGCACTGCTTCCGAGAACGAGCAAAAAATAACGCCTGCTTCCGCTAATTTTTCTTTAAATGTCGTTGCAACCGATACACTATCAAATACGGCATCAACAGCAACACCTGCTAATCGGCCTTGTTCATGCAAGGGGATGCCAAGTTTTTGATAGGTTTCCAGTAATTTGGGATCAACATCCGCTAAACTTTTCGGCCCATCCGTTTTTGCTTTTGGCGCTGAATAATAAATAATTTTTTGATAATCAATTTCCGGATAATGAAGATGCGCCCACTTAGGCGGCGTCATCGTCAACCAGTAATGATAAGCGCGCAAACGCCATTCACGCATAAAGTCAGGCTCGTTTTTTAAGCGTGAAATTTTCAAAATCACATCTTCTGATAATCCGGGCAGAAATGTGTCCGCTTCAATCGCAGTCACAAAACCGTAGGGGTAATTTTGATTAACAACTTGTTTAATATAGTTATTTGACATGCATATTGATAGCCACCGCTAGCTCCGCGAATAAAAAACAACCCTCTATGCTAATATTTTCAGTCACTTACTGATGAAAGTCGCATATATACCGTATGAGCGCTCATTATAGCAATAATAAAGCTATTTGGTGTAGCATAATCAAACTCATAAAAATAAGCCCAGGAAGGTTTCTAAATGCAATACAACAAACTCGGGAAAGCCGGCATTAAACTAAGTGAAATTTCATTTGGTTCATGGATTACTTTTGCTAAGCAGCTTGATATTAGCGCGGTCAAAGAATTCATGCATATTGCTTTTGACCATGGGATTAATTTCTTCGATAACGCAGAAGGATATGCTCATGGAGAAGCAGAAATATTAATGGGGAAAGTGATTAAAGATTTTCGCCGTGAAGATTTGGTGATTTCAACCAAGATTTTTTGGGGCGGCAATGGGCCTAATGATACTGGGCTTTCCCGCAAACATTTGTTAGAAGGCACACGTAATTCCTTACGCCGATTACAATTGGATTATGTCGATTTATTATTTTGCCATCGTCCAGATGCCGATACCCCCATAGAAGAAACCGTACTAGCGATGGATTATCTTGTTCGCAATGGTTATGCGCTTTATTGGGGAACATCGGAATGGAGCGCTCTTCAAATTGAAACGGCCTATCAACTTGCTGAAAAATTAGGCTGCATTAAACCGTCGATGGAACAACCCAAATATAATCTATTTTTTCGCGATCATTTGGAAAAAGAATATTTGCCCTTATTTGAAAAATACGGCATGGGCACAACAATTTGGAGCCCGCTTGCATCTGGTATTTTATCAGGCAAATATGATCACGGCATTCCGCCCGACAGTCGTTTAGCAAAAGAAGCTTGGCTCATTCCGAATAATTTTCAAGAATACGTTGCAAAAACCAAAGAATTATCTAAAATTGCGGACAACTTAAGTTCTACATTATCGCAGCTTGCCATTGCTTGGTGCCTGAAAAATCCGCACGTGAGCTCTGTGATTACAGGCGCCACTAAAAAAGAACAATTACTCGAAAATTTAGAAGCCATCGAATTAAAAACAGCATTAACGCCAGACATCATGAAAAAAATTGACAGCATTTTAAAATGAATATAGATTCCGGTATTTTATTAAATGGTCTTGAGCTCAGTGTCAACTTAGGCTGGCCGCAAGGCGAACGCATAAAGCAACAAATTGTGACCTTAGATGCGGCTTTAGTTTTTAAAAAACCGCCAACCGCCTGTGTCACTGATCAACTCGCCGATACTTATTGCTATGATTCTCTGATCGACACTATTAAAACTAAAATAGCAACGCGTAATTTTCGTTTGCTTGAACATCTTGCTCACGAAATTTATCACATTATCAAGGAAGATATTGCCGCCCCTATTCAAGTAAAAATACGGCTAACAAAAAAACCTGCCATTTTAAATTTAACCGGCGGCATTACTTTTTATTATGGTGATGAATAATCATGGTCATTTTGGGTTTAGGTTCTAATTTAGGTGATAAACTCACTCACTTGCGTCGCGCGCTCGCTCTCTTAAAAAAAATCCCGGGATTTTCTATTGCCCAAATTTCGCCTGTTTATATTTCAGATGCTCTAGTGCCCGAGAATGCACCTCTCGCGTGGGATGCGCCTTACTTAAATTTAGCGTTACGCGGTGAGACAACGCTATCACCGTATGAATTGCTCGATCATCTGAAAGAAATTGAAAAAAAAGTGGGTCGTACGCCTGAAAAAGTGTGGGGCCCAAGGATTATCGATATCGATTTATTAGCATGGGACGATAGAATCCAATATGATAAAAAATTACATATCCCTCACGAACATTTAGCTGAACGTCCTTTTGCATTATGGCCGCTTGCTGATGTTGCACCTTTTTGGATCTACCCTTTAAGCGGGCCTGATCATGGCAAACTAGCGTCAAGAATCACGGAAAAATGGGGTTCGCGTTTTGATGGACGGGCACCTTTTCATACCCGTCAAATCGCACAACGCATTGACACCCCCGCTCTTGTTGGCATCATCAATAGTACGCCAGATTCTTTTTCAGATGGCGGGAAATATACCGCCTCTTTGTCTGCTAAAAACTATGCTAGACAAGTAATGATTGAGGGAGCTGAAATCATTGATGTGGGCGCTGAAGCAACCCATCCAAATGCCAAAGCCATTTTGGCTGGAGAAGAATGGCAACGATTAGAACCAATACTCACTGAAATTCTTTTTGATAAAAAAAATCATCCCATTCAACCCAAAATCAGCGTTGACACTCGGCATGTTGAAACCGCTAAAAAAGCGCTCGAATTAGGGGTTGATTGGATCAACGATGTGAGCGGTTTGGAAAATCCTCTCATGTGCAAATTAATTGCTGAGCATTCTTGCGATATCGTCATGATGCATCATTTGGGCATTCCAGCGAATAAAGCAGTGACTTTACCGCCAAATCAACATCCTGTTGAACAAATATTCCAATTCGCAAAAAAACGTTTAGCAGATGTATCACGTTTTGGTATTTCGCCTGAACGAATTATCTTTGATGTCGGCATTGGTTTTGGTAAAACAACCGAACAATCACTTCTATTACTGAAAGAAATAAAACGCTTTCATGAGTTAGGCCTCCGGTTATTGGTGGGCCATTCACGAAAAAGCTGTATCAGCCAATTTACCGACGAACCATTCGAGAGACGTGATATCGAAACAGCAGCGCTCTCATTACAACTTGCTAAACAAAATGTGCATTATTTACGTGTACATCATATAGAAATGCATGCACGTCTATTTAAAGTCATGGAAACAATGCCTTGATAAAAAATACCGATCACTAAACTAAGCAGCAACCCTGTATTCAGTAAGTTAGAAATACTGACTTGTCCGTAAATAAGATAATAATTTTTAGGGATCAGCAAAGCGCCAAATATCACTGCATAGAACCAATCACTTTTTTTAGTATCACTATTCACAAAACAATAAAGCGGTAAATAAATATTTAATAAGCGATAATCATAGGAGATAGGCGGCAGCAATAACATGCAAGCGGTTAAAATCGCGATTTTTTTCCAGAAAGTTTTTTCTATCCCTATCACATAGGCGCTCATGATTAAAAATAAAAACACGGCTATTCCCATATAGACATACAGTTGATTGATTGACCATGGCTGCTTTTCCCATGGAATATTTTTTATTAAATGATTTACTATGTTAAAAGCTCCGTAAAAACTGGTGTTATACATTTCTGAAAGATTGGATAAAATAAAATGATGCTTAAACCAAAGGAGATTGGTTGCTAGATGCGAAATTTGAATAAAAATACTGTCACCGCGAAATAATGCTAAACTCGAAAAAGTGAATAACAAAACAAGAAAGATTAGTAAGAATGCTTCTTTGTAGCGTTTATCTGCTAAAAATAACACTAAAAAAACGGCCGGGAACCCTTTCATAGCAATTGCTAATGCAAAGAAAATGACACTTTTCTTAAAAGCATGTGCATGATAAAAATAAAGCGCCAATGCTAAAAAAATAAATATAAACACTTCCGCATTTGCTCTTTCAAAACAAAAAAGTACAGGGTAAGTTAAAAATGTCAGGATAAAAACATTTTTTATGGCAGCTATTTTATGGGTTAAATCATCGCGGGGTAAAGCTGTATAAAAATAATTTTTGTTTAAAATAAAGAGAACACATAAGTAACTCCACAAAAAAACAAACAATGCAATAAAGCCACCAATTTTCGTCAATAAATAATAAATCAAATAAGTGAATGGAAAATAAACACTCGCTCGATTATTATTATATGTCACATGATAAGGCGCAAGCGCATCTGCTGAAAAATAAGGCGGCGGAAAATCTGAGAATGAAATGGCAGGTTTTGGATTAATTAAAAATGTATTAAGTGGATAAGAAACCTGATAATAAAATCCAAGAATATAATGAAAAACAACCGCTATAAAAAAACCAAGCAATACGATCATGCTGACTAATTCAATCTTAGCATTTCTACTCACCCCGCGTTCGCCTCTCATGACAACCCCCTGATCGAATGTTATATTATCAAAAATATGCTATCCCCTTAAGGTCTCTATTTTGAAACCCACCCTTTTATTAACAGGCGCGACAGGTTTCCTAGGCAGCCATCTGCTGCGGGCGATCCATTTGAAATACCATTGCATTGTTTTAAAACGCACAGCCTCTTCTTTAGAGCGGATTCAGGATTTACTGCCCGCTATGATGGCTTATGATATTGATCACATTGCGCTGGATTCCATTTTTAAGCAGCACGCCATTCATGCCATTATTCATTGTGCTACTCATTACGGACGTAAACAAACGGATCGTATACAAATTTTAAAATCTAATTTGCTTTTTCCATTGGAATTATTGGAACTTGCAGAACGTTATCATGTCAAATTTTTTTTAAATACGGACACTATTTTAGATAAACGCATCAGTGATTACACTTTGTCTAAACGCCAATTTCACGAATGGTTACAGGTATTATCAAAAAAAATGGTTTGTGTTAATGTTGCACTTGAGCATTTTTATGGGCCTTTTGATGACGCTACTAAATTTGTCTCGCACATCATCCTCGCTCTCTTAAAAAAAGAAACGCGTCTTGAGTTAACTCAAGGTGAACAAAAACGTGATTTTATTTTTATCGCCGATGTTATCTCTGCGTTTGAAAAAATCATTGCGGCCTCTTTGCTGAAAGAGCCTGGATTATTTCACTATGAATTAGGCAGCGGAAAAACAGTGCGCATTCGAGACCTGGTCGAAAAAGTACAAATGCTGATTGGCAACAAAGTAACAGAGCTTGCTTTTGGAAAAATTCCTTACCGAGCAGAAGAAGTCATGGAATCTACCGTTAATTTAACAGCCATTCAGACGCTTAACTGGACAGCTGAAACCTCTTTAGAGCAAGGCTTAAAAACCACCATAGCCTATGAAAAAAGGAGAATGGGGCAATGAAGTATTTAATTACCGGCGGATGCGGGTTCTTAGGGACGCATATTGCAACTGCATTGCTAGAAAAAAAACAACCGCTTGTTATCCTTGATAATTTATCCCGTTATGGAAGCACCTTCAATTTAGAATGGTTAAAAACTAAAGGAACATTTGAATTTTCACCGATCGACATAAGAAATCGTGCCGATGTGGAACATATGATTAGACAACATCAACCGGATGTTATTTTTCATTTAGCGGGACAAGTTGCAATGACAACATCCCTGCAAAACCCGCTGCATGATTTTGAAACGAATGTTCAAGGCGGTATGTATGTACTTGAGTCCGTACGTTGTTTTTGTCCTGAAACCATTATCATTTATTCCTCCACCAATAAAGTGTACGGCGATTTAATCAATCTCAGCTACAAAGAAACTGCGACCCGTTACATCACCGCCGATTATCCGGAGGGATTGGCAGAATCTTTGCCGCTTAATTTTGCATCTCCTTATGGATGCTCAAAGGGCGCCATGGATCAATATATGCTGGATTATGCCCGCATGTTTAATTTAAAAACCGTGGTATTTCGACATTCTTCCATTTATGGCGGCAGACAATACAGCACCTATGATCAAGGATGGGTTGGCTGGTTTATCAAGGAAGCGTTGCGCATTAAAAAAGGCGAGGCAACCTCTTTGACCCTTTCAGGAAATGGAAAACAAGTGCGGGATTTATTATATGCGTCTGATTTAGTCAATTGTTATTTGGGTGCCATTCCACACATAGATCGGGTAAAAGGCCATGCTTTTAACATTGGCGGTGGGGTCGAAAACAGTTTATCTTTATTGGAATTGCTGCAATTATTAGAAGAAAAATTAGAGGTCAAATTGCATTATCAAACTTTGCCCTTTAGAGCCAGCGATCAAAAAGTATTTATTGCCAACAGCAAAAAAGCACGCGATTATTTTAACTGGCAACCTAAAGTAAATTATTTAGATGGCATACAAAATACTTTACACTGGATAAAAAATACATGCTAAATTCCGTTGACTTAAGTGTTATCCTCCCTGCCTATTTAGAAGCAGAAAATTTGCGTCTTTTATTGCCCCGCTTACATCGCGTACTGATAGAATCTTCACTTTCCTTTGAAATTTTAGTGATTGATACGATGATCGCCATGGATCATACAAGAGATGTATGCAAAGAAAATCAAGCTATCTGTATTAACCGTGAAAAAGGTAATTCATTTGGAGAAGCCATCTGTACCGGCATTAGAAAATCGAGAGGCACCTATGTGATATTTATGGATGCAGATGGTTCACATGAGCCTGAATTTATCCCTCATTTGTTAAAACATCGTACGACCCATGATATTGTCATTGCATCACGTTATATCCCGGGCGGCGTGACTGAAAATCCTTGGATTCTTATTTTCATGAGCCATATGTTAAACAAAATATACAGCTTTGTATTAGGCATTCACTGCAAAGATGTATCTAATAGTTTTAAATTATACCCGGGCGAAATGCTTCGTTCCCTAAAATTAAAATGTAAGAATTTTGATATTGTCGAAGAAATCTTATTTAAACTTGTGCGCCAATATCCGTGTTTACAAATAAAAGAAGTGCCCTTTGCATTTAAAAAACGTATGTTTGGATGTACTAAGCGTAATTTAATTTTATTCATGATCACTTACACAATTTCTTTGATCCGTTTGCGATTTTTTCTTGCCTAAGAAAAAAATGAGAGATTATTCAGAATGAATCAAATCATTAAAATAAATACACATACGGGATCTCATGTATCAAGAATTTTCTTGAGTTTTATTCTTACTATTTTTTTAGCGCTTTGCGCGATTCATTTATTAAAACTCTACCCAATCAAGACACCATTAATAAAAAATTTAACTCCCTTGTTTATTAAAAAATTACAGCACGGCGATTTTCTTTATCCAAAACCTAAAGAAATCTTTATCATGAATTCTATCATTATATTGCTGCCTTTTATCATGATGATCGCCATTATTTTGGTAGACAATATTTACTATCGCTTGAGAAATGCAGCACCTGGATTTCTTTTTTATTATTCTTGGATCATGGCCGCTATATTGTTACTGCTCACTGCTATCACCACTCATGTGCTGTATTATTGTAATTATCTGAAGCTTTTGCTGAATGCTCTTTTTCATCTAAACTGGACGCTTAGTTTTCTTAGTATTTTATCTATCGCGCTCACCTTATATTTATCCGGATTTTTATCGGGATTCAAGAAAAACAAAAAATACTTTAAGCAAAAAACATTGCTGGTAGTGGGCATTAGCATCTTCATGATTTTTTTTCAATCCTTTTCCTTTCGTGTGCCCAGCATTTACATTGTCAATCATCATCTTCTTTGGACATCTAATTTCAACGCTGTGTTTTATTCTATGGCCCAAGTGATGGCAGGAAAAACTTTATTATTTAATTTACCTGCACAATATGGTCTTTATGCTGAATTGTTAAAGCCGCTTTTTTCACTCCTTGGATTATCTGTTTTTAAATTTACTTTGGTGATGGCCTTTTTAGAAATCATGGGGCTTTTAGCATTATTAATGGTTTTAGTGCAATTATTAAAAAGCCGCCTACTTATTTTATTGGCCATTTTAAGCTTATGTCTTGATCGAGCGGGTGTTTGGATGGTTGTAAATTATCTGTATAACGATCAGTATTATCAATATGATCCCATTCGCTTTTTTTTCCCGGCTATTTCTATTTTGTTATTTTTAAATATCATCAAAAAGATGGATGCAAAAAAAGTTATTCTTTTTTCTGTGATAGCTGCGCTTTCTTCCTTATGGAACATTGATACCGGCGTGCCTATCATAGGTGCTTTTTTAAGTTATTTACTCGCGCAAAGTATTTTGGGCCGCGCACATGTCAGTCGTTTTTATTTGTTAAAATTATTAGGGTTTGCAATCACTACTATTTTATTCGTGTTGTTGGTTTTTGCTTATTATTTACGTACGAAAGCCGGCGCACCGATCCATTTTGGACAGTTGTTACAATACCAACACACTTTTTACATTCTTGGATTTTTAATGATTCCTTTGCCGCGCGGGGGAATTTATCCTTGGCATATTATTTTTATGACGTACCTATTTGGAATGTGTGCTGCTTTTTATAATTGGTTTAAAGGATATCACTCTCTGCGATGGGATACTGTATTTTATATCAGTGTTCTTGGTATTGGTTTATTCGTTTATTACACAGGACGCGCGCATATTTATAATTTAATTGCTGTATCCTGGCCTGCATTTTTGCTCATGTTTATTTTCGTCGATTGGCTTTTACGGATGATTTCTTTAAAAAAATTGCCGCTTATTTTTATGACCCTCTGTTTGCCGATGGTCACATTAAGTGTATTGCTCGCCTCGAATTATCTCTATGGGTTGCCGACACTTTATCGTACGGGACACCCCGCTTGGCTTGCTCTTTATCATCAAACACCAAATACCACCGTCAAAAACATCGTCTTTATCAAAAAACATCTTCATGGTGATCAATCTGCCTTTATTGCAGCGCCTAATCAAGCTGTTTATTATGGGGAACTAGGGTTAGAAGCCAGCATCGATGGCGCAAGCGAAACAGAGATTATCTTACAATCAGATTATGATGAACTTCAGCAAGAATTACGAACAAAAGCTTTGCAGAAATCTATCAAACATATTTTCATCCAAAAAAATAAATTAGCCGCTTTCGCAAAAAACTTGCCAGGATACCGAATAGCAGCAGCTTCGCCAAGCGGATTGCTTTACATTACCTATTAAGACCTATAGCGGCGATTGTGTAAAAAGAACCAAACACGAGAACACAATCTCCCATCCTCGTAAAAGAATGTGCTGCTTGATAAGCCTTCTTAATTGAATCATACGAATGAACATTAAAAATATTTGATTCATGAAAATAACTTTCCAAGAGAGGTAAAGGCGTGCCTCGTTCAACCAAAAGCGGCGCAATATACCATTCATCGATATGGGCTTTAATGTTTTGGATAGTTTCTTTAATGTCTTTGTCCGCCAACATTGAAAAAACCGCGTGTACTTTTCCAGAGGGCTTATTTTGCTGTAAGTAATTCGCTAAAAACAATACCGCAGCGGGGTTATGTGAAACATCCAGGATTTGAGTGACCGCACCCGGGATCACTTGAATGCGCCCTGGAAGATCTACTTTTTTAAGTGCTCTACGAATAGCCGTCTCAGAAACCGGTACTTTGTCTTGCAATAACTCTAGCGCCATTAAAACCGTCGACATATTTTGTAATGCCAATCGCGGTAAGGGCAGATGATCAAGGCAGCGTGTCTCGCTAGACCAAGTCCAATCCATTCTATCTTTCTCAAAATAAAATTCTTTATTTTGACAAAACAAAGGCGCCTTTATCTGTTTTGCATAATCAGCCAGTATTTCAGGCGGGTTAGGATCTCCGCATAGGGCAGGTTTATTGGATCGAAAAATACCTGCTTTTTCGTAAGCAATTTTTTCACGCGTATTCCCTAACAAAGCTGTATGATCAATTGCAATGCTAGTGACAATAGAAACATCTGCATCAATGATATTCACCGCATCAAGCCTTCCGCCTAGGCCCACCTCTAAAATACCGATATCCAACGGGTGTTTTTGAAAAATATGAAGCGCCGCTAACGTATTAAATTCAAATTGCGTTAAAGTAATATCACTCCGTGCTTCCTCTATTTTCTGAAAAGCCTCAATAAAATCATCATCGGAAGCATTGGCCCCATTAATTCGTATCAATTCATTAAAACGATAAAGATAGGGCGACGTAAAGGCGCCTACGCGATACCCAGAGGCAATAAAACACGCTTCCAATCCTGCCACCGCGGATCCTTTACCATTCGTTCCACCAACCGTGATAATAAGACAGGAAGGCTGTAACAAATTTAACCGGCGCGCCACTTCTCGTACACGCTGAAGTCCTAAATCAATCAATTGTCTATGCTGCTGTTTAACTTTCTCTAACCAAGTCTCTAGCATTAATACGGGCATTATCTTTCCAAATAAACTGTACATAACAGGGCTTATAAGCTAGGTATTGTCTGTGCAAAAGCTATTGAAAACAACTACCCTCTCTAGTTATCCCCAACTATACCCAGCATATGGACAGCGAGTACGTGAGTAATCCACAGAGTAATACATCTATAACGTATTGAATAATTTATTAAAAAATGACTTACACACAGTTTTTCCCGTCCTTATAAAAAGAAAAACTAATAAAGAATAAAGATATAAAAAGAATTATGTTATTAAGCAATCAACAAACACCTATGCAGATACTGTTAAACATTTGACAATAATCAAAATGACACCTATCATTACCCCCCTGGTTTTAATTGATAATCGTAAAAAAATGGATGTAAGCCATTATGAAGAGAACATTCCAACCGAGCGTTATCCCGCGCAAAAGAAAACATGGTTTTCGTGCGCGTATGGCAACAGCAGACGGCCGAAAAGTGTTAAGCAGACGACGTGCAAAAGGCCGTAAAAGATTAATACCGTAATATATTTGAACAACAACGTGCGTGCTTTCCGCATTTACAGGTTAATAACTAAAGCAGAATTTAAATATGTATTTGATAAAGCACATAAGATAAACCATAAATATCTATTGGTGCTTTATAGACCTAATCAAAAGCAGCATGCTCGAATAGGTATTACTATCGGGAAACGTATTGTTAATCATGCTGTTGATAGAAACCGCATTAAACGGGTGATAAAAGAAAGCTTTCGAATCAATCGAGAAAAAGTGAGTGGATTCGACATTGTAGTACTCATTCGGAGACAATGTGATTTGTTAAGCAAGGAAGAACTTCGAAAAGGCGTAGACTATTTGTGGGAAAAATTAGTAAGGCAGCATCTCAATCAATCATCATCCTGATACGGACCTATCGTTATCTTATAAGTCCCATGCTAGGTGAATGTTGCCGTTTTCATCCTACGTGTTCTGCGTATGCCATAAAAGCAATGCAATCACATAATCTGTTTTATGCCATTTATTTAATGTTAGCTCGAATTTTGCGTTGTCACCCTTGGAATAAAGGCGGCCTAGATCTTGTTCCGGAACAAAAAACAAAATGCCAACCCATATAATTAATTATTTACGTATCGCACTTTATGTCATTCTAGTGATTATTTTACTTGTTTTATTTCAAGCATGGGACAAAGATCACCCTAAAGCTGTCATTGCAAAATCTTCTACCGTCACACCATCTGTCAATGACTATCTTCCCCCTGTTGTTAATAATGCAGCACAAAACGGAAGTGTTTCATCAGTTGTTCAAACGGGGACTCTTCTTCTGCAAACACTACAACAACCTATTATCCATGTGACTACGGATATTTTAGCTGTTGATATTAATCCCGTGGGCGGCAGTATCATTCAAGTTAAATTGCTAAAGTATCCAGAAGAATTGCACTCAACGGTTCCTTTTTTACTGCTAAATGATTTATCCAATACTCGTTACATTGCGGAAAGTGGTCTCTTAAGTGATTTAGGTCCTGATACAACCAAAGGACAAGCCGTTTACACAACAGAAGCAACGCGTTACATACTCGCTGATGGTGAAACAGCCTTAGCGGTGAAATTACACTGGAAAAACCCAGAAGGTATCACTGTTATTAAAACGTTTACCTTTAAAAGAAATAGTTATGAAATAGGCGTTGATTATCAAATCGTGAATACATCGCAAAAAATGTGGGAAGGTAATTTATATTTACAACTAATGCGTAAGAACACACCTCCTGTCACAAAACATGGTTTTGTTAATTTTGCTACTTACTTTGGCACCGCCATTTCAAGCCCTGACAAACCGTATGAAAAAATCAGTTTTAAGCAAATGGACAATAGTAATCTGAGTCAAACCATCAAAGGTGGTTGGGCTGCGATGATTCAGCATTATTTTGTGAGTGCATGGGTGCCGAATAATAATACGACATCCAATTACTTTACGCGCGTTACTCCAGATGGTCTGTATACGGTTGGCATGATCGGACCTAAAATATCGGTTAATCCAGGCCAAGAAGTGAATGCAAATGCTAAATTTTATGCGGGACCTGCAATCGCAGATCAATTAGAAAAAGTGGCGCCCGGCCTTCGATTAACTATTGACTATGGCTGGTTATGGGTAGTATCAGGCGCCATTTTTTGGATGATGCAAAAAATTTATAATGTCGTCGGCAACTGGGGTTGGTCAATTGTCATTGTGACCTTGTTAATTAAATTAATGTTCTATCACTTGTCCGCCAAAAGTTACCGCTCGATGAGCGGTCTTAAAAAATTGCAACCGCGCCTGAACGCGTTAAAAGAACGGTTTGGCGATGATAAACAGAAATTTACTCAAGCAACGCTTGAACTTTACAAAAAAGAAAAGGTAAATCCGATGAGCGGCTGCTTACCTATTCTGGTGCAGATTCCTGTCTTTATCGCGCTTTATTGGGTATTGATTGAAAGTGTGCAATTACGGCAAGCGCCCTTTATTTTATGGATCCATGATCTTTCTACCTACGATCCTTATTTTATTTTGCCCGTCATGATGGGTTTATCGATGTTTGTTCAGCAACGATTAAATCCACCGCCGCCAGATCCTGTACAAGCAAAAATTATGATGATGATGCCGATTGTCTTTACTGTGTTGTTTGCGAAATTTCCTGCAGGACTTATGTTGTATTGGTTTGTGAATAATACACTTTCCTTCTTACAACAATGGTACATTATGCGCGGTCTTGAAAAAGCAACCACTGCTTCTAACATAAAATGAAAAAGGTTACCGATACAATAGTCGCGGCCGCAACACCCAAGGGCCGCGGCGGTGTTTCTGTGATTCGAGTATCGGGTGAAAATGTTTCGGTAGTCGCCCACCAATTATTAAAAAAAATATTAAAACCTCGTAAAGCAACGCTTGCTTCTTTTTTTGATGTAGAAGATGAAGTGATTGATGAGGGAATCGCGTTATATTTTAAAGCACCGCATTCATTTACTGGGGAAGATATATTGGAATTGCAAGGCCACGGCAGTCCCGTCGTTGTCGATGCGTTGATCCAGCGTATACTTTCATTAGGGGTGCGTTTAGCGCGACCGGGCGAATTTTCGGAACGCGCATTCTTAAATGATAAAATGGATCTTTTGCAGGCGGAAGCTGTTGCTGATTTGATTGATGCATCATCTGTCCATGCAGCTAAAAATGCGATGCGTTCGCTGAAGGGAGAATTTTCCGAAAAAATTCGTTCACTCGTTCAAATCATTATTCGTTTACGTATGTACATTGAAGCAGCGATTGATTTTTCCGAAGAAGAAATTGATTTTTTGAATAACCAGCAAATCACGAATGATTTAGCTTATGTAATGGCTGAAGTAAAATCCATAGAAACAATTGCAACCCAAGGCAGTTTATTACGCGAAGGAATGACAGTGGTGATTGCAGGCGTACCGAATGTCGGTAAATCGAGTTTATTAAATAAGTTAAGCGGGAAGGACGTTGCTATTGTCACAGAAATTCCAGGCACAACGCGGGATATCTTACGCGAACATATTTTACTGGATCATTTACCCCTGCATATCATAGATACCGCGGGTTTGCGAGATAGCCTTGATCGTGTTGAGCAAGAAGGCATTCGCCGTGCGAAAGAAGAAATTTTACAAGCCGATCTTATTTTGTTTGTGATAGATGCCAGTCATAACGAAAAGATTTTTTTAGGAGATCTACTGGATAAAATTCCAGAACGTATTCCCATCCTAACGGTCCGAAATAAAATTGATTTAACCAAGGAGCCGCCGTGTATTGCGCATCAAGATAACAATACAATCATTTCGCTTTCAGCAAAATCAGGCGATGGTCTTGATTTATTAAAAAAACAAATCAAATGTTACGCTGGCATGGATGAAACAGTAGAAGGCGTTTTTTCAGCACGCCGCCGGCATTTGGAGGCATTAAAACGAGCAAAAGAATTTTTGGTACAGGGGCAGTGTCAATTGCGTGATCATAAAGCAGGCGAATTACTTGCAGAAGATTTGAAGCAAGCGCAAAATGCATTGAATGAAATTACCGGTGAATTTACATCAGATGATTTATTGGGCCGGATTTTTTCAAATTTTTGTATTGGGAAATAGATTGTTCTGATTATAATGACATGTTGTTTTGAAGGAAAGTATATGCCCGAAATTAGTCGATTTTTAGGAATCATTATTGCTATGTATTATCAGGAGCATAATCCGCCTCACTTTCATGTGCGTTATAATAAATATAAAGCAGCTATTTCAATCAATGATCTTGCGCTTTTGGACGGAAAATTACCGCCTAAAGTCTTTGGGCTTGTGATAGAATGGGCAAGTCAGCACCAAAAGAACTTATGGAAGATTGGATGTTAGCAAAACAACTAGAGGCTTTAAAACCCATTGAACCATTGGAATAATTGAATATGAGATGCGGTCATATTGATGTTATCGAAGTAAAAGTTTTAAAAGGCTATAAATTGTACTTGAAGTTCGACGATGGCAGTCATGGCGATCTTGATATTTCTAAGTTAGTCCCTTTTAAAGGTATTTTTGAGCCGTTAAAAAATAGAGATTTTTTTTCACGAGTAACCATTAATCCTGATGTTGGCACAATTTGTTGGGATAATGGGGCCGATCTTTCACCTACCTTTCTTTATGAAAACATCCAGCAAGATTTATTATAGCGATGTATTCCTTTTATGTTCGATCTAAAAAGAAGCGCCACTGGAAATAACATGACTAAAAAAGAAATTTTTCGGGAACTTTTAAGCGACCAAGATTTAACGATTACACCGCTTCGTAAAGATGTGCCCGATATTTTTTTATCGTCTGAAAAACCATTGAGCGCTTATGAGGATGAAAAAAGAAATCAGTGTATTTAATGCCAAGACCCATTTTTCAGGTTTAATCGATCGTGTGTATACCCAACACGAAACGGTGATTATTACTCGAAGAGGGATAAAAGTTGCGAAAATTGTTCCCTTTGAGCAAACAGACGAAAAAAAGGTGGCAGCTGTTTTGAGAGAACTTAAAGCGCTCAATGATGAGATAGGATGTGTTGGCATGACACAGCAAGATATTAAAAAAATGAAAGAGGAAGGTCGTAAATGAAAGTGGCGGCTGCAGATTTTGCAAATAAATTAGGCTATTCACCCATTCAATTTATTCGGCTTGCTATACAAGATCAGCTGAATAAATACGGATTACATTTTGATATTGAGATTTATCAGTCAAAGGACGCGGCTTAAATCGCAAATTTTTCCCCTTATTTCTTCGTTATCGAGTACAATATCAACCCATTTTTCATGATGTATTGACCATGTTTGATCTAAAACAAGAATTTGATGTCATTGTTGTTGGTGGCGGACACGCTGGCACCGAAGCTGCTTTGGCGGCGGCGCGCTCGGGCGCAAAGACATTGTTATTGACCCATAACATGGAAACGCTTGGCCAAATGTCTTGCAATCCAGCGATTGGCGGAATTGGCAAAGGCCATTTAGTGAAAGAAATTGATGCGCTCGGGGGTGCGATGGCGCATGCGATCGATCAAGCGGGCATTCAGTTTCGTATTTTAAATGCGAGCAAGGGCCCTGCGGTGCGCGCTACGCGTGCGCAAGCAGATCGAGTACTCTACAGGCAGGCCATTCGTCAAATGCTCGAGAGCGCATCTCACCTTTCGCTTTTTCAACAAGCGGTCGATGACATTTTGATAGAACAAGAACGGGTCAGAGGTGTTATCACCCAAATGGGTTTAGCGTTTCGTGCAAAAACGGTGGTCTTAACAGCCGGGACTTTTTTGGCAGGTAAAATCCATATCGGTTTAAAAAATTATGAAGCAGGCCGCGCGGGTGATCCGCCTGCTAAAACACTCGCTGCTCGTTTACGTGAGCTCCCTTTACGTGTGGGCCGTCTTAAAACGGGCACACCGCCCCGTATCGATGGGCGATCCATTGATTTTAACGTACTCGAAAAACAACACGGCGATTCACCAACGCCGGTGTTTTCTTTTATGGGCAACGTGGAAGAGCATCCGCGGCAAATTCCTTGCTACATTACGCACACCAACTCAAAAACGCACGACATTATTCGTGCAGGACTTTCAGAATCACCTTTGTATACGGGCGTCATTGAAAGTGTGGGTCCGCGTTATTGCCCATCGATTGAAGATAAAATCATGCGCTTTGCCGATAAAACAGCGCACCAAATTTTTGTAGAACCGGAAGGATTAACAACATTTGAAATTTATCCGAACGGAATTTCAACGAGTTTACCGTTTTCGGTTCAACTCGATTTAGTGCGCAGTATGAAAGGATTTCAAAATGCGCATATTACGCGTCCAGGTTATGCGATTGAATATGATTATTTTGATCCGCGTGATTTAAAAGCATCCCTTGAAACAAAATATATTTCGGGTTTATTTTTTGCAGGCCAAATTAATGGCACAACGGGTTATGAAGAAGCGGCTGCGCAAGGGCTGATTGCAGGATTAAATGCGGCACGGCAAACCAAAAATCAAGAACCCTGGGTGCCTAAGCGCGATGAAGCTTATATCGGCGTTTTGATTGATGATTTGGTCACACGCGGGGCACCCGAACCTTATCGCATGTTCACGAGCCGTGCGGAATATCGACTATTATTGCGTGAAGACAATGCGGATTTACGTTTAACGCCCAAAGGGTTTGAATTGGGATTGGTGAGTGATACGCGTTTTCAGCGTTTTGAAACGAAGCGCTCAACAATTTTAGCGGAACAAGAACGTTTATCTACCACATGGGCGAGGCCTGATACGGTCGTTGGGAAAGCGATTGAAGAATTATTGCAGCAGCCTTTAACACGTGAATATCGGTTAGAAGAACTATTGCGGCGGCCTAATCTTTCTTATCAAGCTTTGATGACGGTGAGTGATATTGGTCCTGCTATTTTGGACGATAAAGCGGCAGAACAAGTCGAAATTCAAATCAAATATGCGGGTTACATTGATCGCCAGCAAGAAGAAATTGCACGTGCTTTACGTCATGAAGAAGCGAAAATTCCGCTGAATTTTAATTACGATAAAGTGATTGGTCTATCCACTGAAGTTCAGCAAAAATTAAAAATGGTGCGTCCCGAAACAGTAGGGATGGCATCGCGTATCCCGGGCGTGACACCAGCTGCTATTTCTTTATTATTGGTTTATTTAAAAAAATCATGAAATCTTTTTTATCGAAAGCATTAACAGAAAATGGGCATCATTTTTCGCCTATGATTGAACAACATATCCTCGCTTACCTTGATCTTTTGACTCAATGGAACCGTGTTTTTAATTTAACCGCCATTCGTGATCCCAACGAAATGGTGATGCGGCACATTGTCGATAGCTTATCAATTAAAAAATATTTGCATGGCGACCGCGTGATTGATGTGGGTTCAGGCGCAGGTCTTCCCGGTATTCCTTTAGCATTAGCCGAGCCCCAAAAAGAATTTGTTTTATTGGACAGCAGCCAGAAAAAAACCCGTTTCTTGACCCAAGCAGTCTATGAACTCAGCTTGAAAAATGTCACAGTGGTGCATGCGCGCGCGGAATGTTTTCATCCAGCCCAAGGTTTTGATAGTATCATCACTCGTGCACTTGCGAGCCTTAAGGACATGCTGCTGGCCACGCGACATTTATTGAATGAACAAGGACAGTTTTTGGCAATGAAAGGCGTGTATCCTTTAGAAGAAATAAAAGATATTCCGGATGAATTTACTTTGCTTTCGGTGCACGAACTAAAACTACAGGGATTGGATGCGAAACGGCATCTTGTATGTATAAAAGTAAAAGGAGCTCTCCGTGGGGAAAACAATCGCGATCGTTAATCAAAAAGGCGGTGTCGGTAAAACAACGACCAGCATTAATTTGGCCGCATCATTTGCGATGATGAAACGTAAAGTGATGTTGATTGATCTCGATCCGCAAGGGAATGCGACGGCTGGCAGTGGCATTGATAAAAATACGTTGAAATTATTTGTCAAAGATTTGCTGCTGACCGAAATGAATATTTCTGATGTGATTGTTAAAACAAAAGGCGGTTATGATTTATTACCAACCACACATGATTTGATCGTAGCGGAAGTAGAATTAATGCGGATGAACCAGCGTGAATCACGCTTAAAAACAGCACTCTCCGCAATCGTCGATCAATATGATTATGTGTTAATTGATTGCCCTCCTTCGTTAAATATTTTAACCGTCAATGCATTGGTCGCTGCTGATTCGGTTTTAATTCCAATCCAATGCGAATATTTTGCCTTAGAAGGATTGACGGCGTTATTGAATACCATTGAACAAGTACAAACAACGATTCATCCCAAATTACATATCGAAGGATTGCTGCGTACGATGTACGATGGCCGTAACCGGCTGGCACTCGATGTATCTGCACAATTACTTCAGCATTTTCCAGGACGCGTGTACCGCACGGTGATTCCGCGCAATGTGCGTTTGGCTGAGGCGCCAAGCCATGGGTTGCCGATTATGCAGTATGATGAAAAATCACAAGGTGCTGTTGCTTATTTAGCATTGGCAGGTGAAATGCTCCACCGGGTGGACCAAATCGAAAATCGGCACGAAAAAGTGGAAAGTGTGAATTAAATTATAAATGAAAACCCGGTTTTTTTCGTTTAATAGGAAAAAATTCTTGTCTTTGTTGTTGTATCTCTTGCATGAGAGACAGCAATGCATATCGAATGTCCATCGCAGATGTTTGAGAAAAGAATGAACCATTTCTTTTATAGATTTTCATCCGAAGGATTTTTTTATGAAAATCTTTTAGCGCGGCATCACCCATTTCTTGAAGGTGCTTTTCTAATAGGTCCAAAATGTCTTGTTGGAGATAGGGATCTTTCATAGATATTTTTTGCCAAGCTGTTTTATTATTTTTATCTTTTAACGCGAAGGCATCAATGAGACGATCGAATCCTTCTTCAGCTTGTAAAATAACCGAAATGACCGAAGGCAGCATCAGCGGCGCATTTTCAATGATGTTATGAATAACGAATGATTCATTGGTTGCTTTCTGCAGTATTAGATGAGCAAGCATGTTAGGAAAAGAAATTATTTCTTTTTCTTCAGAGTAAGATTTTCCAATCATGCCCACTGAAACGGCGTTAAAAATATCATTTACGTTATCACAATTATCTTCAATCTGTACCCAGGCAGGCACAGGATCTGATAATAAGGCGTCCAACACATCATACAAACTATCAAGCCCTTTTAAAGAAAATTCAATTGTTTTTAACAAGTTTTCTGGCGTGTATTTTATTAAGAAACTCAATCCTGATTCCAGTTCATTATTTTTGAGACAAAGCGCGGACGCAAGAAGTGTGGCGAATTTATTTTTTAAATAACGGTTTTGTACACGGCTAAAATGTAATAATAATTGATTTAAAGCAGCAGGGGCGCGGAACGCCATGACATTTAAACCGGTTTCGTAATGGTGTTCTTCAGAGGTTTCTTCCAAAAGCGCTTTAGCAAAAGTGAGACAAAGTTTCCCTCCCTCTTTTGAGGAGTTAATTAGAGCAATTATGGAAAGTAGTATATCAGGCGCACTTAACAGTTTTTCAAATCCTGTAATATCATCCAGATTTTTCTGGATGAGCGCATCTCTGATGAGGGCGCGAAGTTTTTTGTTATGCGGAGAATTCATAAAAAATTGAGATAGCTTATAAAAATCAGGCAGGAGCGCAGGATGAAGATGTATTAATAAATCTAAACCGGTCCAATTTTCATGATCTCGTCTCGCCAAGCTGTTGACCAGGGATTCAAAATAGGCAGGCGATTTTTTTGTTTCTTCAATGAGGCTCATGACTGTCGCCTTCGGCATAAAGCGGCAGATAACATGGAAACCTTCTTTTTGGAGAAGGTCAATATAATTCCATTGTATGGCAGGAATAGTAGTACCTTTAGTAAAGAAAGCCATTTGAATACAAATGGATGAACCTAATATCGTAAGAATTTCTTCAACACTTTTTTTCTTGGACTGTGTTTTTTGAAGCGTCTTTTCTTCTCGGTGATTATAGTTAGGATCATAAACGGTCAATTTTTTTTTGTTTAGATTAACCTGGATAGTATGACCTATGTTATGAACCAGGATGATGGAATGATCAAAAATTTTTTTATCTGAAAAAATAGAATTTATTTGATCGGGGGATAAATCTCCCCCAATTATATTTGATTGTTGAATAGGTTTAATGCCTTGATCGGTTGCTAACTCTAGGTAACTTTGTTTTTTTAAAACTATTTGTTTATTTTCTAATGCGTTAATGATATTTTTTTTCGGACGTAAAGAATTATTTTGTGTTATTCCTTTCGGCATAAAAAGAAAAATAGATTCAGTTTTTTTTGAGGGGGGTATAGTCTGGGCGGTGACAATATAATTGAGTATACGTTGGAAAAGATATCCTAATGTTTTTGGCTCATTAGCAGGTTTATTCTCTCGTTCACCCGGCACTTTGATGGTTTGGTCAAGAGAAGCAGAGTTGACATCCCAGTTGGCGAGTATCACCAACGCATTGTCCCACCAGGCTAAAAAACCCGCATAATTAAATGCCCCGCGGCAAACGGAAAATCCATGACAACAGCCCTCCTCATTTAACCAAGTGATAAGCTCTCTAGCTTGTTCGATGAGTGTCCTGTGCTGTTCTTCCAATCGATGAATAATCGCCGGGTCATTAATGTGGTGTTTTTTTTCAGTTTCATATTCAACATGATGTTTATCATATTCTAAGCGGACAAAATAAGAGAGCTTATTCAATAGGATGGTTTGATCTAAAATGGGTTCAAGCTCGTTTGGCATGTTAGGGCGCACATTTTTATAGATTGTTTTTGGTCTTATATTATAAGATATGAGCATTATTTAGTCAATTCTGGGTGCCAATTATCGTATGAAAAAGATCGCAAAAAATAACAAGATGTATTACATTTTATGGCGAGACGGATTTTCAATTTATCTTTAAAAAATAAGGAAATACATATGATGAAGAAAAGATTAATAGTAGGGTTATTGATGGGCTGCGGGATTGCCTATGCAGATACGGCTACACAAACCACGCCTGCCAACGGCAAAATCAAGGTGCCAGCAGTTAATGTGGGTAACTATATCGGGACCAGCCCGCAAATAGGCCCGGCGACAGAAACACTTACCATTAACGGCACTCAAGTAAAACAATTTTCGAGCGCCTTAGTGAGAGGGCCTATTGCTTCGGCGACACCTGTCACTATTACCTATGGCGGAAATTATCCGTGCCAAAAACCAAGTTGCACCGTATCTTTACAGTTACCTTCTTCTTGTTATGCAACTAAGGGCACAGTCAATGTCTATGGCAACATGACTTACAATGTGCAGCAGGGCTATTTTGTGGAAGGACTATATTGCAGTCCATACGAAAAATCACACCACCCGATGGTACAAAAAACGCTTAATAAAAAATCGTGATTCTTTAACTAGCAGAGGGCGGATAGATAATGTCTAATCCGTCTTCTGCTATTATATCAATACCCTTGTATTCTTAACATGCAGTATAATCTGCACAATTTCACTTTAAATCTAAAGGATGCATATGCAAACAAGATTGATAGGAGGCACTTTATTAATTGTAGGATCCGCAATTGGCGGCGGTATTCTTGCGCTTCCTATTGCAACCGCTGAATTTGGATTTTTGCATTCATCCCTGCTGCTCCTTTTTTGCTGGGCGCTGATGACTGTTAGCGCTCTTTTGATTTTAGAAATCGTGCTTTGGTTACCCAAAAACACCAACATTATTTCCATGACCAAGGCAACGTTAGGTAATATTGGAGCTCTCATTGCTTGGGCGACTTATCTTTTGCTGCTCTATTCTCTTTTGGCAGCGTATATCGCGGGAGGCAGTGATTTTTTTAAAAATTTACTGACGATTGCGCATATTGCACTGCCGAGCTGGACCGTTTCAATCTTATTTACCGCGCTCTTGGGATATATTGTATTTTTAGGTATTCATGTCGTTGATTATACCAATCGCGGCCTTATGTCGATTAAGTTTATTAGTTTGTTTTTATTGATTGCGCTTATTTTTCCGCATGTTTCTTTGCCCAATTTAGAAGGCGGAAAATTTATGTATTTTTCTCCCGGTATCACGGTTGCTATTACATCATTTGGTTTTGCAACCATTATTCCGAGTATGCGTAACTATTTTCATGATGATGTCAAAAAATTACGTATCGCTATTGTGCTAGGCAGCTCCATTCCTTTGATTTGTTATATCGCGTGGGATGCAGCCGTCATGGGTGTTATTCCAGATGATGGCAGTCACGGTTTAATTAGCATGCTTCATTCTGGGCAGTCAACGAGCGCGTTTGTTAATCAATTGAGTATTCTGCTGCAACGCGACACTATTACGGTGGTTGCACGATTATTTACTTCGATTTGTTTGTTAACTTCTTTTTTGGTAGTGGCGCTTAGTTTGGTGGACTTTTTAGCAGATGGTTTTCAAATAGAAAAGGTCGGTAAAAATAAATGGATTGTTTGCGGAGCTGCGTTGTTACCGCCCTTATTGATTGTGTTGCTAGATCCGCATATCTTTATTGCGGCATTAGCGCACGCAGGAATTTACGCCATTATACTTTTGATTGTGCTGCCGGTGCTGATGGCTTGGCGCGGACGTTATCATAAAAAAATGGAAGCGGGCTATCAGGTATTTGGCGGTAAATTATTATTGATCGGCTTAATGATTATTTCTGTTTTTATTATTGGACAAGGCTTGGTAACTCAATAATGAAAGAACATAACACCCATTTTGGTTTTACTGAAATACCGATCAAAGAAAAAGCCAAACGCGTTGCTGACGTATTTCATTCGGTTGCTTCACGCTACGATGTGATGAACGATCTCATGTCTTTTGGATTGCATCGATTATGGAAACGTTTTGCTATTTCAGAAAGCGGTGTGCGAGAAGGTCATGTTGTATTAGATGTTGCGGGCGGCACAGGCGATTTGACGCGAGAATTTTCTAAAAAAATCGGCAAACGCGGTCATGTTATTTTGACAGACATTAATGAGAGCATGTTAATGCGCGGCCGTGAACGATTGGTCGATGAAGGTATTGTTAATCATGTGTCTTACGTGCAGGCAAATGCAGAGCGCTTACCATTTAAAGAAAATTATTTTGACTGCATTACCATTGCATTTGGATTACGTAATGTCACTGATAAAGCGGCTGCATTGCATTCGATGTATAGACTTTTAAAGCCGGGCGGTAAATTATTAATATTAGAATTTTCAAAACCGGTGTTGCCTTTTTTAAATACTTTGTATGATGCCTATTCTTTTAAAATTATTCCAAAGTTAGGAGAATGGATGACGAAAGATGCTGGAAGTTATCAATACTTAGTAGAATCTATTCGCATGCATCCTGATCAAGAAACACTAAAAAAGATGATGCAAACAGTCGGATTCGAAGAGGTTGATTATTATAATTTAACCGGTGGTATTGTAGCCTTACATAAAGGATTTAAATTTTAATGAAAGATTGGTTTGAACGCGCATTGAATCGTTATTTGACTTTAGACCCTGCATCTAAAGAGCGCATGTTGCATTTACAAGACAAAATCATTCTTATTGAATTACGCGGCACACCTTTTTGTTTTCGAATAACATTTGCGGATGGCAGGGCGCATGTTTCTCGCGATCAATTGATTAAAGCGGATATTACGATTAGAGGCACTCCATTGAGTTTGTTAAACGCGGGTTTATTGCCAGAGCAGCGCTCCCGTTTTTTTGCAGAAGATGTGATGGTTGAAGGAAACATGGAGTTAGCGCAAAACGTTTTGGCCATATTCGATGAATTAGAAATTGATTGGGAAGAGATACTTTCACATTGGATCGGGGATCCTGCTGCTTATAAAGCAGGTTCTCTGATACGTGATGTAAAACAGTTTGCTAAACGATTTCACCGTACGATGACTGCCAATGTGAATGAATATATTCATGAAGAAATAAATTTTTTTCCATCAAAAGAAGCGCTTTCTGATTTTTTTCAGGAAATAGATTTTCTTACTGAGGAAGTGGATAGGCTGGAATTAAAAACCATTCGTTTAACCAATAGGATTCATGAATTAAAGGGTATGCCGTGAGACCGATAGGACAATTTTTTCGTCTATTACGCATTAATTTTATTTTAATGCGTTACAATTTAGATGAATTTATTCTGGCAACGCCGTGGTTTTATCCGGTTCGTTTTTTGCGTTATTTTAATCCTTGGTATTGGGCATTAAAAAATAAATTAACGCGCGGCGAACGCTTGCGTCTTGCGCTGGAAGATTTGGGCCCTATTTTCATTAAAGCGGGCCAAGTGCTTTCTACGCGCCGTGATTTACTTCCTGATGATATTGCTGAAGAGCTTGCTAAATTACAAGATAGAGTGCCGCCTTTTTCGGGAAAATTAGCTCAAAAAATGATTGAAGATTCCTTAAATGTTTCAACTGAAATGATTTTTCAGGAATTTGATTTAGAAGCGCTTGCATCGGCATCCATTGCTCAAGTGCATGCCGCAACTTTATTAAGCGGCGATCGCGTCGTAGTAAAAGTATTGCGGCCCGGCATCAAGAAAATCATTGATCGAGATCTTGATTTACTGAGAACGATTGCAAATATTGCAGAGCGTTTTACAGATGCCAAGCGATTTAAACCGAAAGAACTAGTAGCCGAAGTGGCGCACACATTACAAGATGAATTAGATCTTCAACGAGAAGCCGCCAATGCTTCGCAATTGCGGCGTAATTTTCAACATTCGGATTTATTGTACATCCCCGAAATTTATTGGCCTTATTCCCGTCAAAGCGTATTGGTCATGGAGCGTATTGAAGGAATTCCTATTCACAATATCGCTATGCTGAAAGCATCGGGCGTTAATATGAAAAAATTAGCGGAACGTGGGATCGAAATTTTTTTCACCCAAGTGTTTCGTGATAGTTTTTTTCATGCGGACATGCATCCCGGAAATATTTTTGTGGATTTAAAAAATCTTGATGATCCGCATTATATTGCGGTTGATTTTGGCATCGTAGGTTCTTTGAATACGAAAGATCAGCGATATTTGGCAGAGAATATGCTCGCTTTTTTTAAAAGAGATTATCAGCGTGTCGCTGAATTACATGTTGCTTCAGGCTGGTTGCCGCCGGATACTCGTATTGATCAATTTGAAGGCGCCATTCGTGCTGTTTGTGAACCGATTTTTGAGCGCCCTCTCAAAGAAATTTCTTTTGGCCAATTGTTATTACGGCTCTTTCAAACAGCACAACGTTTTAATATTAATATTCAACCGCAGCTTATTTTGCTGCAAAAAACTTTGTTGAATATCGAAGGTGTCGGCAGGCAAATTTATCCAGAACTTGATTTATGGAAAACGGCAGCACCTTTTTTAGAGCGCTGGTTGAAAAAACAATTGGGCGTCAAAGCATTTTTGCATCGCATTCGTGAGAACATTCCGTTTTGGTCAGAAAAATTACCAGAAATACCTGGGCTTATTTATGATGTATTAAACCAAACGCGAGAACAAAACGAATATACACGTTTTAAACAGATAGAATTAAAAAAAGTGACATCTAAAAAATCTCGCCGCCGTTATTTTATGTTGGGTTTAGGCAGCGCGCTATTAATCAGCAGCGCATTATATTCGCAATCCACCTTACCTTATATTGTCCCTTTGCTGATGAGCGTTGGATTAATCGCGCTTTTTTTAGCGTTGATTTAATATTATTACTGATCTTACGTACCGCGCACCGGTTTCCCTACGTACCGCGCACCGATTTCCCTACGTACTGCGCACCGGTTTCCCTACGTACCGCGCTTTATGCGCGGTACCCAGAGAATAAACCCTGGATGCCGCGAACAAGCTTGCCCCGTTGTGCTTTCAAACGGGGTCGCGGCACGTAGCTATGCTAACTTCCGCGCGTATAATTAGTCAATGCCGTCACAATTTTATCTTCCATTTCTCGGTATTTCCAAATATTGCCGTTATGTCCATTGACAATAATCACAAAAGCAATGGGTTCTCTGTCTTTATTGACAGCATAACCCGCGAGTGACACAACTCCTGCCATGGTGCCGGTTTTAGCGCGCACTTTCCAGGCAACATTTTGCAAGCGATGTTTGAGTGTTCCATCGACACCGGCAATCGGCAACGCAGAAATAAATTCATAATTGGTCGAATAATTATGATAAGCAAAATCAAGAACCTCCATCATTTCAGCAGGAGTGACTTGATTATCGCGTGATAAACCAGAACCATCGATGATATTCATTTTTGACGTATTGACGGATGCTTTTTGCGCTAATATTTGTTTGATTGCATTGCCGCCGTTATACCAACTGCCGGGTTTGCTCGAATAAAGTGCGCCCATTTTTTTTAACAAAGAACCTGCAATAATGTTATCTGATTTTTTTAGCATTTTCGTAATTAAAAGAAATAATGGTTTTGATTTATGTACGGCAAGTTCAGATAAATTATCAGGGGCGGCTTTTGCAGTAATTTCCCCATCCATTTGAATGCTAAAACGCCTAAACAAACTTTTTAGCATGGATTTGTTATATTGAGTGATATCAGAAATAACGACACTTCCGCCGCGAGAATAGTGGCCTGCCGGCATACAGCCATCCAGTGTAATGACATTATTGGGCTGAATATTTAATGAAATATGGCAAGAACGCGTCCTCGCAGATTTTGTGATCACAGAATTGCTGATGCCCGCATAAAAATAACGAGGATTTTCAATAATCGTTGCAGCGCGCCCGCTTATTTTTGAAGGTGTTATCCCGATAGATATGCAATTATGATTGATGATACTTGCATTAATAGGTGCTGCATAACAATAGCGTTTATCTTTTTCTAACCATCCAGGACCTAAATTATCTTGATCATATGCGGTGTTATCGATGTATACATTGCCATGTATACTTTGAATTTGTTGGGCTTTTAAAGCGACCATCAGATCAATCATGTCGTAATAAGTTAACGAAGGGTCTCCGCTGTGTACCAAATAAATATTTCCATCAATAATGCCATTATTAGTGGATTTGGCATCGGTTAGCACTTTTGTGACAAATTGATAATCAGGCCCTAAAAAAGCGAGTGCTGCTTCCCCAGTTAATATTTTCAATATGCTGGCTGGAGCAAACAATTGTTGTTCGTTGCGCGTATAAAGCATATCGCCATGCTTCATGGACTTTATTTGGATGCCAATCAGGGCATTACTATCTGTATTGCTTACAATTTGATTGAGTTCGCTGCTCAAATTTTCAGAACCATAAATCGGGTGAGAATGAGTGGTTTTCAGATGAGCATGCTTATGTCCATGAGTGTGGCGTTTTTTAGCAAACGCTAAAGAAGGGAGATGGCAGAGTATTAGCAAGCTAATGAAAATAGCGAGAATTTTTCCAAAGCGATCCATTCGTTCTCCAGAGTCATTTGTTATTCGCTATTGTGCAACTTACTAAAATTGATTAGATATGTAAATAACAATAGATCTTAATTGTACCGCCGGGCTGTATGAGTTCAACAGGATGTGGTAGAATTTAGAGTGGATTAAGAGAATATGGGCCATGAGCACTCAAAAAATAGTGAAAAATTATGTCAGTGAAATCGATCAGTGTTTGCAAAAACTGGCCAACGAATATCCTGAATTATCGCTGTCCCAACAAAAAGAAATCGTGAAATATCAACGTATTTATGAATTACGTGACCATGCCGTTAGCGGAGAAGAATCTGCCCCGCTTCCTTGGGATGATTTTCTGGAATAACACTATGAATACATTCTTACAGCGTCTTATCCCTTTTATTTTTTTAGGCATCCTATTAGTCCTATTTGTTGTTGGCGTTATTTTATTTTCTTATTTATTGATTGTAGGCGCTATCGTTGGGCTGATCTTGTTTTTGATTGCCTGGGTAAAAGAAAAATTTTTTCCGGGGCATAAAGCGTTAAAACCGAAACATCCTCGCAGCCATAGAACCATTGATCATCGCGATTGACGCAACTCCAATCTTTGATATACTTCACCGCTCATTTCAATAGATTGCCGGGGTGGCGGAACTGGTAGACGCGCCGGACTCAAAATCCGGTGGTGGCAACACCGTGTCGGTTCGATTCCGACCCTCGGTACTATAAAGACGAAGTAGATTTATATTCTAGAATGTCACCCGGCTGACAAGATAAATAATGACAAATGGCATCAAGCGTTGACAATCGGATCGCTTTTACTTTGCCTGTTTTTAATATTGATAAATTTTGTTCGGTAATGCCGATGGCTTCCGCCAATTCTTTTGAACGTATTTTTCTTTTTGCCAGCATGACATCTAAATTCACGATCCTATCTAAATTTGACATCAGGGAAGTTCGGTGAGAGATTACGGGGGCGGTCGCTCGTTTTTTCTTATCGTCTTAGCATAAGGGCTGGCTAATGAAATTCTCGTACCGGATTGAAGGAATGCACTGCGCATCTTGTGTCGAAAAAATTAAATCAGCACTAATCACCCATGTTAAGTTAATTGATGTGACTCTGAATCCCCCCTTATTACAAATTGAGTCAGACCACCCTCCAAAATTAAATGATCTCAACACATATATTTTGTCAGCGGGAAAATACAGGTTGCATAACATAGCGACTGAGCAAGACCAGCAAGCGAACGATCATGAACAAAAAGGATTAGGAGTTTATTACCCTATTTTTTTAATTGCTGCTTATATTATTGGAGTTGTTTCGCTCAATAATTTTAACGCATCCGAAATGAATTGGTCTGGATGGATGAATCAGTTTATGGCGGGTTTTTTCTTAATTTTTTCTGCTTTTAAACTTCTCGATATACACGGTTTTGCGGAGGGATATGCTACTTATGATTTGTTGGCTCGTCGGTGGTTTCATTATGGCTATATCTATCCTTTCTTGGAGCTTAGTTTGGGTATTTTATATCTCACGGAAGGGCTTCTTGTTTTTACGCAGGTCGCCACTATTATTATCATGGGGTTTTCTAGTCTTGGCGTAATTAATAGCTTACTTAAAAAGCAAAAATTTCAATGCGCTTGCTTAGGAACAATATTAAAAGTTCCTCTATCCAGTATTACACTCATTGAAGATTTAACAATGGTGATATTAGCAGCACTTGGATTAATGATGCGATAAAAAATTTTCATGATAAAATTGACTAAAATTTCGTTAAAAATTTTACTGTGTGCAATAATAATCAGCACTAGTTTCATTAGTGTTCCCAATGCATTTGCTATTAACCATACAGTTGATTTAGTCGTCAGCTACAAAACAGTTAATTTTGCAGGCAGCGATTCAAAAGCAATCGCGGTCAACAATCAAATTCCGGCGCCTACACTACATTTCAAAGAAGGCGATCAGGTGACCATCAATGTTCACAATCAATTAGATAAAGAAACAGCGATTCATTGGCATGGAATTATCGTACCTTGGCAAATGGATGGTGTCTTGGGAATAAGTCAACGAGGTATTCCGCCAGGAGGTACGTTTCGTTATCAATTTACGCTCCATCAATCGGGAACTTATTGGTACCATGCGCACGCGGGTTTGCAGGAACAGCAGGGATTGTATGGGGCTTTTATCATTGATCCATTGAAGCATCATCCATCTTATGCTTATACAAAAGATTACACCGTTGTTTTGTCTGATTGGAGCAATACGAACCCTAACCAAATTTTAGCTAACTTAAAAAAAGAAGGTGATTATTATTCACCTCATTTTCCGCTTCAACCTTCGCTGAGTAAATTCATCCATGATTACCGAAAAAGTTCGCTGGAGGAACGTCAAAAATTAATTGACGATTACAGCATGATGCAGCAGATGCGCATGAGTATTTATGATATTAGCGATGTAGCTTATGATGCTTTTTTATTAAACGGTCAACCAAAAACGATGCCGTGGACGGCCCCTGTTCGAATAGGGGATATTGTACGTTTACGTTTTATTGGAGCGGCTGGAAGCACGATTTTTCGTGTAAAAATTCCAGATACCATTCTTCAAGTGATCAATGTCCAAGGCAATGATGTAAAACCCTATGCAGTGAATGATTTCACGCTTGCGCCTGGCGAAACTTTAGATGTATTGGTCAAAATCAAAAAAAATGATCCTTATATTATTTATGCGGAATCAATAGACACGGTGGGGGCTGCTTTGGGGGCGTTAGTTACATTTCCCGGCATAAGGGTTGATTACAAAAGTGTTACACCTTTTGCAGAACCTTTACCGGTAACACGAAGCATGATGAAAAATATGATGGGTAACAAGATCCAGGGTTTTTTGCCTCAGCATCACGATTCGGGGAATAATGGGCACAACACGCATACGATGATGAATGCAATGGATGAAAGTATGCCAATGCATCAGACTATGCAAACAAATCATTCCACAAACATGAGTATGCCGACCGAGCCAACGAGAATCGGAGATACTATTTCACCGCCCAATTCAAGTTATGTTACTTCAATAGAAACACCCTACAAAAACATAATAGCATCTGTCAAAACCAATGATCCTGAAAAGCCGATTACGGGTGTAATCCATATGGAATTATTTGGTTATATGGATCGTTTTATTTGGTTTATAAATGGTTTGCCGGAATATAAAGCGCACCCTATTATTTTAGAACCCGGAAAACGTTATCGTTTTATTTTTACTAACACCTCAATGATGCATCATCCTATGCATATTCACGGACATTGGTTTATTTTACGCAAAGGAAAAGATGCTTACGATCCCTTGTTACATACCATTGATGTACCGCCGGGTGCTACTCTAACAGCGGATGTGGATACCGATGCGAGCGGTCAATGGATTTTTCATTGTCATTTGCTGTATCACATGATGGCGGGCATGGCGCGCACATTACAATATTCCACATTAATTGACATAACCAAAGAAGAGGCTAAGCCTGAAAACATCATTAAGCAAACTCCCTATCATAATCGCCCTATTGTTCGAGTGGACGAACTAAGACCTATTGATAAAGCATTAGTTAAACATCCAATGGCGCATTCTAATAGTTTATGGCTTGCTACATTTTTAGATATTGGCGAAAATCCAGTGACGAATGTGTCGCAAATTACTTTTAGAGGTTTGTATGGCGTTGATTACAATAAATTAGAATTATTTACCAATGATGCTGAAATTAAAAATGGAACAGTTGAAAATGCAGACTTAGATATTTTTTATTGGCATTTACTCGATCAATTTTGGGCGATTAAGGGAGGCGTAAATTATTTTTATCGTCCGGCACAAACACCCTATTGGCAACCGGGCGTTGGTTTAGAAGGTTTAATGCCTTATTTTATCGATACCGATGTCAGAGGATATTTCTATGGCGGAAGCGCTAAATTAGATCTTGAATTATCAAGAGACACGCAAATGACGAACAACTTTTTTATACGCGCAGGTATACGAAGTATTTTAGCTTCAAAAACAGTGACTGAAGCCACAATTGGTAGTGGTTTAAATCAAATGGAATATACTTTGCGGCCTTATTATCGATTAACACCAGGATTCAATATTTTTGCTGAATTTGAACGTGATGAATACTACGGTTCTTTTAAGAAGATACAAAAAAATATAGGTAATTCGACGGGCGATAATACACTAACCTTTGGTATTTCATGGTTGTTTTAGCGTTTTAAAACATGCCATTATGCTATATAATGGCGCTCGTTAAAAATGAAAAATGGAAGATTGTTATGAAAGGCATCATCCTGGCAGGAGGGCACGGCACAAGACTTTATCCTGCAACTAAGCAAATCAGTAAGCAATTATTACCTATCTACGATAAGCCCATGATTTATTACCCGCTTTGTACTTTGATGCATGCAGGGATCCAAGAAATATTAATTATTACCACACCGCATGAAGCGCATTTGTTTAAAGAACTTTTAAAAACTGGGGAACAATGGGGGATTCATTTATCGTACGCCATTCAATCTAAACCCCAGGGAATTGCAGAGGCTTTTATTATCGGCGAACCATTTATTGGCAGCGATAGAGTTTGTCTTATCTTGGGAGATAATATTTTACATGGCGATAATCTTTCAACTAGGCTGCAACAAGTTAAGAAACAAAATCAAGATGCCACTATTTTTGGTTATTATGTAGCAGATCCCGAACGTTATGGGGTCGTGACGTTTGATAAAAAAGATAACCCGCTTAAAATTATGGAAAAACCCAAAAAATCCACTTCAAATTATGCTGTCATTGGTCTTTATTTTTATAGCAACGAAGTGGTAGAAATAGTTAAAACATTAAAGCCGTCTGCGCGCGGCGAATTAGAAATTAGCGATATCAATCAATGTTTTTTAAATCAAAAAAAATTGCATGTAGAAAAATTAGGAAGGGGCATTGCCTGGTTAGACACAGGCACACATAAATCTCTGCTAGATGCTTCGAATTTTATTTATGTTCTTGAGCAAAGACAGGGTTTGAAAATTGGCAGTCCGGAAGAAGTTGCATGGCGCATGGGATATATTTCTGCAGAAAAATTAGAAATGCTGGCTAAAACGCAAATTAAAAGTGGTTATGGTGAATATTTAATGACACTGATTAATTGATAGGCTTAGAATGAAAATAGAAACAACCCCCTTGCGTGATGTATTGATTATTAGACCTAATTTATTTTCTGACAAACGCGGATATTTTTATGAAAGTTTTCAGCAGAGCCGTTATGAAAAGCTAGGGCTCCCTCTTTTTATTCAAGATAATGTATCCTTCTCTAAAAAAAATACGTTGCGTGGTTTGCATTATCAATTGCCTTATACCCAAGGAAAATTAGTTTGGGTTTCACGCGGGGCGGTTTTTGATGTGGTGGTGGATCTTCGTTTAAGTTCCCCTACATTTGGGCAATGGTATAGTATTTTATTAACTGACACTGATCATACGCAAATATATGTGCCGCCCGGACTTGCGCATGGTTTTTGTGTGTTGTCAGAAAAAGCAGATTTTTATTATAAATGCACAGATTATTATATGCCTGAAGCAGAGCGCGGGATCATATGGAATGATGCGGGCTTGAATATTGACTGGCCGATTAAAGACCCTATTCTTTCTCCGAAGGATCAAACATTTCTTTCATTGCGCGACATACCTCATGAAAAATTATTCCCATAAAATTTTAATGACAGGCAGTGAAGGGCAGCTTGCTAAGGCGATCATTGCTAAAATAGCTAATCAATCTTTTGATCTGGTGACTTGTTCACACCAACAAATGGACATTACGGACAAAACTTCCATTCAACGCGCAATAGACAATACAGCGCCTGATATTATTATTAATACCGCGGCTTATACGGCCGTAGATGATGCTGAGAAAAATAGTGATGCTGCTATGCGGGTGAATTATTTAGGCGTAAAAAATTTAGCCGAATTATGTCGTCGATATAACATCCTGCTTTTGCATATTTCTACCGATTATGTGTTTGATGGTAAACAATATACTCTCTATCAAGAAGAAGATTTCCCTAATCCTATTAATGTTTATGGATTAAGCAAATGGTTAGGTGAAAAAGCAATCACCGATCATCATGATCGATATATTATCTTGCGCGTGAGTGGTATTTTTAGTGAGTATAACCATAACTTTTTAAAAACTATTTTGCGGTTATCTCGAGAAAAAATAGAATTTAATGTGGTCGCTGATCAAATTACTTGTCCTACTTATGCAGAAGATATTGCAGATATTTTGTTTTCATTAATTAAGAAGAAACACAAATATGGAATATATCACTACTGTAATGGCCCGCCGATATCATGGTTTGATTTTGCTAATACAATTTTGTCAACCTGCCAAAAATACGATTATTATTTAAATACTAAAATTATTCCCGTTCAAAGCAAAGATTATAAAACGTTGGCGGCACGTCCTTCTTATTCAGCTTTAAATTGCAGTAAAATTAAAAAAGATTATGATATTGTTCCATCTGAGCGGCAGCCTCATATTATACCTGTCATCGAAAAATTGCTTATGGGCGGGAATCACTAAATGTATAAACCCTACGCTATGTTGGTAACGGGCGGGGCTGGATTTATTGGCTCTAATTTTATACGTTATCTGTTACATCAACAATCGGATATTAAAATTGTTAATCTTGATAAATTAACCTACGCAGGTTCATTAAAAAATTTACAGTCATTGCCTTCTGTGCATCGTTATTCTTTTATTCAAGGAGACATTAACGATCGGAAATTGGTATCACATATTTTAAAAAAATATCATATTGATACTATCGTACATTTTGCGGCAGAAAGCCATGTAGATCGTTCTATTGATAAACCCTCCATCTTTATTGAAACAAATATCATGGGCACATTTAATTTGCTTGAAGCAGCGCGCGAACATTGGCTTTGTAGAGAAAATAAAAAAATGAATGAGTGTCGTTTTCATCATGTTTCAACTGATGAAGTCTATGGTACGTTAGGTACAGAGGATTTTGCGTTTACTGAAACGACCCCCTATCAACCACGTTCTCCCTATTCGGCAAGTAAAGCTTCTTCTGATCATTTGGTTTTGTCCTATTATCATACTTATGGGCTGCCTGTTAGCTTATCTAATTGTTCGAATAATTACGGTCCCTATCAGCATACGGAAAAATTTATTCCGACTATCATTCTCGCCTGCTTAACCAAAAATAAAATTCCTATTTATGGAAATGGAAAAAATATTCGTGATTGGTTATATGTAGAGGATCACTGTAGGGGTATTTTACAAATTCTTAAGCGAAGCAAGGCAGGTGAAAAATATAATTTAGGTGCTAACAATGAATGGGATAATGTATCTCTGGTCAATTATATTTGCGATCTAATGGAAGAATTCATTCCTTGTGAATCTTCTTACAAAAATCTGATAGAATTTGTTCCTGATAGAAAAGGCCATGATTTTCGCTATGCTCTAGATAGCAAAAAAATTCAGCAAGAATTGGATTGGGTATCAGAGAATTCTTTTGCAAATGGCCTTAAAAAAACAATCGAATTTTATATGACTCTATTTTCCAATGAATCACGTTTATGGAAAGGCAATAAGAGTGCAAGCCCTGTTCCGGATTGATGGCCGACTGATGTTGCATCAAGTTTGGGGAGCTTAATGCTGCGCCAAAAATCAACCATAGAACTTACCCAAATATCATCGAATATTAAAAGGATATTATGTTCGTTTTTTAGTTTTAAAATATAATTAAGAATGATGTTTTCAAAGGCCCCATTATGCGGCCCGTCGATAAAAATAATCTCCGCATTCGATAATAATTCTACCCGGGATGTCCAAACTTCTGGTTTCGCAAGATCTTCTACATATTGTATCCAGCGATTATCTTTTTTAATGGATTTTTCCACCCATTCTTGATGGGCTTTATTATGGAACCATCCTTTGTTATTTTCGAGAGGAACAATGTCCCACGTTGTGATTGATTTTACATGTTCTGAACGTAGCCATGACCAAAGCGAGCTGCCAGAAGCGGTGCCGATTTCCGCGATTTTTTCAGCATTCGTTACTTTAGCGATTGCGGTTAATAGTAAATAATGATTGTGATAATCGTAAATGCAATCTAACTCAGATGAGACGGCGCTAAATCCAGCGTTTTCATGCCATTCTTGTTCTAGGATATGTACCGAACGATTTAAGATATCGTGAAGATATGTCGAGGGGGGCGATGGATTATGGCGATATTCTATGAACGTAAAATCAGCCCCGGCGCTAGTAAAATGGTTGTTTGTCACGTTGTTCCACTCTGGATATTGCAGACGACGAGTTTTAATATGCGTGAGTAATATATTTTTAAATCCGATGGTTCTTAGTAAATAAATAGAAGCTGATTGACGCATTTTCTTAAAAAAATTACCAAACCAGGTTTTGGGATTTATCGGCGCAACAGTGGTCGGGCTAATGCAGAGCATCAGTAAAGAAGCTACTAATTTGAGTCTCATCCTTGATATTCTCATGTAAATAAGTTCCTTTTTGTTAAACTTTGGATATATTTGATTTAGAATTGATTGATAGAATCAAGTGAGAATACACAAAATTAAATGAAACTTCTAGGGTCTGTTGACAATTGAAATTTTTTAATCATTTTA
>CAZUQP010000033.1:0-24074 GCA_964622455.1 uncultured Coxiellaceae bacterium
CACACTCATTGCTTGATTATATTCTTAAAGAACTTCTGTAAACTAAAATCCCCGCCTACAGACCGCTGATACTTCCCGCCCTCAGCTCTTGAGCTTGCGCATTCTACAGTAAGCCCCTACAGTGTCAACTATATTTAAGAAAAAAATTTAAAGGAGCACATTCGCGTGACAAAAAAATCAAAACTGCCTACCATTGAAAGCTCTTTAGCTGAAATTTCTGCTTTGATTGAACAAATGGAGCAAGGAGAATTAAGTTTGGAACAATCCCTCAATCAATTCGAGCGCGGTATTACACTGATCAAACATGCGCAAAAAATCTTACAAAATGCCGAACAAAAAGTCCAAATACTGATTAAAAATAATGAAGGCACAAAACTAGATACCTATGAGAACAATGAAGAATGAAACTTGATGAATTTGTCCTAACTGCAAAAACACGATTAAATCAATTATTTCAAGTGTATCTCCATGATATCGAACATCCCGCGGCGGAACTGCAAAAAGCTATCAACTATGCTGTGCAGGGCGGCGGTAAATGCATTCGTCCCTTATTTGTTTATTTAACAGGACATGCACTCAATGCGCCTTGGGAAAATTTAGATGTACCGGCGTCTGCAATTGAGCTCATCCATGTGTATTCGCTCATCCATGATGATTTACCCGCGATGGATAATTCAGATTTACGCCGCGGCAAACCGACTTGTCATAAAGCATTTAATGAAGCAATCGCTATCCTTGCTGGAGATGCTTTACAACCGCTTGCTTTCGAAATTATTACTCAACATCCAGCCAGTTTAAGCCCAAAGCAACGCGTCGACATGATTTATACGCTCAGTTACGCCAGTGGAATTCGTGGAATGGCCGCAGGACAAGCACTCGATTTGCAAGGCACCAATTCACTCGATAGTTTAACGGAAATGTATCAACTTAAAACGAGCACCTTACTCGCTGCCAGCATAAAATTGGGTGCTATTGCTGCGAATAACAACGATCCGGATACGCACCATTCATTACAGCGCTTTGCAGATTGCATTGGACTTGCCTTTCAAATTCAGGATGATTTGCTTGATATCGAAGGCGCAACACAACACATTGGAAAACCGCAAGGCTTGGACCAGGCTAACCAAAAAATAACTTATCCATCCCTAGTTGGAATTGAAGAAAGCCGACAACAAGTCGAAACACTTTTTACGACTGCATTACAATCCATTGCTTTTTTAAAAGAACGAGGGAAATTACTCGAGGAATTTGCTTATTCTCTCTTACACCGTAAAAAATAGAGATGCGAAAAATAACTAAATCGGCTAAACTGCGCACACATAAAAGTGGAGAAAAAGAAGCGTGTACTGCCCATTTTGTTATGCCAATGATACCAAAGTCACTGATTCGCGCTTGATCCGTGAAGGCAATCAAGTAAGAAGACGCCGCGAGTGTCTTTTATGCAAAGAACGTTTTACAACTTATGAAACAGCCGAACTTGCCCTGCCTCGTATCATTAAACGCGATGGATGCCGTGATTTATTTCGTGAAGAAAAATTACGCGGCGGTATTTTGCGTGCGCTAGAAAAACGACCGGTAGCACTCGAAAAAATTGAAAAATCTATCAATAACATCATTCACAAAGCCCGCACTTGCGGCGAGCGGGAAATTTCTTCGCAATTAGTCGGTGAATGGGTCATGGAAGAATTGCATAACTTAGATCAAGTTGCTTATGTTCGTTTCGCATCTGTTTACCGCAGTTTTCAAGATATCCAAGAATTTCGGGAAGAAGTGAGCCGCTTAGAAAAAAATAAAAATTCAGCCGAAGTTGAGGAGTAACTCATGAACCCAAAAGCCAGGCGCCATGCGCGGCAATATGCATTACAAGCCATGTATCAATGGCAAATCGCAGGCACACCGATTAACGAAATCGAATTTGAATTTTTGGCCCATCAAATCAAACAAAAAACAGATATCGCCTATTTCAAAGAATTAATTCATGCGATCCCCAGTGATCCTGAAACATTAGATCAACATATGCTATCTTTTTTAAGCCGTCCTATCGCTGAACTTGATCCAGTTGAACTTGCTATTTTACGTTTAAGTATTTATGAGTTAGCTCATCGCTTAGATATTCCTTATCGAGTCGTGATTAATGAAGCATTAGAACTCACCAAAAAATTTGGCTCCGTTGAAGGATATAAATTTGTAAACGGCGTGCTTGATCAAGTAGCGCGTACTTTGCGTCGTGATGAAATAAAAGCAGATCAAAAATCATGAATGAATTTGATATCATCGAAACTTATTTTGCTAAACAACCCTGCAAACGAAAAGATGTTTCATTAGGAATCGGCGATGATGGCGCTATTTTAAATGTGCCGCCTGAAAAACAATTGGTTGTCACAACTGATACGCTCATCAGCGGCGTTCATTTTCCGGAAAATACCGATGCTTTTTCTATGGGTTTTAAATCACTCGCTGTCAACTTAAGTGATTTAGCCGCCATGGGAGCAGAACCTGCTTGGGTGATGCTTGCCTTGACATTGCCCAATAGCGACGCTCAGTGGTTAAAAGATTTTTCCCGCGGTTTTTTTGAATTAGCAGAAAAATACAATATAGAACTGATTGGTGGTGATTTGACAAAAGGCGCTTTAAGCATAACAGTACAAGCATTGGGTTTAGTTCCAAAGAACGAAGCCATCACACGCCATGGTGCTAAAGCGGGTGATTTGATTTATGTCACAGGCACCTTGGGCGATGCTGCATTAGCACTAGCCGTTTTACAAAAAAAAATCGCTGTCGAAAAAAAATATCAAGAAAAAATACTCTCAAAACTGAATCAACCAAAACCTAAAATCAAAGAAGGCGAACAATTACGAAAAATTGCAACCGCTGCCATTGATATATCCGATGGACTTTATGCGGATTTAAAACATATGTTAAAAAAGAGTGGTGTCGGTGCGCGCATTGATCTTGATCATCTTCCCCTATCCGAGGCATTGCAAAGATCTACGATAAAAGAAGAAGCGCTTCGTTTTGCCTTAAGCGGCGGTGATGATTATGAATTATGTTTTACGGTCCCTGCTGCAAAAAAACATTTACTGCCTGAAGGTTGCACGTGCATTGGTGAAATCACTGCGTCGCTTGAGATAAACTTAACATTTGCAAACGGGAAAAAATATATTTTGACTCATGAAGGATACACACATTTTTAATGCGTAACTTTATCGTTCCACCGATTCCTGATTCGATTTGGCAAAAGCCATCGCATTTTATTGCATTTGGTTTTGGCAGCGGTGCCATTCCCATTGCACCCGGAACATTTGGTACATTGATGGCAATTCCTTTTTATTTGTTACTGAAACCTTTGCCGCCTTTATTTTATTTGATGGTCGTCGTGTTGGTTACCCTTGGCAGCATGTGGTTGTGCCACCGTGTTTCAAAAGAAATCGCGGTTCACGATCATCAGGGCATGTGCTTGGATGAAATCGTCGGATATTTAGTGACGATGATCTATGTACCATTCGGTATCACTTGGATGGCATTAGGTTTTATTTTATTTAGGTTCTTTGATATTTTTAAACCCTGGCCGATTTCTTATTTAGATAAACATATACACGGCGGTATCGGTATTATTTTAGATGATGTATTCGCTGGAATTTATAGTTTTTTAATTTTACAACTATTGGTTTACTTACTATGACAAATTGGTTACCTGCAACATTTCTTTCGCTCTTAAGTTTTGGTTTATGGGGATTATTTACTAAACTGGCTGTGGTACACATTGATTCTAAGAGTGCGCTCATTTACCAAACACTCGGCGTCATTGTGATTGGTGTCATTACCTTAAGCATGGCAAACTTTAAACCTGCAACTGATGCAAAAGGATTAATGTATGCAGTGCTTACAGGCGCTGCATACGGTGTGGGTTGTTTATTTTATTTTGTGGCGGCGAGTAAAGGAAAAATTATTACAGTTGTCACGTTAACTGCGCTATATCCTTTAATCACCATTTTATTAGCTTATTGGTTTCTAAAAGAAACGGTAAGCCTGCACCAATGGATAGGAATTTTATTGGCGATTTTAGCAATTTTGTTGATGTCTACTTAATCCTTGCCTGGATGGCACTACCCGTGTTGCAACAGCAGGATAGACGGCCACATTTTGTGGTTGTGGTTGAACTATCTGTGCTGCTTCTTGTCGAGCAATTTGAACTGTGGGTTCTTGTACCCGGCGAACGATAACTGAAATTTGTTGTTGGTTATGCCCTAATGAACGATGCACATCGCGAGTATTTCTTCTTTTTGCAGGATCTGCAGAGTCAACTTGTGATAATTCTAATAACGGGACACTCGCATCCGATTGAGATTCAGAGGAAAAACAACGCGCTACTAAAGGCCCCGCGCAACGACCCACTCCAGCGCCCACTAAAACACTTAAGGGCAATAGCCACGGCAATGATGCTTCAGCACCTGGAATAGACATACAAACAATTGTTGCTACCGCTCCTGCTATGAAGGCTCCTATCAAGGCGCCTACAAGACCACTAATATCCGATCTCTTCGTTTTCATTTTTTCTATTAGCCGACTAATCCAGCTGTTAGAGCGTTGACTATCAAACATCTCCCTCAATGCAAGATTAAGTGTCTCCCTAAGTTTTTTTTCACCTTGTTGAACTTCCCCTATATCAGTTTTTTGTTCTGTAAGTGAAGCTGCTGGTTTTTCTTCTTCAGCAGTTTCTTTCAAAGAGGTTGTTGCGTCGCAGACAACTTCTACAGCATCTTCCCCGCCTGTTCCTGAATCTAGTGCAACCGCTTGATTCTGCAACTTTCCATTATCAGTGGTAGTGTTTTCTTCTATGGGTAGCATTTTTTCTTCCTCTAGTGATTTTATTTGCTCTGGATCAACTTGCGCTGAGTGATGAAGAGTCACTTTTTCTGGTACTGAGCCTTTCACTTCTTGTATTTTCTTTGCTATTTCATTTTGCACACGGTCAATAAATTTTTGCTCATCCCTCACCGTAAAATTTTCTACTGCGTATATGGATAACTCCGCATCCTTATATGAATACTCACAAGATATGTTTTGATTAAATATAATAGGGTAATGCTCACAAAGAATGGCAACAGTAGAATCACTCGTTACTGTTTCCTCGCCGTTCACATCCTGCTGAAGAATGTTTTCTAAAGAATAGTCATTTTCTTGAATGATTCTTTCTAAACAATCAATATCTATGTTATTTCCTGCATTGATACTACGAAAAAAACATTCTTTATTACGAATTAATAATAAACCCCAGTGATTGTTTTGTTGTAAAGGAACAAGAATAGCGGCCCTTCCCATCGATGGCTGCAGCGACTGAACCCAGGCTAACGTTTGGCGCAATAAAGTAGTGTTCGCCGTGCTTTTATCATGCGTATAACTATTTGATGCAGGATTAACTAAAAGGAGAGAATCTTGCCGTTTTGCCTGGTATCCGGATTTTATTAAATTTAATCGTATCCCATAGAGGATAAAGCCATTGGGATCGTCAATAGATTCAGTTACCTTTTTACCGTACGGAATTATTTCTTTTTCGACCTCGGGAGTGAAGCCAGCGTCATCTGGTTTCGTTAGGTCTGATTCTTTATTCAATACCGCAAAAGCCACTCGCCTTACTAATTTCAAAAATAACGTTTCTGGAGTATTCTTATTCTGACGAGCGATTGCCATATTAACCTCTTTTTATGTTAATTATTTTGCTTATTCTATTCAAATTGATTAAAAAAATCACCCTTTTTAATCATTCGACTTAAACGGCTGGATAATCTTAATATCCGTAAAATGGGATTGAATAGGCGGGATATCATTTGCCAAAAAAAGTAATTTTAAATTAGGGCCTGCATCTTGGGTAAAAAAAACATTTAGCCCGGCTTGACGCAAATCCCAAATCTTTTGCATGGCTTCAATCGTTTCAGGCAATGCATAGGATAAAGACGGGCGAGCTGAAAGCATGGTTGCATGCATGGCAAGCGCGTTTGATTCAGCGGTTTTACCTAATAATAAAAAATCTTTTTCGCTGATGGCTTTTTTTATCATCGATAAATCTTTTGCAACTAATGAAGGCCATGCAGAATAAAAAGGACTGGTTTCAACCGTTTGCTGCATCGCATCACGGGAGCTTACTTTTTTTTCTTTGTCGCTTAAAATAAGTAAACCAATGCAAAGATCAGGCCACGTTTCTTGTAAAGGTTCGGCATAACTATCCATGCCATCTACACTTTCACCTTTATGCCATTCGACAAACCCTTGCCAAAGTGAGCGGCTGGCACTTCCACTCCCCAGCCGCGCTAAAATAGACAGCTCTCGATCGGTTAAGTGAAGTTCGAATAATAAATTCAGCGCACGTACTAACGATGCATAGCCACAAGCAGAAGATGCAAGACCTGCAGCCACTGGTATATTCGTTTTAATATTTAAAGAAAAATGGTGTTTCTCTTTTCCTCTCAATAAATCCAAAAAATTTTGTACGCGTTTACTAAATGAAGAATCCTGAGTCAGCAATTCATCATTGACACATACACTATCTTCAGCATTGGCATTCACCGCTAATTCAACGGATGAACCAAAATCACCGAGTGAAATCGAAAAACTTGAGGTCACCGGTAAATTTAATTCTACATCACGCTTGCCCCAATATTTACACAAAGCAATATTACTCGGCGCGTAAGCTTTGACTGATGAATGCTTTGGAAGTAAATCATATCTGTCTGCTAAAATATGGCGGACAATATCAGATTTTTTCAACATAAACGCCTCGTGCTGCGATCGCTGCCGGCATGATACGCACTGATCTTGAAAGCATCGGTAAATCAGCCGTTTTTATTTTTCCTAAAGCAACAACAGAGTCCCCCAAACCAGAACCTGATATTTTAGCGCCCAATAGTGTCGGCTGCTTTTGTAAATACGCCACAATTTCTTGAAGCGCATGGGTATTCACCCCCAGGGCCTCCATCAATCCTTGCTGAATATTCATGATTTCACCCAACGCTTTAGCATCTTGCCGCACCATTGCTTTTTTGCCATTCAGCGTACATTCTTGAATAGCATCACACAGTTTCTTAAATAATTTTGGATGTTTAGAAAATTTTTTACTCACCGACGCAATCGCTTCAACCGTTTTTGTTTTATAACCTGAATAAACGACTGTTATATCCGGTTGATACGATAATTTTTTGGTAGAAAAAGGTTTCGCTCGATAAAAAACAATGCCGCCTAATACAGAAGCTGTAACATCTGCGCCCGAACCCACCCCCTGAACTTCTCGAATAATTTTGATGGCGAGTTTAATTACTTTTTGTTTTGTATAAGAAATATTTAGCCATGCCAATAATACCGATAACGTTGCAACAGTGACAGCAGCCGATGATGCAAAACCCAACTGGTCTGAAAATTCTGATTCAATTTTAAGAGTAAAACCTTGCTTAAGATGTGATTTAACCGTACGTAACGTTTCTAACACAAATTGAAAAGGAGCGCCGCCCGTTAATTTAGGTAAGTAAGTTGTTAAATGTCCTAAAGCAGAATCTAAAATAATTTTTCGATCATCACGCGGGGACAAAGTAACCATCATGCGTTTATCAATCGCGCACACTAACGCGTGTTTGCCGTGCAGCACCGCATATTCACCTAAGAGCATTAAGCTCCCGGGTGCTGAGGCTCTAAGCAACATGCACGCCCCGTGATTCACCCGTGATAGGCAGAATAGCATAATGATAACGTTTACAAAGCGCTGCAAGCGTATCGATTTCATCCGTCACGACAAGCACCACTCCTGCTTTATCACCCAGAATAGCGCCAGCTCCGCAAATTTTAGCAGCGCCGTCCATTGCCTCTATATCCTGAATAAATTGCTGCACACTGTGAGGCACAACACCGATATCCACCAATAATTCATGGTTGGCCCGCATCGTTTCTTTAACTCTCTGTTGATTATTTAACTGTAATGCTTCATCCATCGCGAGCGTGACTGCCGAAAAATCATCACCCAATCGGCTTCCTTTAAAATAAGGTGCTGCATGCAGCACACATTCACCGGTCGTTGTTTTAGGAGTTCCGGTATTGACTAAATACATCGGCAAAGAAGGCACACTTCGCTCATAAATTTGCCCCTCTTTGATGAGCATACATCCGCCATGTAATGAAATTCGCACATCCAAACCACTGGAATAACCATGCTGCATACTTTCCGCTTCAAGGCCTAAGCGGAAAAAAATATCAGATGAAACATTTAACCGTAAATGATGAGCCATCGCGTGCACAATACTTAATACCGTTGCAGCAGAGGACCCCATGCCGCAACCGATCGGAATATCTGATTGAATACGGATCCTGACACCTTGCGTTAATTTTAAATTAAGCGTCTCAAGCACTAAAGTAAAAGCAAATTGCGCTAATTCAACCGGTTTTTGCAATACATCGCGAATGGTAAAATCACCCGCCATGAAACGCTGATATTTTTGCTTAATTCGGCTTTTTAAGCGGTTTAAAGCAGTAAATGTTAAACCATGTTCATAAGCTAAATCTGACAAATCAAATGAAACCAGCGGTAACAATTGGGATGCTGCCGTTGCTGTGACATAACGGTTCACTGCCATTGCAATAGCAGGGCTCCCATACACAACCGCATGCTCACCTGAAAGAATCAATTTGCCGGGGGCATGTACTTTCATCCAGCGCTCTCTAAAGTAAGATCCGAAGATACTCCATATTCTGCCTTTAGATGAGGCTCCTTGTATACTACCTTTTCATAAACTCTCTTATGATCGCGTATGGCACTTAATCGAAACTGACCCGTGTGATGCTGTGGAAATTCAGCCGAACTCCCATCTTTCGGGTAATGAAATAAATAAAATGCTTCATATTCCGCATAACTTAATAAGGTGCGCGAAGCGAGCATGGTTTGATGATAAGCCGTATCTAAATGAGCGCGATAACCGGATTGCACAACACCGCTAAAATATTCGGCCACACACCCTGACCCATAACTATAAAAACCCACACGCCTTCCCGTTAAATCATCCGTCGTTAAATCCAGTAACGCTGTCAAACCAATATAAAGTGAAGCTGTGTAACTGTTACCAATATTGCGTCCATATTGAAGCGAACAGCCAACGTGTTTTTGTAACAAATCATCGCTTAATTTATCGAAGCCATTTATTTTAGCTAAATGTTGATGCGCTTTCTCCACTAAACGGGGTACAGGTGTGTGATAACAATAGTGATCGTGAGCAGTAAAATCGCGTTTGGACCAAGCAGAATATTGCTGCCATGCTTTTTCAAGCATTGTAAGATATAATTTACTCGAATATTTTCCTTCGACAAATGCCGCATCTGAATAATTCGGCCGCCAAAAATCCATTACATTTTCAGTAACCACACCATATTCCGGCTCAAAAGCAAGAATGCGTGGATTTGCTGATAAAACCATGGCAACTGCACCACAACCTTGGGAAGATTCCCCAGGCGTTCCCAATCCATAGCGCGCAATATCCGATGCCACTAATAAAACTTTTTTTTCTGGATATTGACGTAAAAAAGACAATGCTAATTGCAAAGCAAATGTCGCGCCATAACAGGCTTGCTTTAACTCGATCACACGGCAACGTTCCGGTAAATTTAATAAATGATGCACATAAATGCCGGCCGCTTTCGATTGATCAATCCCCGATTCTGTCGCAAATAACACCATCTCGATTGTCTCACGATCCACATCCCGCAAAGCACGTGATGCAGCATTCGCAGCAAGTGTCACACAATCTTCATCAGGTGACGGCACCCCCATTTTATGCTGGCCAAGTCCTACATAAAATTTTTCGGGATCAACATTTCGTTCTTTGGCAAGCGTTGCTAAATCAAATGCATAATGTGATGTATAAAAAGAAATTGTATCAATACCAACCTTAACCACGCGACTGCCCCTCCTTAGATTTTCGACGCTCCAGTTTTAAATGGCTTTTCATTAATTCGCCCGGATTTGTTTGGGCGGCCAACAGAGACAATTCGCCGCATAACACAGCGCCCGCTGCAATAATCGCTAATTGTTTTGCATTTTCGCCCGGCTCTCGTTCTTCAAGAACACCGAGTTCACGCAAATTTTCACGGACAAAATCAAATGTTTTACCGCTCCCAACCGTTCCCACAATAATATTAGGCAACGTTACCGAAAAATATAAATCTTCTCCACGTATTTCTGCATAGACTATTCCCTGCGAGCCTTCGATAATATTGGCAGCATCTTGTCCCGTCGCTAAATAAAAACCTAACAGCATATTCGCAAAATGTGCGTTAGCGGTACGTAAGCCTCCCGCCACAATATTTCCCAATAAATTCTTTTTAATATTAAGCTGAACGATTTTTTCAGGTGTTGTTTTTAAGTGTTTTTTGCAAAGTTCAAATGGGATGGTCACTTCTGCAATCACATATTTTCCACGCCCTAAAATGCCATTGACTGCAGAAACTTTTTTGTCGGTACAATAATTTCCGGAAATGGAAACATATGTTAATGTTTTAAACCGTAGTAAAATCCATTCCATCAAACGGTCAGCTGCCAGTGTCGACATGTTGTGACCCGATGCATCGCCTGTATTAAATTCAAAACGCACAAAAATAAAATTACCGACCACTTGCGTATGCATGTCAATCAGGCGTGCGTAACGACTGGTTTCTGCAATGATCGCCTGCATGGCTTCTTTGTGCTGTTGTAAATTTAAAACCGCTTCATGAGCATCAATGATATTGGTTGCTTCAAGCAGGATAGAGCGAGTCATACGATCGTCTATAACGACCGCTTTGATCCCCCCTGATGCAGTACATACTTTTGCACCTCTGTGGGTTGACGGCCATAAAGGCGTTTCAAAGGTCGCGAGCGGTATCATCACTTCCCTGTTAACGTGAGGCCCACTAAATTTTAAAGGCCCGACCAAGCGCATTGGAACGGTTGCAATTTGTTCTGTAGTTTGCCAGCGCATAAAGCTATTTATCCAAAATAAAACAATATGATAGAACTTGCGACAAAATCAATTTTGTCTTAAGGGCCGCTATGCTATAAAATGCGGTTCATTTTACTGGAAAACAATCGATGACAGCAACCGAACAAGTGATTCTTGTTGATGAAAATGATCACCCCATAGGGACAGCTGACAAAATAACGGCCCATCGTGAGGCTTTATGCCACCGTGCTTTTTCAGTTTTTATCTTTCGGGAAAAAGAAACATTAGAATTATTGCTGCAGCAACGCGCTTTTCATAAATACCATTCACCCGGTCTTTGGACCAATACTTGCTGCTCTCATCCGTATCCTGGCGAAAATACGATCATCGCGGGACAAAGACGTTTGCGGGAAGAAATGGGTATTGAAATTATGTTAAAATGGGTGGGTAGCTTTCACTACATTGCCCATTTTGAAAATGGTTTGACTGAAAATGAAGTGGACCATGTATTGATTGGTAAATCAGTTGATGATGCTCTTACAATTAATCCTCTGGAAGTAGAAGACTATCGCTGGATTAGCTTACCTAAACTAAAAAAGGAAATGCACGAACTCCCAGAAAAATTCACTCCATGGTTAAAGGAAGCTTTAACAATCGCAGAAAGGAGTTTTATATGAACGATATTATCGATGTCAATCAATTAAAGAAACTGCAGCAAGAATTTTCTGACATGCGTGATTGGAATAAATTTCATACCCCCAAAAATCTTGCCATGGCACTCACTTGTGAAAGCGCTGAACTCCTTGAAATATTCCAGTGGCTCACTGAAGAAGAGGCCCACCTTGCCCACACCGACGCTAAAATCAAACATAAGACCAGTCAAGAATTGGCCGATATTATGCTTTATCTGATTCGCTTAGCTGATTTAATGCATATTAATTTGAATGAAGCCATCCATCAAAAATTATTGGATAACCATAAAAAATACCCGGCGGAACTCGTGAAAGGATCCGCTAAAAAATATGATGAATATTTTACGGATTAAGAGCCTGCTAGAACCTCGAAGGGTACACAGTTGCTTTATACTTGTTACACATAGGCCCTAAATCGGATGGCAACATATCCTGAAACTGACGAAACTGATAAAACTGATAATTTCCTTCTAATGCTTTTTCCATTCTTTCCAATAAATTAAAAAGTAAAGATTTTTCCGGCTTTTTTGGCACCGCTGAAAAAATTAATTTTTTCAGTCCATAACTCCAAAGGTTTGCATTTTTAGAGTCAAATATCTTCGATGCATAAAAAGAACTTGAAGGCCTTTTTGACAAATAGGGAGACAAGATATGAGAAAGAAAAATTTGTAATTGATTAACATTATTTGCGGTTGCTAACTTGTTTCTCATGAAAGGCATAATCAGGTTAAGAGAATGTAATTGAAGAGTATTATCATCTTTTGTTGTTAACGTAATAAAAAATCTATCCGTATTAAGCTCACTGGCAAATTGGGGATAATCAGGAGTACCTGCTCTCTTTCTTAGAAATTTAATTAAATTTAACGCTAATTTGATCCATTCTGAATCATTCATTAATTTTCTATTGACGATTAATTCATCTAATCGCATAGTGATTGAATAAATAGGTTCTACCGTATTTTTTTGCTCATTATCGCTGTCAGTATCAGTATCAATCTCACGATCGGTGTTGTTGTCATCACTATGGCTATGATTAGAATTTAATGTTGTGGCTGTGTCCATACGGACCAAATTGCCCGATACATTTTTAGGTATTCCATTTTTTTCCTCTTCCGGATCCATGTTAAATTGTAATAACTCATTGAGATGTTGTAATTTAGGTTTAATATCAGAAAGAGAAGGCCTTTCGTGGGGATTTTTATTCATCATCTGATTAATTTCCGCCATCCCTGGATACATATAAACAACATCACCGCCTACTCTGATTTTTTTGCTAAAAATTGTCTCTTCTTTAGATTTTGTAAAACAAAGTAAAGAAAGTGGGGGGTCAGAATAAGCAGACCTGTTCCATAAAAGTTCCTTTAATATCACACCCACAGTATAAAAATCTCCTTCCGCGGTCGGCGCTTTCTTGATATCTGTATAAATAAATTCGGGCGCTTGATAGTGCCAGGGAACTTCTTTTGGAGAGGTATTTTCTTTCATAGAGAACTGCTTGTTTTCGAGTATGACTTTAAAATTTTGAGAACTGATTTGACCATAGATTTTCCGATCATGTTTTCTTTGTACATGTTCAACTAATTTAATTGCGATATTAAGGTAAGCAAAACAATCTAAGTAACGATTGATGGTTGACCAATTATTTCTTTTAGTTATTAAATCCTCTAAGGTGTCCTCTATTTCTCTCGTTGATTGTACTTTGACAACCTTGGCCCTATTGCCTGGCATAGAAATGTTCCTTACTAAATGATTTTTTTAGATCAAAAATTATTAATGAGGTCGATTTTAAAACAATAATACTTAAAATATTATTAAATTGTTTAAAATTTATAAATATAAAAAATAATTGATTATTTATTGTTCGTTATCAGCGTTCAATTTGTGTAAAAATTAAACTTTTAGAAAAAACAATGGAGATGAGCAGAAAATGATCTTTGCAAGAGATCTCGGTAGCGCCCCAAAGAAGTTGATATTTAATTTACGAGATGTCGCGGCCATGGATGGCAAGAAGCGCCAAGGGCAGGATGCCCGTTCTCGTAAATTAAATATCAACTTCTTTGGGGCGCTACCGAGATATTGATTAGGTTCTTACGCCGTCATCACACTATTCACGCCATAGACAGGAAATTGATGACAAAGCTCTAACACTTTTTTCTTGATTGTTAAAATATTTTTTTCGTTTTTAATATCGTCCAAAATATCGCACATCCAATGTGTCAACATTTCGGATTCTTTTTCTTTGAATCCGCGCGTCGTGATGGCGGGCGTGCCCACACGCAAACCACTCGTCAACATCGGCGGTTCAGGATCATTCGGCACTGCATTTTTATTGACGGTAATATAAGCACGGCCAAGCACTGCTTCTGCATCTTTGCCCGTCATTTTCTTGCCAATCAAATCAATTAACATTAAATGGTTATCGGTGCCGCCGCTTACTACTTTAAATCCGCGTGCAAGAAAAATTTTCGCTATTGCGCGTGCATTATTGATAATTTGTTGCTGATAATTTTTAAATTCGGGTTGCAGCGCTTCTAATAAAGCAACTGCTTTAGCAGCAATTACATGCATCAGTGGGCCGCCTTGACCGCCAGGAAACACTGCTGAATTTAATTTTTTTTCAAGTTCAGGATTTTTCTTTGCTAAAATCAAACCGCCGCGCGGGCCGCGCAGTGTTTTATGTGTTGTTGAAGTTGTAACATCCGCAATTTTGACAGGCGATGGGTAAAGACCGACGGCAACCAATCCCGCCACATGTGCCATATCAACCATCAAATACGCGCCAACACTATCTGCAATATCCCGAAAACGCTGCCAATCAATCACACGCGAATATGCAGAAAAACCGCCGACAATTAATTTCGGTTTATGTTGTTTTGCTAATTGTGCTACTTGATCATAATCAATATAGCCCTTCTCATCCAAACCATAAGAATAAAATTGATATAATTTCCCCGAAAAATTAACGGGCGAACCATGCGTTAAATGGCCGCCATGTGCCAAACTCATGCCTAATACTGTGTCACCCGGTTTAATCATCGCAGCATAAGCTGCGACATTCGCTTGTGATCCTGCGTGCGGTTGAACATTAGCATAATCTGCATCAAATAATTTTTTTGCGCGTTCGATAGCTAATTCTTCCGCAACATCCACATGTTCACATCCGCCGTAATAACGTTTATGCGGATAACCTTCTGCGTATTTATTGGTTAATACAGATCCTTGCGCTTGCAACACTAAGGGACTTACATAATTTTCTGAGGCAATTAATTCGATATGATCTTCTTGCCGTTTTTTTTCATTTTCAATTGCTTGCCAAATCGCGTGATCAAATTCCTTGAGCGTAATGTTTTTAAACATAATTAATTCCTTGGGTCGACATTTTCTAAAATGGCATCCGCTTGTTTTTGGCGGTATTGAATAATGGCATCACGATACTTCGGATGTTTTGCGCTTAAAATGCTGGCTGCAAATAATGCCGCATTGACAGCACCTGCTTTACCAATCGCCATGGTAGCAACTGGAATGCCGCCTGGCATTTGCACGATTGATAATAAAGAATCAAGACCATTTAATGCAGAAAGCATAGGCACGCCAATCACTGGCAGCACAGTTTTCGAAGCAATCACACCAGGCAAATGCGCAGCACCGCCCGCAGCACCGATAATGACTTCAATGCCGTCAGTTTCTGCTTTTTTAAGATATTCAAATAATGCATCAGGTGTTCTGTGCGCCGATAATACGCGTACTTCATAACCGACATTTAACGCATCTAAAATACTACCCGCATGTTCCATGATGGGCCAGTCAGATTTAGAGCCCATGATAATGCTCACTAAATTTGCCATACTTTTTACCTTCCGAAAAATATGCTATCGCATTATATGCTCATCGCTAACAATAGCCAATAAGCAGACAAAGAAATGCTCTAAGATGATAAAAAAGAAGTTATTTTTTATTTTGTGCTTTCTGCGGGGATGATCCTAATTCTTGTTCTTCTTGCGGGGATGATTCTAATCCTCGTTTTATTTCTTCTTCTATTTCTAGAATTTCTTTGTTGAGCTCCCACTCTCTCACTACATACAAATTACGAAGAATCGAGCAATCTTCTTTTGCATTTTGCTCTACTGCCCCAAAAAGCATAGCGCTGACAGTGGTGCCATTGAATCCATTGAATAATATACAATCATGGGGTGGTGCGCCGCGGACTAACGTAAAATCGATACCGAGACGTGAATCCCTATTAGCTATCTTAGCTATTTCTATAGTTTCTTTCTTATCCATCGAATAAATACGACCATTCTCGACTCGAGAAACATTATTTACGCCTGCGTCAAACCTCGAGCTCATGCTCCATTCCCGACCACAACAAAATTCATCTAACATATGCTGCGGCAATACTTCGCGCTGTTTTTTACCTACCTCAAGCCATGCTTTAATAATATCTTCACCGGACAGTTTTTTGCTCATCCAGAGCGCGTATTGGTCAGTAAAATTTTTATATTTTGCAAAAAGAGGTTTCAAATCCACATGTTCTTTCTGTTCTTTTGCTTGTTTTACGAATTCCTTCAGCAAATCGTTATAGTGTTTTCCCCCCGGAATAAACTTGGTAGAATCGATAAGCCGCCGAAATACGCGCCACATACGCGTGTCATATAATTTGAATGCTAATTGCAATGGACTGATCTCGTCAGAAGATTTGCTATCCTCATTTTCTAAGCGTCCTTTTTTAAGCATTATTGCTTCTGCTACGTGCCTCATACGACTTGTATCAAAGTCGACCCGCACAAGGCCATATTCATTTGGCTTACTCCTACGACCTTCAAGGAGAGATAGGAATTTAGTAAAGTTGCTCTTTTTCACGTCCGAGAACAGCTCGTTCACGAGTGTTTTCTTCTCTAATATTCTTCTCGAAAAGATCGTGTTTGTGTCTTTGGATGCGCGCGCAGACTTACTCGCCGCGTCTAGGCTCAAATAATCCGCAATCTTACGTGCTAGCTCTTCTGGTATTTTTTCAAACGAAGCAAGATCCTCTGGTTTTTTGCGACTACTAGACATACAATGAATCCTCTTTTGTATCGTTATAGCGCAATTATAGCACAAGTTTAACACATCTAGAATAGCTTAAAGATTGGACAGGGCCATGGTTTAACGTTTTGTTTTTAATGTAAAATTACTATAAATCGAGAAAATCTTTGGAAGCAGCTTTTATTTTTTTGATCATTAATGCCGAAAAGAGCGAACGCCCGTAAACACCATGGCAATATCATATTCATCGCATGCTGCAATGACTTCTTCATCACGCATAGAGCCGCCGGGTTGAATGATAGCGCGAACACCTGTATTAGCGAGGCAATCAATGCTATCGCGAAAGGGGAAAAACGCATCGGAAGCAAGTACTGAACCACTTAAATGTTCACCTGCTTTTTTAAGTGCAACTTCTACTGCGTGGACGCGAGAAACTTGTCCTGCACCTATTCCAATAGTCGTGTTATGTTTTGCAAGTAAAATTGCATTTGATTTAATGTGCTTCACCACGCGCCAGGCAAACAACAAAGTTTCTATATCTTCCGCGATGGGTTTACAGTGGGTCACACATTTTAAATCTGTAGCGGTTATTATTTTGTTATCTTTTTCTTGAATTAATACGCCGCCTTCAATAAATTTCATCTCTTGCGATGCTTTTTTTATTGTGAGGGGTAATTCTAAAACACGTATATTTAGTTTAGCAGAAAATATGGCTAATGCTTCTTTGGTATATTTTGGCGCAATGATCACTTCAAAAAAAATTTTTGTGATAGTTTCCGCTAATTCTTTGGTACACGTTTCATTGAGCGCAATCACACCACCAAATGCTGATAAAGAATCAGATGCAAATGCATGTTCAAATGCTGACAAAATAGTATCTGCCATCGCAACACCACACGGATTGGCATGTTTGACAATTACGCACGCGGGTTCTTTAAATTCTTGCACGCACGCAAAAGCCGCATCACTGTCAGCAATATTGTTATACGATAATTCTTTTCCTTGATATTGCACAGCCTTCAAAATACCCTGATCTTCTGTTGCGATTTTATAAGCAGCAGCCGCTTGATGCGGGTTTTCTCCATATCGCAAATTCATTTGTTTTTTTAATGGCAAATTAATCATGTCGGGAAAAATATTTTTTTCTAAATAATAATGAATCATTGCATCATATTGGCCGGTGTGTGCGAATGCTTTGGTCGCGAGGATTTTTCGTGTGCCAAAACTTAAACTCCGTTTTTCATGCAATTCTTGCAACACCCATTGATAATCTAATGGATCCACAATCACCCCGGCCCATCCCATATTTTTTGCGGCTGAACGTAACATGGCAGGGCCGCCAATATCAATATTTTCTATCACTTCATCAAATGCAACATTTGCTTTTTGTGTAGTTGCTACAAACGGGTATAAATTCACAACCACTAAATCAATCCATTTGATTTCATGTGTATCAGCCATTGATTGATGAAGATCACGTAACCCCAAAATGCCGCCATGAATTTTAGGATGCAGCGTTTTAACCCGCCCATCCATGATTTCTGGAAATCCCGTGACGTCAGAGACATCCCGCACAGCAATCTTTGCCTCACGCAGCAATTTACTTGTCCCACCTGTAGAGATAATTTCAATGTTAAGTTCTGATAAAGCACGCGCAAAATCAATAATCCCTTCTTTATGAGAAACAGAAATTAAAGCGCGCTTAATGGAAATAGGCTGATCATTCATATATTAAATGTGTGATACGTAAAATGGCTGCTTCAAAATATACACTTCTTTTTGATTATTCACCACCTAATTAAATCGCATTCCCATCATTTCTTTTTTTTGATTTTGCAAGATATCATTTATTCCACTATAGGCAGGATGCCTAAAAAAGCTAAAGCAGCCAATGATGCGTCGTCGCTGAAAAAGCGCCGTGATTTTTTTTGCTTCTTTTTCTATACTGATCATCATTTCTTGAGTCGGACACTTATAAGCACGATGAATAGCATTTTCTAAATCATCCAATACTTGGCGCTTGTTTTGTTTTGACAATTGATTACGCTGTTGATGCATCCATAAAATCAATCGTGATGCAAAATTATCCATTGCAAAAAAAGCTCGCCGTTGGCTTTGATCTATTTTTTCATCCAAGATATTTTTTAATGCGATGGTGCGTTCTGGGAAATTAAAAAAGAGTGAATTTTTCTTCTCTGTTTCTTTTAAACGATTTTTAAGATCAGCTTCATCTATTTTATCAACAATTACTTCATGGCCCATAGCTAAAGCTAAATCTCTCGCCAATAAGCCATTTGATTTCATCTGATAGTTCGCCCCATGATTCAATAATAATTCTGTAATATCGGTATACCCAAAAAAAGCAGCTATATGAAGTGCTGTAAAATCCATTAATTTATCAACTAATACGTCATTATTTTTTTCTCGGATCAATTTATCCATAAAATGTAACTTTTGTCTTTCTTTTGCAGAATCCATTAATTCCGAGGTCATGCCTATCAATTTCGCATCAATTTGAAGATTTTTTTCTTCTAAAAATCGTTTGACCACTTCCTGATTATTGTCTCGCACCGCGAAATGAAATGGTGTGAGGCTATGATTGATGGTGCGAGCGTTTAGATTCGCGCCATAATTTAGCAAAACTGTTACAATCTTAGAAGAGGCTGCAAAATGAAGTGGTGTTATGCCATTATCTAAAGGAGCATTAGGATTTGCACCTTTTTCCAATAAAGCACTCGCAATCCAAACAAAATCCCTCTGTGCTGCGTAATGAAGAGATGTTGCATTACGCTCTTCTCTAAACGCTGCGCCTGGATTTGCGCCCCTTCCTAATAAAATAGCGACCATTTGTGCATAGCCTATTTGTGATGCCCCATAAAGTGAGGTATCAATGTATGGTTCCGCGCCCCCCGCATCTAACAGCAATTTGAGGGTTTCTTCATCCCCATATTTAGTTGCAATATACAACCACGACATTCCTATCGAATTGATTAGTTGCGCTTTTTCTTTGGTCACCGCATGTAATTTTTTCCATTCTTTTTTATTCTGCAAGTCTTCAAGATAAACCTTACTGTGTTCGCTCTGAGTTTTTTTACTGAACATTTGCGTGGCAAATATCGCGACCCTTTTGCCTGGCTTTTGTCCAGAAGATTTTAAGAGAGCGCACCTTACTTTATCGGCTATATCTTTATCATTTTTTATATCTTCTATTAAACTTGAATTTGAGAATTTCCAAACTTTCTCTTTAGGATTGTATCCCATCGCAATCGCATGCTTTCCATTAGTCAGTATAAAACTGATCGGCTCATCGTAGATTGGTTTCTGTTCTATTAATGTTTCACGCAAAAATCTAAAATAATCATGTAATTCCTGTTCAGGGTAAACGCCAGAAAAAATAGCTGATGCTTCTACATTTGTTTTTTCAAATTGATATGTTTTCCCATTTTCTTCTTTTTTTTCCTCAACCATCAGTGCGTCAGGAAGTGTGAATGGAAAAGTTCGTTGTGCATGTTGTTTCATAGGAATCAATTTTAAAAAAGCCCCTCCTTTTGACAAAATGGCATCTTCTAGCTGCACGAGTTGCCCATATGTTAAGACACTCACAATTTCATCAGTTGATGAAAGACCTATAATTTTTTTTAAATCCATTATTTTTTCTAATTCATTTTCATTTAAGATCTTTCTGCTATTACCTATTTCATCGAACTGAAAAAGCTCGATAGGTGATTTCTGAGTTAATATAAAAATATTTTTAAACTGCGTGTTTCTTGTTTTTAAAAAATCTGGGATTAATTGCAAATCTAATCTATTGAAAAGATGGTGATAATTTTCAGGGGATTGACTGATAATAACATTCTCAAAAAATGCGGGCATAGTAAAAACAAAATTTTCCCTCCTAGTCATGGCTGGAGGTATATTATTTTCTTTATCAATCTGAATTTTATTCTTAACATTTTCAAGCTCAGTGGAAAAAGCATAATTAAGAATATCAAACGTCGTTAATCGTTCATTATATATTTTAGTATTGCCCGATAAAATCGCAGGCACTGCCATCGATGCAAGGCCATAACACATCCCTTTTTCATCGATTTCATACTGTAAGCTCTTCATATTTTGAGAGAGTTTTTGACGATTAAGCATAGCGTAATATTCTCGTTTTGGTTTAATTTTTTATTTAAAATAGCGTTAATTATAAATGAGTTAACTTATGGATTAATTAAAAGAATAAGAAAAATCGGAAAAATGGGCTCAATGATACACTAATATCGGACTTGATGAATAGCTTCAATTAATGCTTTTCCTTCAAGCACTTGCACACGGGCTTTTAAAGATTCAGCAGTGTCGCCCGGCAAAACAGGACAGGCTTTTTGCACGAGAATAGGCCCTTGATCGACTATTTCCGTAACTTCATGCACCGTGCACCCTGTTTCTTTCATGTTGGCATTTAACACTGCTTGATGCACATTTTTATCCATTCCGCCTGCAAACAAAGGGAGTAAAGAGGGATGCACATTAATAATTTTATTCTTCCACTGTTTGATAAAATCGTTTGATAATATTCGCATATAACCAATCAAAATAATTAAATCAACTAAATGCTCTCGCATAAGAAAAGAAATTTTTTCATCATATGCTTCACGCGTAAGCTCTGCAGGATCGATAAAAAAAGCAGATAATCCGTGCTTTTTAGCACGCTCTAAAATATAAGCATCTTTTTTATTGCTCACCACTAATTGAATAGTGGCCGCCAATTTTTTTTGTTCTATGGCATCAATAATAGGTTGCAAACTAGTGCCGCGAGTGGAACCTAAGATTCCAATCTGTATATTTCGCATATCCTAATCCATATTTCCTTCATGCACTTTTGCTCGTAATGTCTGCATAGCACTTATACGCTGATTGATTAATTTTTCAGTGCCGATATCTTCACGATGAAATAACTCACCTTTAATGCGTTGCATTTCCATTTCCGCTATTTTTTCAGCAAGAAAGATTGTATCCGCAATACCCACCACTGCGACTGCACGAGAAGTGGTGGTATAGAGTTTACCATCGCACTCATCAATCGCTGCAAGGTACAATTGTTCGGGATTTTTAATTTCACCCACATCAATCAAGCTATTTTTTTGAGGATGATCAGGATAACCCTTGGGCACTGCATATTTACAAACCGTTGCTGCATCTTCAAAAACAATCTTTAAAGAAGATAATTTTTCTGAAATCATCCCCTCACAAATATCGACTAAATCGGTTTTTAAAATGGCCAACACATTCATGGCTTCAGGATCACCAAAGCGCGCATTAAATTCAATCACACGCACGCCCTGTTTTGTTGCCATAAAACTGCCGTATAAAATACCGATATATTTTTCACCGCATTCTTTTTCTAATGCATTCATCACTGCTTGATTAATTTTAAATGCATCATTCACATCTTTATCTGTTAAAAATGGCAAGCGATGATTGCTATCTGAATAACTGCCCATGCCGCCAGTATTCGGCCCTTTATCATTAATAAAAGCACGTTTATGATCTTGCACCAATGGCATAGGCACCAAATGTTTCCCATCCGAAAAACACATAAACGAAAATTCTTCGCCTACACATTTTTCTTCAATCACAAAAGAATGTTTCAATCGGTAAAGTTCTTCGCAAAAATGATAAGCTTCATCCAGAGAATGTAAATGATCGCCCGCGACTTTAACCCCTTTACCGCCCATCAACCCGTTTGCTTTGATCACATAACACCCATCGCCTAAGCGCTGCAAAAATTCTTTTGCACCGCTTAAATCATGAAATACTTGATAAAGAGGTGAACCTGAAATGCGATATTTTTTTAATAAATCCCGCGCAAACGATTTACTGGTTTCAATTTGCGCTAATTTTTGGGTCGGGCCAATCACAAAAATATTTTCTTTCCATAAAGCATCCGCGATGCCCTTCTCAAGCGGCGCTTCAGGCCCCACAATCACAAATTTTGCTTTGCACTCTTTTGCAAATTTTGTCATCGCATCGACATCATTCATATTACCCATTAAATAATATTTAGATAATTCACGAATGCCGGGATGATGAGAATTGCCATAACAATATACAGTTGGTTGTTTGGGCGAACGATGAAATGCTTTTGCGATGGCATGCTCACGCGCACCAGAGCCTATGATTAAAATATTCATATATTTTTCTTTAGTAAAGATCTGTAGGAAAGTCAACGTTGTCATCATCATATCATTCTAAAAAAAACGATCAACCTATCCGCGTGATTAAATTTTGATCGTTAAAATTTTTAATAAATATTTTTTTCACTCAATTAAGAAAACCTTAATCTTTCTTCATTACCATTGCCGCATCTTAAAAAAATTTTCAAGGAGAAAAAAAATGACAGCTACTCGTACTGCTAGTCCTACAAATGCAGCCACAGAAAAAACCGACCCTCTTAAAGAGTATACCAAACCCGATGCCCCCGATCTCGATGAATCACCCAGTGAACAAAAAGAACCCCAAAAAAATAAGGATGATCTTCGACTAGAGATTCGTTACACAGCTGAGGAAGCACTTAAATTAGCGCTAGGCATATTAGCAGATGAAGGTGTTCATAGTACTTATAAAAGAGCCAATCTATTTTTCAAAGCAAACGCTGTAACAGCACTGACAGCTCTTGGATTAGGCGTAACATCTGCGATTGGTCTTGGAACATCAGAAAAAGACCAAACAGGAATGAATCGTTGGATACACGACAAAACAAACTTTAACAAAAGAGATATGGAAATAGCAGAAATAACCGGTACCGCTACAGGTTTTGGTGGATTCGTTGCAGCAGGACGCGCTACTTATCAAAATTATCAAGCACGAAACGCCGCGGGCAGAACATTTTCATCCTTAGGAAATGATAGAATTCAAGAGAATCTTCAACAGTATTTACGGCTAGGAGGAGTGCTTAAGGAAAATGAATTTATTGAAGGTAAGGCGCACTTAGGAGGGATCTATAACAGAATTCAAGAAAAAATAAAGCTACTAGCTAAAGAAGGATCACAAGTATCGACACAGCCCGAGGCAGAGCAGCCTTTGCTACAACCACGACCAGGATTCTAGCCATAGCCTAGCGCTAAAAGAACTAAAACCGATTAGGAAACAAACCTAATCGGTTTTTTATTTCAAACAGCTAGGGGCTGTTGACATTTCATCTTACGATGGCTGTAAAAATCTAAACTTGATCTAACATTGATTGTCGAATTTATTGTAGCAAGTTTTCGTGTTTTCAGGCCAATGACTTGAAACCCACATAGTCTGAAATCAGGTTTTCTGTACTACAACACGCTTTGTCTTTTCAGGGCCTACGGCCCTGAAACTAATTTAGCCCAGGGTTAGGCGCGCTTTTTGCGCCGTAACCCTGGGTATTTAATTCACA
>CAZUQP010000034.1:0-33183 GCA_964622455.1 uncultured Coxiellaceae bacterium
AAGCACGAAGCTTGCTGTAGTACAGAAAACATAACTTCAGGTCAGGCTATTTCATCAACGAATGACGTAACCCTTACAGCAATGACAAGAGCTGCGTAAGGTGAGTTATTTAAAATCCTATTAAAATATTATCCCGCGAAGATAAAAAAATACCTTCGCGGAATAAAATAATGGGACCTTAATTAGAACCGAAAGGAACACCTAGCGTAATGCTATTCTGCGTAGAAGAAATCACATGAGCATTTTTAGCATTGGTCACTTGATAAGATACCTGGAAACGCGGTGCATTTCCTGCGTAATCACAAACCACTTTTTGTGAAGCCCCATCAAAAGTTGCTTGATAATTGGCATACGATTTTGTTAAATCTGCTGGAACACCTGATGGAAGAGTGGGATATGCATTTGTTTTGCTTGAAAAATACACGGAAGAGGTGTCTTGATCTATTTTTTCAGAACCAAAACCTGAAATTTCGGTGCCTGAATTTCCTAACACGTTAACAGCGGGACAGGTGAAAGTTAAAACTAGGTCTTTCATTGAAGGTGCAGCCATCGTAACCGATGCACCACAAACCGAAACAGTTAACAGTGACGCTAAAACAAATTTTTTCATGGTATAGCCCTCGTTATTTAAGGAACAGATCTTTACCCATAAAATTAAAGTAAAGTCTAAAAAGCGTATAATAATTTTTACTTAATAGCAATATTGCTTATAAAATAATCTAAATGGCTCCCTAACTAATTGTATCCATACCCTTTTCTTTCTATTCACGCACCAGAGCCGGTAAATGAGCGCGCTTCCCAAGGGCATAATTCATGAAAAATTTTTTAAGTGGTGAGAGCGTATGGGTAAAATTCAACGCTTTATTTCGTAAAGAATGCACGGCGCGGCTTTCATTCACAAAAATATATTTTAATAAATCCATTGCAGCAAGCATGGTTAAATTATCAGATTTACGTGCCCGTTCATACGGACGCAAAGATAAAAATTTTGAAAAATCGCGATTTTTTTTCTGAGAGAATTGTATCGTTTCCACCAAACAGGCTGCATCAAGTAAACCTAAATTCATGCCTTGCCCTGCCAATGGATGAATGGTGTGTGCTGCATCACCGATTAACGCTATTCTTTCTTGCACATAGTGTTTTGCATGACGCATCACTAATGGAAAATGATATCGTTTGCTGACTTCAGTAATTCTTCCCAGTTTTTCTGTCAATGCATAACTTAATTGCTCTTGAAACATTAAATCATCAAGCGCTAATAATTCTTCTGCATGCTTATGTTCTGTTGACCACACAATGGAGGAAGTGTAAGCATCCTCCAACGGTAAAAATGCTAAAGGTCCCGTCAACAAAAATCGCTGCCAGGCGGTTGCTTCATGCGGTAATTCTGCTTTGACAGTTGCAACAATTGCAGTTTGTTGATAATCACGTGTTGTTAACTCAATATTCGCGTTTTTACGCACCCATGAATGCGCGCCATCTGCGCCAATTAATAATTTTGTTTTGAATAAAGCCTCTTCTTTCGTAGTGACTTCAAGATAATCTAGCGAAGAGCGCCATGAAGTTAACGTAACAGGATGAAAAAAATCAATCGAAGAATTCAAAATAGATTGAAGCAAACTCGCACGCATCACATTTTCTTCGATGATATAACCCAAAACAGGCTCTCCTAATTCACGCCCATCAAAACAAAGTCTGCCTTCCCCTGTTTCATCCCATACATACATGCGTGAGTAAGGGCTGATACGCTTTGCACGCATGGGATCCCATACCTGAAGATGTTCGAAAATTTTTTTTGAAGCAAGAGAAATAGCACTCACTCGATAATCGTAAGAAGCAGATTGCCAATCAGAAAATTCTTTTTTTGAATCTAGTAACGCGATTTTACATGAAGTGTTTTTTGCAAGTAATAATGCGGCTGTCATCCCGACAATGCCGCCGCCCACAATAATAACATCGTAATCCTTCATGATTGCCTCAAAATTAAAAATTCAAAAAGGCAGCACTAAATCCGGTTTTAATAACAAAAGATAATCCCGAAATAAGGTTTGAATTTTTTCTAAAATGATTTGAGTTTCCGCTTCAAAACGCAGCACTAAACAAGGTGTCGTGTTAGAGGGTCGGACCAATCCCCATCCATCAGCAAAATTTACTCTAAGCCCATCAATCGTGACAATTTCAGCTGAACTAAAATGGGCAGATTTCACCAATTTATCCATCAGTAAAAACTTTTCATTTTCATCGACATATATTTTTAATTCGGGTGTATTCACACTATTGGGAATTTTTTTGAATAACACATCACTGTCATCACTCCCTTCAGAAAGAATCTCAAGTAAGCGTGCGCCTGCATAAATGGCATCATCAAATCCATACCAACGGTCTTTAAAGAAAATGTGCCCGCTCATCTCTCCTGCAAGCAGCGCTTGTGTTTCTGCTAATTTTGATTTAATCAATGAGTGGCCTGTCTTCCACATAATCGGTACACCGCCTGCAGCGTGAATCACTTTTGCTAAGTGACTCGTGCATTTCACATCATAAATAATTTTAGCGCCCGGGTGATGCGTTAAAATCGATTTTGCAAATAACATGAGTTGCCGATCAGGCCAAATGATTTCACCTTGGCTCGTCACAACACCCAATCGATCGCCATCCCCATCAAATGCCAAACCAATATCTGCTTCAGTATTTTTTACCGCTTTAATTAAATCTTTTAAATTTTCGGGCTGGCTTGGATCAGGATGATGATTCGGAAAATGACCGTCCACTTCACAAAATAATTCGTGCACGGTACACCCCATGCGACGAAAAAGATCCGGAACAATAGCGCCCGCAACACCATTACCAGCATCAACGACTATTTTTAACGGACGAGCAATCTGCACATCACGCACCACCCGCGTGATGTAACGCTCAATAATGTCCAGTTCGCAAATTTCACCGCGGCCTTCTAAAAATTGATTGTGAATAATTCGCTGGTACAAATCTTGAATGCCTTCTTCGGCAAGTGTCTTACCAGCAATTACCATTTTTAAACCGTTATAATTCGACGGATTGTGGCTGCCTGTTAACATGACGCCTGAGCGTGTATCCATGACGTGAGTTGCATAATAAAGCAAAGGCGTTGGTACAATACCGATATCAATCACATCACACCCAGCCGAACAAAGACCGGCTGCTAACGCACGGGAAAGTACAGGGCCTGATAAGCGACCATCGCGTCCCAGTACAATACGTTTTTCACCTGCCTCAATGACTGTTGAGCCAATCGCTTGGCCTAATGCATAGATACTTTCATCTGTTAATTCTTCGCCAACAATCCCTCGAATATCATAAGCACGAAAAATACCGGGATGAATTATCTTATTTTTTTGCGTCATTAATTTTTTCCTGAATGCCCAAAACCGCCTTCACCGCGGTCTGTTGCATTAAATTCTGTGACGAGATCAAAGTGAACACGCGCAATCGGCACAAAAACCAATTGGGCGAGTCGATCACCTGGCGCAATGCTATAGGAAGATTGACCGCGATTCCAGCAAGAAATCATGAGCGGGCCCTGATAATCAGAATCAATCAATCCCACTAAATTGCCGAGCACAATGCCATTCTTATGCCCAAGCCCAGAGCGCGGCAAAATGACAGCAGCCAAAGACGGATCCCCTATGTAAATTGAAATACCGGTTGGAATTAAATGCGTTTCGCCTGGATTAATCAACAAAGCAGAATCAAGGCACGCGCGTAAATCAAGTCCTGCAGCACCCTTCGTTTCATATTTCGGTAAAGAGAATTCATGCCCCATACGCGGATCAAGAATTTTCACTTGTACCGCTAATTTTTGATGAAAATTTTGTGCGTCTTGCAATTGATGTGATTCTATTATTTCTTCCATTTCAAATTTACCTTTTTAGCAATTAATGAAATTAATTCCCGCGCTAATTTTGTTTTGGGTGCACTCGTAAGTTCGTGTTCTTCATCTTGAGTCAAGACTGTGACTGCATTGTTATCTTGTTCAAAACCTTGTTGGTTCCCCACATAATTAGCAATGATCATATCTAATTTTTTCTTGATTAATTTATCGCGGGCATTTTTTTGTAAGTGTTCTGTTTCCGCTGCAAAACCAATCACAAAAGGACGTTTGGGCAGCATCGCAACACTCTTTAAAATATCAGGATTGCGCTCTAAAGTGAGCGTAAAAATTTCTTCTGTTTTAGTCATTTTTTGAGATGCTATCTGATTGACCCGATAATCAGAAACCGCTGCAACACTCAAAAAAATATCACACTCATTCACATGCGCCATGACCGCTTGATACATTTCTTCCGCATGAATGACCCCTACGTATTTCACCCGATCTGGTTGACTTAAAGAAACAGGGCCGCTAATGAGGGTGACTAAAGCACCCGCTTCCAAAGCAGCACTCGCCAGGGCATAACCCATTTTTCCGGAACTCACATTACTGATGTAACGCACAGGATCAATAAATTCACGGGTAGGGCCTGCAGTAATCAGCACACGTTTGCCGCTTAAACTGCCCGTTTGAAAAAGCTTTGCAACCCCATCGATCAATTCTACCGCCTCAAGCATCCGCCCAGGGCCCATATCACCACAAGCTTGACTGCCGTCCCCTGGGCCCAATAGAGTGATGCCTTTCGTTTTAAGCATCTCGACATTGACTTCAGTGGCGGGGTTTTTCCACATACCTTGGTTCATGGCCGGGGCTATCGCTAAAGGCGCTTTACTTGCCAAACACAGTGTAGTCAATAAATCATTGGCTGTGCCTGCAACCAAACGGGCGATAAAATCGGCCGTGGCCGGCGCAATGAGTATGGCATCTGCCCATCGGGCGAGTTCAATGTGTCCCATGGCCGCTTCAGCCGCAACATCAAATAAATCGGTATGGACAGGGTTCCCGGAAACGGCTTGAAGGGTAAGCGGGGTAATAAATTCCTTTGCATGCGCTGTCATCACGACCCGAACCTCCGCCCCGGCTTCGCGCAGACGGCGTGCTACATCCGCACTTTTATAGGCTGCGATACCGCCTGTCACCCCCAACAAAATGCGCTTATTTGTAAGAAACTGATTCATGAAAGCCATCACTCATTTCGATGGCAAATCATATAATTTTCTAAGAAAAAAACATAGCCTTAACTTGCGCTAACTGGCTATTTCTGGTATAAATCGCGGCCTGAGTTATTGGAGATGAACATGTCTAGAATCTGTCAAGTCACGGGAAAAGGCCCTTTAGCAGGGCATAATGTTTCCCATGCTAACAACAAGACCAAACGGCGTTTTAACCCAAACCTTCAGGAACACCGTTTCTGGTTAGAAAACGAAAAACGTTATATTAAGCTGCGTGTCAGCACCCAAGGTATGCGTATTATTGATAAATACGGCATTGAAAAAGTTCTGCAAGACATCAAAGAACGCGAAAAAGCAGATAAATAACAGGGGCGACTATGCGCGATAAAATTAAAATGTTATCCACCGGCACCACGAAAGCCGGCAAAAAAACCGGTACTTTTCGAACAACCAGCAAAAACAAACGTACCATGGCTGATAAGTTTAAGAAAAAATACTATGATCCACGTGCCTTCAACACAGAGACTGGTAAAATAGGCATGCACGTGATGTTTGAAGAAACAAAGTTATAATCTAAAAAAAATTGTAACAGATCAAGCAATAATATCGACTTAAGAAATTTGTATGCGTTTCCCTTTGAAAAAACTTATCCTGCGCTACGCAGAAAAGAGCAGAGGGGATTTTACCCCCCCTCTTCTGCAAAACAATAAACCCTCAAAAAATACCGCTAACATCATTAATTTTAAAGAACAATCCAGTTGAGATTCGGACGTTTTTGACCGATAATGTAAATGAGGATTCATGAAAGGATCAGAATTTTTAAGAAAACTTAAAAAATTAGGCAAAGAAAAAGGTATTAAAGTTAAGCTCATAGAAGAACGCGGCAAAGGAAGTCATTGCACGATCGAATATGGAGATTGCTTTACCATTATTCGTAACTTAAAGGATGAACTTAAGAGCGGCACATATAATGCAATGCTAAAGCAGCTTGGTATTTCTAAAAATGAATTGAGGTAAATGTGTATGAGTGACCAATTTAGCTATCCTGTTAAACTAACCAAACAAAAAGAAGGCGGCTATTTAGTACAATTCCCGGATTTGGCAGAAGCAATTACTCAAGGCGAAAATCTAGAAGATGCTTTAAATGAAGCCATGGATTGTTTAGAAGAGGCAATTGCACATCGAATGGCAAAAAAACTCGATATTCCCATGCCTAGTCAACGCAAGCGCTGCAAATATATTACATTATCGACTACTTTTGCGGTAAAAACTGCTTTATATCTTGCCATGAGAGAAAAGAAACTCAACAACACATCACTTGCAAGAAAATTAGGTTGCAATGAAAAAGAAATTCGTCGTTTGCTTGATCCACATTACAATTCAAAACTACCGCGCATTGAAGAAGCACTTAACAAATTGGGTAAGAAATTAGAGGTACACGTGGTGTCTTTTTGATTTTGCAGCCGGCAAAATTTTTAGGGATAGAACCTATAGTGTCTCAGTAGAAAGTATTCGGGTACTTGGAGAAAACATCATCGAAGTAATAGCGCCCAATGCAATGATTGCAATCAAAACAATATAAAACGCCGGCGCAAGCGGCGTATGAAAATACTGCGTCAACCAACCAGAAATCATGGGCGCTGTTCCCCCAAATAAAGAAGCTGCCATATTAAGCGTAATACTCATTCCTGTATAACGCACAGCTGTTGGAAAACTTTCGGCTAATACAGAAGAAAAAGGCCCCAATATCATTCCCAAAAAAACTGAAATTAATCCTTGCGCAAAAAACTGCATATCCACTTGACTGCCTAGGATCATTTTAAATAATGGATAAGCAAAACAAACGATCAATGCACATCCAACCATTATCATTCGTTTTTTGTCAAAATAATCGGATAGAAAACCGAATCCTAACACTGAAATTGAATAAACAAACGTGACCCATAAATATAAACGCATTGCATCTTCGGTATTTAATTTATGTATGCTGACTGTATAACTACTAAAATAAAGTAGGTTCATGTAAACTAACGTATTAGTTAATGTCGAGATACACAACATAACCGCTAAATTTTTTGTATGCTGAGTCAATAATAATTTAATCGGCATCCGATGAATTAAACCTTGTTCTTTGATGTGATTAAATTCGCGTGATTCAAAAATTGATTTACGTAAAAGAAAACTAAGTACTCCTAGCGGCCCCGCCAACAAAAAGGGAATGCGCCATCCGCCATTCAACATCGCTTCATATCCCAAATATTTTAAGGTGATCGCGTAAACTAAAGCACCTAAAAAACAACCGACTCCCGTACCAAAAATGCCAAAGCTCGTAATCAATCCTTTTCGAGTTTGATTCGTTTGTTCTGAAAGCAACGCAAGTCCGCCGGGATATTCACCGCTCGTTGAAAATCCTTGCGCTAAACGGCATATCACTAGTGCTAATGTTGAAAAAGAAGTGCCCACCGGAATAAGCCCTATACACAATGTTGCACCTGCCATAAAAAAAATGGTGATCAACAAAGTATATTTGCGGCCTAAAGTATCACCTACATGCCCAAAGAAAAATGCGCCCAGCGGACGCATAATATAACCCGATGCAAAAATCGCAAACGTTGACATCATGGCTTCGAGGTGATTACTGCGCGGGAAAAATAACTGAGAAATAATCGGTGTGAGAGACGCAAAGACGGTAAATTCATACCATTCAAATATAGTCCCTAACGTGCAAAGAGCAACTTGTTTTTTGGTTGAACCCATTTGATCTGCCAACGAATTACTTAATCTAATACCATCCTGAGAACACAGAAAAAAATTGAGATCACACTTTACTAGGAACGTAAGCCTTTAACTGCTTCACAAATTCACGCAGCACACTAATGCCCGTTGCTTCAGCTTGCCTGCACCATTCTTGTAATGCTTCTACCAATTCATTTTGGGTTGCAGTACTTTTCGCCCAGATATTTTGTAGCTTTAATCGATACTGATACACAATATCCAGCGAACGGTAACGATTTAATGCCTTCGCTAAATACTGCTGGCCTGACGAATCAACTAATGATGTTTCTCGAATTAAGAGAGTACGCACACGTCGCAACATTGCACTTCCCGCTTCACCCGCGCGACGGCGTTCTTCGCGCAAAACCGGTAAAATAACATTTTTGCTGTATTGTGCCATCACTTGAAAACGATTGGTTAAAATTGCTTTTAACGTATCAATATCAACTGTTTTTTTGCCTGGTAACAAAACTGCTTTAGGCGGAGTACGTTTTGGTTTAGCTAAGCCAAATACTTGTAATGAGCGAATGGTCCACCAACCGGTATCAATTTCCCACCATTTTACTGAGAATTTTGCAGATGTTGCATAAGTGTGGTGATTATTGTGCAGCTCTTCTCCGCCAAGAAAGACGCCGAGCGGAACTAAATTGCGAGAAGCATCTTGGCATTCAAAATTGCGATAACCGACATAATGTCCAAGGCCATTGACAACACCGGCTGCAAAAAACGGTATCCAAATCATTTGAAACGCCCAAATGGTAATTCCAATCGCGCCAAATAAAAAGACATCGAGCAAAAACATCAACGTAATACCATATTTGCTATGACGATAAAAATGGCGCTCCATCCAATCATCGGGCGTACCTTCGCCGTAACGTTCTAATGTGGTTTGATCACGACTTTCTTTACGATAGAGTTCTGTGCCTTCAAACAAGACTTTCCAAATACCTTGAATTTGCGGACTATGCGGATCGTCCTCTGTTTCCACTTTGGCGTGATGTTTACGGTGAATGGCTGTCCATTCTTTAGTGACCATGCCCGTTGTCAGCCACAACCAAAAACGAAAAAAATGCGATGCGATAGGATGCAGATCAACTGCACGGTGCGCTTGAGCGCGATGCAAAAAGAGAGTGACGGACAAAATTGTAATTTGCGTCAAAACAAGAGTTACGACGATATAACCCCACCAAGGTAACTCTAAAAAGCCGTGCATATGTACTACCTTTTTTGCTGTTAACGAGCATCGATTATATCGATGAATTGTCTCTGATTATAGCACAATTTATCACTGAGTTAGGACAAATCACCCGAGTTGCAATGATTGATCCTGCATCAAACCCCATGTTTTATAACATAAAATCATAAAATTCATCGTGCCATCAAACAAATACTGATGTTCTTTTTACCGCATATAAACTTAAATCAATGGTTTCATCATGAAAATCTTCTAGACTGGGTCTATGACCCACACTGATCAGTGAACAATGCGGCAATCGCTTTCTTAATAATTCATATAGGTGTTGTTCGCGTGACAAATCAAGCGCTGAAGTACTTTCATCTAAAAATACCCAATCCGGTTTATGCAACAAGATGCGCACAAACGCAATACGCTGCAATTCACCTGGCGATAAATGATCTGACCAAAGTGTGACGAGACGAAGCTCATTCACCAAATGTGGCAAATCACACGCGTGCAACAAACGGATTAATTCTTTTTCATCAACCGAAACTACATGATCGGGAAATAATAATGCTTCTTCGAGTGTACCTAAAGGCATATAAGAACGCTGCGGAATATACATAATATTTTTTTTATCGGGCAGGGAAATACTGCCAGAGCCATACGGCCAAATACCGGCAATAGCACGCACAAACGTACTTTTACCAATGCCGGAATTCCCTTTAATCCAATAATGTTTGCCGTGCACAAATTCTTCGTTAATATTTTCTAATATTTTTTCCCCTTTCGGCAGAAAAATAGTAACATTTTTCGCAATAATTTTATTTTCAGACAGTATTTCATAATGAAAATGATTTTTCCTCACTGCATCTTGCTCAACTTCATGCATGTGATTTAAAAAAGTCAATAAACGACGCATGACGGCTTGCCATTCAGCAATCGTGGTATATGAATTAATGAGAAAAGAAAGCGCCTCTTGAATACGGTTAAATGCTGCAAGCGTTTGGATTAAACCGCCCAACTTAAATACTTTATTAAAATAATTGGGTAACGCAACAGCCAACGGTAAAATCACTGAAATTTGATTATAACCTGCTGTGAACCAAAGCAATAATTTTTGCCGCAAAATAATCGCATACCAATTGTCGAGTACACCGCTAAAAATTTTCTGCAAAATAGTGCGTTGATGATGTTCTCCGCGATATAACGCAACATGCTCTGCATGAGAACGTAAATCAATTGCCGCAAAACGAAAATTAGCTTCACGTTTTTGCTGCTCGAAATTCAACATAACGAGTGGACGGCCAATTTTGAAAGTAAAAAATGTACCAATCGATGCATAAATAATCGCGACCCAAACAAGATAGCCGGGCACATGGATGATGCCAAAACGCCCCAATGAAATATGGATCATGCCGGATAATTGCCAGAGAATATAAACAAACGCAAAAATAGTGACAATCGAACTTAAAATACCAATTAACAGAGCCAGTGACATATTCACCAAGCTATTGATGTCTTCTTGAATACGTTGGTCTGGGTTGTCAGTGGTATCTTCAAAATCTTCGAGGTAATAATAACTCTTTTTTTCAAGCCAACGTTTTAAAAATTGTGCGGTCAACCATCGGCGCCAACGCAATCCTAAAAAACTTTGTAAATAATAGCGATAAACAGCGAGCACAATATTGACCGCTGCTAAAAAAACAAAAACCACCACTAAATCCAGTGCACTTTTCGCATCGTATTCTTGCAAAGCGTCATAAAAATAATTGTACCAATCGGTAAAAAGCACATCCATGCCAACCAACATCATCGACATTACTAATACAGCACCCAAAAATAGATAGGCACTCAAATGCTGATCTGAATTCCAATAGACCTTCAGCAGCTGCCATGCTGTATAAGGACGCTGCTCTAATTGTTGGATCATGAGATTCCCTATCGTACAAATCCGGTATTAGATTTTAAGTATACGTTAGGAAGGAATATACAGAGAACAACTTTTTACGTTATCCTAGTACACATCAAGAAACTCTTAAGGAAAAGTAATATGCCAACTACGTATGCTTTACCTATCATTGAAAGTGTCAAATTATCTTGGAACAAAGTCTATGGCGCAAAAGGAACATTTTGGATTGCATTTGGTATTGTCATTTTAACATTGATTATTCTCGATCTCATTCAAAAGGGAAGCATGGCGATGGAGCTTCCCCTCATCACTGCCCTGATTGCTTTCATCGCAGCCATTGTGCAAACACTGCTAAATCTCGGCTTACTCTACATAGGTTTACAGCGCGGACGTGATAAGTCCATCCATTTTACTCAGCTAAAATATAGCTTTACTCCATCCTTGGCGCTCAAATTAGTGATATTGATTATCTTAGAATATTTAATCCTCTTGCCTGCGATGATTGTCGTCTTTATTGGAATTATGCTGCATCAATCAAACGATCATCCTCTTGCGCATCTTGCAGGAAACATACTCACTCTACTGGGCGGCATTGCGACATTATATTTAGCGTTTCGCTTATATTTATCAAAAGGCATTGTTCTCTTAAAACAATTAAATCCCTGGCATGCGGTTAAACTTTCTTTTAAGGCAACGCAACATAATGTATTGCGGCTGATAGGATTCACTCTCCTGAGTATTCTCATACTAGTAATCAGTATGGTCCCCTTAGGCATTGGTCTCATTTGGAGCCTTCCTTATCTTTTTATTTCGTATGGTGTGGTTTATCAAAAATTATTTGCGGGAAGAAGCTTCGCTTAAAATACGTGTATAAAAAGGATAGAATGAATGACTTTTCGAGCTTGCTTCATACTATTAGGAACCTCGCTATGCCTCATCAGTTGTTCATTCAATCCTTTTTCAACCGATAACAAATTCACTGGCAGTCCAACTGCGACAGTTGCAGGCGGTGTCATTGGCGGGGGCACTGCCGCAGTATTGGGCGCACCAAAATCACTGATCGCGCTAGCTGGTGTCGGCGGTGCCGCAGTGGGATATTATGTCACGACAATCAATTTCGCAGCGCAAGGTGTAGCACAAGGCGGCGGACAAGTTTACACATTAGGCGATTATGCGACGATTGAAATACCTGCTGATAAAATCTTTGAAGATAATTCTTCTGATCTTTTACCGGAAGCTGCTCCCATTCTTCAAAGTGCAGCCACTGTATTAGAACATTTCCCCGATAATAATATTATCGTCTCTGGCAATACCAGTGGATACGGAACACGAAAATTTGAATTAACTTTATCAGAAGCGCGCGCGCAACAAGTGGCTGCTTTTTTATGGGCAAACGGCATTAATACCATTAAAAAAACAGATTATAATAAACCGTTACGTCAATTAATTTATGTGGGTTATGGAAATTATTTCCCCATCGCCAATAACATCAAAGCATCAGGAATCCGCGCGAACAACCGCATTCAAATTACTGCTTTCCCCTCAAAACGACAATTACAACTCACTAAAGATAAAAAAGTTTTTGCCAATATCGGGGGTTAAAAAGACCCGCCTTTAAGACAAGAATCTCAATATAATGTTAATAATGCATTTCAACGAAGTGAAGCGCTGCCGGAAGCGCCTGCCTGATCTAGGGCAATCAGACTCAACTTAAAAACATGAAGCAAAATTACTTATCACGCGCCTCACTTTTTTGTACCTTGGCATTTTTAATAGGCACTAATCCGAGTTTTAATTCGTATCCAATCGCTGAAGCAAATTTTGCAAGTGTGAGTAAAGAAGGAAAATTTTTAACATCATCTTCCACGGATTCTAAGCGAGAGATAACAGGCTTTTTAGTATGCATGATTTCAGCGACATCACTTTGGGTCATCTTCCGTTTTATTCTTGCTTTTTTTAATTTAATAGAAAGGTCAATTTGTAGTTTGGTCGCTTCATATATTGCACGTGCTTCTGGATCAGCAAGTACTTCTTTACGAAACTTGTTATTCCAGGGTACCGGTTTATATGTCATGGCTTTTTACCTCTTTCATACGTTTAATTGCCAAATCCAATTCTTTTTTCGGTGTGCTTTCCGTTTTTTTAATAAACACGTGCAAAACCACAATGGTGTTATTCGAAATAGTGCAAAACAATCCGCGAGCAATTCCAGCTTGACCCTTGGCGCGCATTTCAAACAGTCCTTTGCCCATGGCTCTTGTAAATGGCAGCCCCAAATCCGGGCCTTGTTCAAGCATTTTATCTCTGATGGCTTCAAACTTTGCTTTTATTGTTGGATGAAGCTTGCCTACAGCCTCTTTAACAGAGGTATTATAAAAATTAATCTTCCATTTCATCGCAATCATTTTCCCGATCTAAAAATAGGTTAACAAATTTATTAACTATTTGCAAGAATTGATTAAGCTTCTTATTCGATACTCGCGTCAAGCAGTTTCTCAGCGTAAGCACGTCATTGCATGATCTGTTACGAAAAATCAAAATAATCTTTCAAGCATCCGCCAAACTTCATCCGGCGGTAATGTTGTAAAACAAGGCGGTTTCACCGAATATAAAGGCGAAGGCTGATCTTGATACGCGCATTCGCGGCTTAAACAAGGTGCGCAGGAAAAATTTGCCCGTAAATGCGCTTGTGATTTACCTAAAGTACCCGTCAAGATAGGATTGGTAGGGCCGTATAATGAAACAGTGGGCACATCCAATGCAGCTGCCAAATGTCCAAGGCCCGTATCGACAGCAACAATGGCTTTTGCACCTGCAATTATTTTTGCAGCTGCTATTAAATTTAAACGCGGCAAGACTTCAGCTGAAGAACAATTTTTTGCAATGCGCTCTGCGCGTGCGCGCTCAGCATCGCTTCCCCACGGTAATTTTATTTTAAACCCTTTTTTATGCGCTATTTCAGTCAATTTTACCCAATATTCTTCCGGCCAATGTTTTGTTGCCCACGTGGTCCCGTGTAAAAACACGAGATAATCTTCGGATGTCTCATTAGCAAAAAAATGTTTCCGATCGACACCATAATCTGCAATATCAATTGGTAATGGGTAGCCAAGCGCTTGACTTAACAAACTACGCATCCGAATCACTGCATGTTGTTTAAATTCTACTGAATATTTTTTTTGATAAAAAAGTGCAGCCAATGATTCACGTGCAGAATGATAATCAAGTCCTCCGCGCACGCCTTTCGCTAATAAAGTAATCCATGCACTTTTCATGAGCCCTTGCGCATCAATAATTAAATCATAGTGAGTGTTTTTTAAAGCATCGCGTAATTCTTTCCATCCTTGATAAGTTTCTTTGGAAAATATTTTTTTTCGCCAGCGGCGTACCGCGACTTTAATCACGCGATCAACCAAAGGATGCCACGCTGGGATTTCTGCAAAATTTTCTTCAACGATCCAATCAAAACGAATGCCGGAGATCGCGCGTCCTGCATCAGTCAGTGCCGGCAATGTATGAATCACATCTCCCATGGAGGAAGTTTTCACGAGTAATACTCGCATTACGCCCCCTGCTCTGCTAATGCTTGCAATACTTTATCAGGCAATAATTCCCGCATACAATTCTGATGTTTTAAAGGACAGGTTCGTTGAAAACAGGGTTGACACGCTAAAGATAAACTTAACACACGTGCTTCTTTGTGTAAGGGAGGTGTAAAGGCAGCGCTGGTCGGACCATAGACTGCAATTAAAAGTTTACGCAGGGCAGCTGCAATATGCATTAAACCAGAATCATTACTGACAACTGCTGTCGCAAGTGATAATAAATCAACGGCTTCTTCCAGACGGGTTTTGCCGCTAAGATCAATGCAACGCTCTTTTGTGAGCTCCATAATACGTTTAGCAACCTCCTGATCTTTGGGCGAACCAAATAACCAAACCTGCCAACCCGCCTCTAATTTTTCATTCGCAACCGCCGCATAATATTCTTCCGGCCACCGTTTCGCAGGACCAAATTCAGCGCCTGGGCATAATGCCAGTATGGGTTTATCGGTATCTTGCAATTGATGCGCTAAAAGTGCCTTAGCGCGTGTTTCAAACGAGATATTTAATTCAGGCAGAGGATATTCAGCAGGTAATGTGCTTTCAGCCGGCAAACCCAGCGCCATCAATTGTTCGATCATCAAGGGATAGCGTTTTTTATCGAGTTTGCGCCAATCATTTAATAGACCATAGCGCATTTCACGTAACCAACCCGTGCGAATCGGAATGTTCGCCCACCAGGGAATTAAGGCTGATTTAAAAGAATTGGGCAACACGATGGCTTGTTGATAGCCTTTATCACGCAAATTTTTACCGATGCGGCGGCGCTCTTTCAACGCTAACTGCCCATGCGCGAGGGGCATGACAATCGCCTGATTGACTTCCGGCATACGCGCTAATAATGGCAAACTCCAGGAAGGTGCCAGTACATCGATGATTACATGAGGGTCACGCTGCTTTAATAATTTAAATAAGCTCTGTGCCATGACCATATCGCCGACCCAGGCTGGGCCCACGATGAAAATCTTATTTTTATTCGCCATCTTTTAACACAAACTCCGCCCCACAATAAGGGCAAATCACATGACCTGCTTCTTCAATCGGTAAATACACGCGCGGATGTGCATCCCAGACCCGCATTTCTTTGGTAGGACAAGACAACGGCAGATCAGCATGCGTGACCTCGTAACGCCGCTCTGTGCATGCTTCTGTGAGTGGTGCTTTTTGCATGAACTACCCTTCTAAAAATGGGCTTCATTGTACCTGATTTTATATCACAAAACAGCAGCCTTTCCTTTTTGCGAATGGGTATTTAAGATATTGATCACCCCTTGAAGCACATAATGAATTCTATCATTTTCAGGTTTTAACGCTTCCGTTTTGATGCGTTGAAAATAAGTCGATAGAGAAGAATCGGGATTTTCCGCTTTAACGATAAAGTTACCGAGATCTTGATAAATCATTGGATTTGATTGCCAAGTATTCATTCCATCACAAAAACCGTTAGGATATTGATAAAAACGGATGAATTGATCTTTGAACACAGGATCGTTTATCCAATCAAAACCCAACTCCCACTCAGGTGTACACCGAAAATGTGGTTTACCCGTTAACACCAAACTATCGAACGTGTTAGCACCTTCACGAATTTGCGGCCAGACGTTAGTGTTGGTGTAATTGTATAATCCATCAAATATCATTTTGGGTAATGGCCCTAACCAGACTAATAAAATTTGCCCTGGTTTTAGCGCTTCCATTTGTTGGCTGGTTTTAGGATCAGCAATATCTGCAACAGAGAAAATTTTCGATAAACCCAAGGCGTTAATTGCATTTTTCGCTTCTAGGGTGCCCGGCATTGTATATTTACCCCAATCATCCGTTTGCAAAAGCTGCATCAACGTATTTGCTTCTTTTGAATAATCATAAAATACAGCAATGACTAAAGGCTTATGAAATGAAGCAGGCCCATTAACCTGTGCATACCGTGCTGCGGTAATCATTTGCAAAATATTTCCTGGAAAACACCCCGGAGAACCCCTTTTATCACAAACATTTTCTTGAATGGTATAACCATACACCGGCATTACATTAAATTGTTGATTTTCCATTCCTTCGATTAACGGGGTAAGTGCAGGTTTTTGTTTTAATATAGCCTGACCTTGTGGATCATGCTGCAGATAATCTTTTGCCTCCAGAAGAGTTGCAACCGGCATGGTAAAAAATTTATTGTCACTATCATTTTGTTCGTACGGTAATTTTGGATCAGGATCATCCAAGACTGCCAATAAATTGGGTTGATCATAAAAGGGGGTGACAGAAGCAAACACCTCCGTATCAAGAAAGTTGGCGGGATTACTACAATCGAGAGGGCCCATGCCATGATCAATATCTACTCCATCTTCTGTTGCAAGACTACAACCAAAATCGTCTGTAGCGCCTGTGATACTTAACGCATCCAATTCATTAGTTTTATTTTTATGTCGATTAATAAATTCTTTTAACTTGATAAATTCAATATTATCTTTGCTATCGTAATAATCATCAGGGATATCTTGCGGCAAATTAAATAAAGTGGTGATCTTAGGCGTCGTTAGGTTCGCATAAACAAATTCAAATTTCCCTTTAAATCCCATATCACGTAAGCGGGTTGTGACTGCGGCGCTTGCTGCTTGATTACCATATCCTGGAGTATTATCAGCTGTAACTCTAATCACTTTTTGTGCCGCAAGAAATTCTTCCACCGTAGAATATTTCCCATGAGGCAAACTTCCTGAATAACAGGCACATAAAGAAAAATATAACCCCACCAAAGCACCCATGTTTTTTTTACTAAACATACCACCCCACGCGCGTTCTAATTATTAAGCAAGAAGCAATAATCGTATCCCTTCTTGAAGGGCAGTAGTATAACAAAAGCCCAAAAAAAAGTCTGCTTCCGTCGTTTTGGCGTATGAGTGGGGAATATCGCCAAGACGCGCCCCCTCAAACTGCAGTTTTGCGGGATGCTGGCCTGTTTGCTCAATGTAACGTATGAGATTCTGCAATGTTTCAGGCACCCCTGTTGCGATATTCAGAACACCCGTATAATCCGCCTGCAAAGCAAGCCAATTAGCCTTTGCGACATCTTTCACATAAATAAAATCGCGTGATTGTTCGCCATCCCCAAAAATAGTGATTGGTTTATTTTCTTGGTAGCACTGGATGAATTTAGAAATAACACCTGAATAAGGAGAATTGGGATCTTGGCGTTCCCCATATACATTAAAATAACGCAGCCCAATACTCTTTATTCCAAACAATCGAGCATACAAATCTGCATAACGTTCATTGTTTGTTTTTTCTAAAGCATACGGAGAAAGTGGTTCTGAAAGTAATGGCAGATCATCTCTGCAAGGCAGAGTATCAACTTTACCGTAAACTGCAGCACTCGATGCATAGACCAAACGGATAGCGCGCTTTGATTCACGGATCGCTTGCAATACATGCAAAAAACCTTGCGTATTCACTGCACATGAAGTCACAGGATCTTCTATCGATTTTGGCACGGAAGGTAGTGCTGCCAAATGTAAAACGGCATCTGCTTTTTTTATTTCGGCAGAAAGCTGTGAATAATCCAGCACATCTCCTGTCACAAGAGTGAGATTCGGGTGTGAAAGATTGAGATAGTCTGCTCGGCCTGAGACAAAATTATCGAAAACCGTTACAGCCAATTCCTGCTCTAATAAAAAATCTACCGTATGGGAGCCAATAAATCCTGCACCGCCCGTGACTAATATGCGCATCATAGAGGGCGGCGCTTCTTCTTTACTAAGGGAACCCAAGTGCGATATAAACTAATCGCGACATATAAAATTAAATATCCCATGGATAAAGAAACAAGAAAGTGGTTAGTTTTCGGATATACCCACAATAAACCCGCTGTGGCACCACCCCACACAAGCGTTGCAAGAAACATCGCAAATCGTAATTTATTGCTCTTGGTTAAATAATCAAGCCTTGAAGGATACACATATTTAACTGGAACAAAACTTAAAAGAGCTAAAAATAAAATAATCACAATATTGACACGAGGATCCATTTGCCAAAAAAATAAATAAAACACCACAATGTTCCAGTAACTCGGAAATCCCTTAAAAAAATGATCTTCTGTTTTTGCATCGACCTGACTAAATTGATAAGCCGATGAAAATGTGACGGCCGCAACGCCTAAAAAACGCCACGCCATCGGCACTAAAGGAATAGTCAATAAAAAAAAGGCCGGGATCATGACATAAGTAAAAAAATCAACGATATTATCCAGCAAAGCACCATCAATGTTTGGCACCGCTATTTTAATTTTAATCATGCGCGCAAACATGCCATCCATTGCATCAATTAAAATAGAAGCTCCCATCAACCAAAAAGCAATTAAAGGTTTCCCTTGATAAATTGCTAACAATGCAAGCACTCCAATATAAGCACCGCTTGCAGTAAACACATGAATCGACCAGCCAGCCGCACGATGCAACAGCGTTATATTTCTTTCCTTCAAGCCCGCGTCCTCTTTTTTTTGATCCAAAAAGCAGTAAGCAAAACGACGATACTCATCAATGCAGACAATAACGATCCTAATAACACCCCTAAGCGCACTTCTACTAAATAAGAAGGGTTGCCATTTTCAAATGCCAGCGTACCAAGAAACAAACTCATAGTAAAACCGATACCGCATAAGATTGCAATTCCATAAAATTCTAACCATGAAGTTTTTTCCGGCAGTTTTGCAAAGCCCAACTTGATCATGACCGCTGCAAAACTAAAAACACCCAGCTGCTTCCCAATAAAAAGTCCCCATACAATCCCAAGCGTCACCGTGTCGGTTAAAGTCGAAAATCCTACATGAGAAAATGACAATCCCGCATTGGCGAATGCAAACGCTGGCATCACAACATAAGCAACCCAAGGATGAAGAGCGCGCTCTAATTGCTCTAATAAGTTGGATGGCGATTTCAATGGAATAAAAAATGCAAGCAAAACACCCGCAACTGTTGCATGGATCCCGGTTTTTAAGACAATACCCCACAACAAAAATCCGACCAACAGATAAGGAAATAAACGGTCTACCTTAAAACGATTCATCAACGCCAAAACTAAAATAACAATTAACGCCAACAATAGAGAAAAATATAACAAAGCATGTCCATAAAACAGTGCAATAATCAGAATGGCACCAATATCATCAAAAATAGCCAATGCCATTAAAAACAATTTTAATCCTATGGGTACACGGCGGCCAAATAAAGAAAGGATTCCTAACGCAAAGACAATGTCTGTCGCAACTGGTATCGCCCAGCCTTTTAATAAGGCCGGATGATGAAAATTAATTGTGGTATAAATAAAAGCGGGCACTAACATACCGCCAAAGGCAGCAATCGCTGGCAAAGCCACTTGATTTCTTTCTGAAAGATGGCCTATCAGTAATTCTCGTTTCAACTCTAGGCCAATCAAAAGAAAAAAAAGCGGCATTAACCCTTCATTGACCCAAAAAAGAAGTGGTTCTTGAAGCAGCTGCCACCCCCCCAAATGCACCGAAACCGGCACATGTAAACTAGACTCATAAAAATGGGCAAAAGGAGAATTATCCAGAATAAGCGCAAGGAGCGCTGTAATAATCAAGATAATGCCACTTGTTGACTCTAATTTTAGAAATTCGCGTAATTGCCTTAGCCGCATCTTGTGTTTCTCTATTATTTGCAATAAATTCACATCAGTTAAATGTCAGGAGCATTGTAATGCATATAGTAAAAATGTCCGATCTAAAATTAAAGGAAAAACGCGTCCTTATTCGTGAAGATTTAAATGTACCCATTAAAAACGGGGTGATCACTAGCGATATTCGCATTCGGGCAGCCCTCTCGACCATTAAACTCGCATTAAAATCAGGCGCTAAGGTAATGATTATGTCGCATTTAGGCAGGCCTGAAGAAGGTTCTCATGATGAGCAGTTCTCGCTTGCTCCTGTCGCTGCCTCTTTATCCCAATTATTAAAAAGGGAAGTTCCTCTCATTAAAAACTGGACCCACGGTTTTTCGATGGCTAACAGAGATCTTGTTCTATTGGAAAACGTCCGCTTCAATACTGGTGAAATGGATAATAGCTCAGAACTCGCCCAAAAAATGGCAAGGCTCTGTGATGTGTTTGTCATGGATGCTTTTGCGACAGCACACCGAAGTGAAGCATCAACAGCCGGTATTATTCGGTATGCGCCCCTTGCCTGTGCAGGCCCTCTTCTACTGGCTGAACTTGAGGCGCTAACTGCCATTATGGATAAACCTAAAAAACCTGTCGTTGCGATTGTGGGCGGCTCTAAAGTATCGACAAAACTTAAATTACTCGATTCACTAGCACAAAAAGTTGATTATCTTATTGTAGGCGGCGGTATTGCGAATACCTTTATTGCTGCAGAAGGTTATATGGTTGGAAAATCTCTGTATGAACCCGATTTAATTGATGAAGCGGAACGCATGATGCTCTCTGCCAAAAAACGCGGCGCTGAAATCCCTATTCCAACTGACGTTATTGTCGGTGAAAAACTTTCTGAAGAATCCGAAAGCTCAGTCAGACTCGTCTCACAGATTGATGATTATGAAAAAATTTATGATATCGGCCCAGATACCATTAAACATTTGACCAGTATTATTAAAAAAGCAAAAACCATTCTTTGGAACGGGCCAGTAGGTGCTTTTGAAATTGAACAATTTTCAAAAGGCACGCGGGAAATTGCCAAAGCCATTGCTGAAAGTGCTGGGTTTTCAGTCGCGGGTGGGGGTGATACACTGGCCGCCATTGAAGCTTATCATTTGGCTGATGATATTAATTATATCTCGACCGGTGGTGGCGCGTTCTTGTCTTTTCTTGAAGGAAAACAGCTGCCCGCTATTGTCGCATTGGAAGAACGCGCAAAAAAAGATGAAAAAGTCACATAAATAAAACACATCACGAGAGGTATTACTTTGCGTCGCACCAAAATCGTCGTTACCCTTGGGCCATCCCTTGATGATCCAGACACTTTAAAACGAGTTATTTTAGCCGGTGCCAATGTTTTTCGCGCTAATTTTTCGCACGGCACCTATGACGCGCATCAGAAACGTATTCAGCAAGTACGCGCTTTTGCTGCAGAGTATCAAAAATCCATAGCAATCTTAGTGGATTTACAAGGCCCTAAAATTCGCATAGCCCGTTTTAAAAACAAAAAAATTCAGCTGAAAGAAGGGCAGACCTTCATTCTTGATACAGAACTTGGCAATGAAGAAGGAACAGAACAATCCGTCAGTCTTGATTATAAAGATCTACCCAACGATGTGCGCCCAGGCGATACACTTTTGCTTGATGATGGACGCATTGTCATGCAGGTTGAAAAAATTGAAACGCATCGCATTTATTGTAAAGTCATTGTTGAAGGCGAATTGTCTAACAATAAAGGCATTAACCGCTTGGGCGGCGGTTTATCTGCAGCCGCATTAACTGATAAAGATCGTGCTGATTTGATTGAAGCGGTACGATTGGATGCGGATTATATTGCAGTTTCCTTCCCCCGTAACGCAGCTGATATTGAAGAAGCACGCGATTTATTAAAAGCGGCCGGCGGCAAAGCGGGAATTATTGCTAAAATTGAACGCGCAGAAGCAGTCACTCACATTGAAGAAATTATTCATGCATCTGATGGTGTAATGGTAGCACGCGGTGATTTGGGTGTTGAGCTAGGGGATGCAGAATTACCGGGGGTACAAAAACATATTATTCAATCCGCCCGCTCACTCAATAAACCCGTGATCACTGCAACACAAATGCTAGAAACCATGACATATAACACGATTCCGACACGCGCTGAAGTATCCGATGTTGCAAATGCTGTATTAGATGGGACCGATGCTGTCATGCTCTCGCAAGAAACGGCCGTCGGTAAATATCCCGATAAAGCAGTGGCTGCGATGGACCGCATCTGTTTAAGTGCTGAAAAAAATCCGAGCGCAAAAATTTCTCGCCATCGCTTAGAAGTTCACTTTCAATACGTAGATGAAGCCATTGCGATGGCAACCATGTATACGGCCAATCATCTCGATATCAAAGCCATCATTGCATTAACTGAATCAGGCACTACACCGCTTTGGATGTCGCGCATTAAATCCAGTATTCCCATTTTTGGTTTAAGTCGCAACGTAGCGACCGAAAGGCGGATGGCACTTTATCGAGGTGTATACCCTATTCATTTTGATGCAACCCATATCGACCGCAGAACATTGAACCAAGCCGCAGCCGTTACACTGCAAAAATTGGGGATTTTAAAAGAAGGTGATCTTGTCATTATTACCAAAGGCGATTTAATGGGTGTTCATGGCAAAACTAATTCCATGAAAATTTTTACGGTAGGTAAAATGCCCGCATGAGCCGAGAAATCCCTTCACTGCCAAATTTTGAAGAACTTCAAACCGCCTTAACAAAAGCGAATGTTGCTTTTCATCCATCGCAAGTTCATGGTCTGCTTTGCGGTTATATTTCTGCTACTTCTGGCATGAAGACAATACATTTCTTGGAAAAAATTATTTTTGGTAAAAAAAAATCTCTTCCCTGCCGCGAATTACTCCAGCATATTTATGAAACGAGTTATCATCAAATGAGTGAGTTTTCATTTGAATTTAGTTTATTACTTCCGGATGATACTGCTGATATTAATAGCCGCACAGAAGCACTCGGATTATGGTGCCAAGGTTTTTTAACGGGGCTAGAGCGATCCAATATTTCCATTCGAAAACAAGAAAAAAGCGAACTAGCTGATACACTGAATGATATTGTAGAAATTGCAAAAGTCAGTTATGGCGATATTGTTGATAACGAAGATGATGAAACAGCCTATTTTGAACTGGTAGAATATGTACGCCTGGGTGCTTTAATGATTTTTCAAGAATTGAAAAGAGTAGAACCAGAACCCAGCAACCATGACAATGATCACCTGCACTAACGGAGATGCCTATGCTAAAAATGACTGAATTTGCCCGCCGCCGGAAAGAACTGATGCAACACGTAGGGCCAAGAGGCGTCGTCATTTTAACAGCAGCCAAAAGTGCCATCCGCAATCATTATCATGAATATCCTTACCGGCAAAATAGTGATTTTTATTATTTGACGGGTTTTAATGAACCTGATGCTGTTTTAGTGTTAGCACCCAAACATCAAGAGGGTGAATTTATTTTATTTAACCGAGTACGTGACCGCGAAAAAGAAATTTGGGATGGTTATCGTGTGGGACAGACAGGTGCATGCACTCAGTATGGTGCTGATCTTGCTTTTCCCATCCATGACCTTGAAAAAAAATTACCTGAACTTCTAGAAGGCCGCGAAGAAATTCATTGTCCTTTGGGCGCTGATCGAGCATTTGATCAGATTATTCTAAACGCAGTCGGCACTTTACGCGGAAGAATTCGAAGCGGGGTACAATCACCGCTCGCATTCAAAGACATAGAACCGACACTACATGAAATGCGTTTACTAAAAAGTACCGCTGAAATTTCTGCCATGCGCCGCGCTGCTGAAATCACCGCAGACGCACACAAACGTGCCATGCAATTTTGCAAACCCGGCATGAATGAATTACAACTCGAAGCCGAAATAACCTATGAATTTCAGCGGCAAGGTGCGCGTTTTCATGCTTATACGCCCATCATTGGCAGCGGAAAAAATACTTGTATTTTGCATTACATACAAAACGACTGCACGATTCAAAATGGTGATTTAGTATTGGTTGATGCAGGATGTGAATATGAATCTTACGCATCCGATGTGACACGTACATTTCCGGCAAACGGCCGTTTTACCGATGAACAACGTGCGATTTATTCGATTGTGCTTCAGGCGCAGTTGGCGGGCATTAAAGCCGTAAAACCCGATATGCCTTGGCAGCACATCGAAGACATTACTGTCAATATTATTACGGAAGGATTAAGAGATGTTGGTTTACTAAAAGGGAAATTGGATGATTTAATCGAGCAAAAAGCCTATCTCCCTTTTTATATGCACCGCTCCGGCCATTGGTTAGGATTAGATACGCATGATGCCGGCCGTTATAAAATCAATGATCAATGGCGGAAATTGGAAAAAGGCATGGTAAGAACGATTGAACCCGGCATTTATATTTCGGCTGATATTCCTCATGTCCCTAAAAAGTGGCATAACATTGGCATTCGTATTGAAGACGATGTACTGGTCACTGACAAAGGTCCTGATGTATTAAGTGAGAAAGCACCGAAAACCATCAAAGACATTGAAGCAATCATGGCAAAATAATGCAGTATGATATCGTCATTGTGGGCGGTGGCATGGTAGGAGCAGCTTTGGCCTGCAGCTTACAAAATAAAACACTGCGTATCGCATTAATGGATAACGCATTAAACCACACTGAAGATAAACGGTTGATCGCTTTAAATCACAGCAGTTATGTATTGCTTAAAAATATCGGCATTTGGCCGTCACTAAAACCCTATGCTTTTGCCATTCAAAAAGTACATGTTTCTCATCGCGGTCATTTTGGTACAACTTCTTTAAGTGCAAAAGAACTAAATAAAGAAACCTTGGGTTATGTGGTGCCTGCAAAAGAAATTACTGCTGCGCTCTACGCGCGCATTGCGGAAACAAAAAATATTGAGTTATTTCGTCCGGCAACTTTGTTGAAACTGACTGCTTATCCCGATGACACTGATCTCACTTTCACACATGAAACATTTGAAAAAAACATAACAACAAAATGGTTAATCGGTGCTGATGGCACGCATTCCAGCGTACGTGAAATGTTATCGATTGAAACTGACACTTTCGATTATCATCAAAGCGCCCTCGTCACCATCACTGAATTACAAAGGCATCACTCACACACCGCCTATGAGCGTTTTTTAACAGAAGGTGCAATTGCTATGCTGCCACTCACTGAACATTCTGTGGCAACCATTTGGACGGATCATGAGAAAACCATCGAACAATTACAGGCACTTTCTGATCGAGAATTTTTACATGCATTACAAACTCAGTTTGGTTATCGTTTAGGACGATTAAAAGCCATTAAAACCCGTTTTGTTTATCCCTTAAAACGCGTGATGGCTAAAGAACAAATAAAACAACGAAATATTTTAGTGGGTAACGCTGCTCATACCATCCATCCTATTGCCGCTCAAGGATTGAATGTAGCGCTCTATGAAATAGCTGTATTGGCAGATCACTTTAATAAAATACCAATGGATGTTCTATTTCCTGCTGATTTTTTATCGTTCCTCAAAAATATCAACTTATCCCATTATTTGAGCGGATTATTTTCTACCGATTTTTTTCCGATCAATCAAATGCGTCAAGTCGGTCTCATCGGATTTGATCTTTGTGTTACCGCAAAACGTTCGTTTGTCAAAGAAATATTTGGTAAAGCATCATCCCGCACACCTTCTTTGTTAAAAGAAACATCTTGAGCAACCGCGCAAGATACCGAGCTAATCTTTAATGCACTCAATGCATCAAACGTACTGCTTCGCTTGTGTTTATTTTTTTGAGACACAGAATCTTCACGTGAGTTAGGTTCTTGTATGGCATTTTCAACTTTTCGCACAAAAAAATCACGGCAGCGAGACAAGCAATAGGTCAAACCACGTGCCAAAGGATAACGAATATGTTCGCGCAAAAATCCAGCTACTTTTGCATGCAAAGTCACAATACCTCTAGCAATTTTGGTAAACGGATTTTCATTTAACGAAAATACATGTTTCATTAAAAATCCAAGCGGCCTTAATACAGTGGCCGCCAAAAACAATCCCAACGCGACGATGGCCACTGGTACCTCAAGCGATACACATCGAGCCGCAACCGATACGAAAGAATGTAAAAGGGATTTAACCGTTGTCCATATAACCTTAGCCGCCTTTACCCATAAATTAAGTGATTCCAATCCATATTGATAAAAGGGTTTCAAATTTTTTGAGAGTAAATCTTTAGGCGCTTTACCCGTCACCGCACTCATAATCAAAGTCGGGAGTGTTACAAAAATAGCAGGGATCAAACCTACTCCCATTTTTATAACTGCTGGAATAGTTTTTAAAAGAGCCATTGAATACTGATGGCGGCGTTTAGGCAGAATTTTTTTAACACCTAAATTTTTTAAAGTCTTAAAAGTCCCATCTTCATCTTTATATATTTCCCACAATGAACAATTATGCGCTAATAATTCTTGAAAATGTTCGCGTACCGCCATGTAAGAAACAGATTTCATTATTTTATTTTTATATTCATCTGAAGATTGATGTACGCGCACAAAAAATTGCAATATAGAAAAGCTTTTACTGTTTTTTCTTAGTTGATGCCCATCGATATCAATTAACTGGCCCGACTCTACTTGTCCTAAAATACCATATACTTTTAAGAGAATCAGAGAAGCCGCTTTGCTGACACCCAATGTTTGGACCAAGCTTACGTTAAAATGCGGATGAGCGATTTTACCCCAGGGTACAAAAGTTACTTTCCCTAATGTTTCACCTACAATATGAGAAGCATGCTCAAGGCCACCAACACCATAAGCTGCGGCTAAAAGTTCAACTGATATTTTTAAAAATCCGCTTGCGATACTTCTGCAAGTTTCAACTGCGGTTTTCCCTTGCAGCGAACCTGATACGGTGGGAAATAATTCCGTGATATATTCTGATAATAAGGCCGCATCTGGCTGCAAACAGGGATTTTTCAGCAAGAGTTCTGCGATATTGAAAAGAATTTTTGCGACCAAAGAACCGACCAATCCTTTTTCGAAAGTACCCTCAGCACAAGTAAACCATTCCCCTGCTTCTCTTACCGCATTAATTGCCTGCTGCAAGTTCCCTGCTGTAATTTGAACATGCCCAACCGTATTTAAAAAAGCATTCAATCCTGTATATTTTGCAAGATTTGCTTCAATAACAAAAATAGCTGAAGTCAGTTTTTCTAAAAAAACAGTTGACCCTGCAAAAACGGGTAGCGCTAATTGAATAAATGGCAAAGAGAAAAAAAACATAGAACAAATAGGACGCTTTGCCATTAAATCTCTATCCATAAATAAAGAAAATTCATAGAAAAAATTTAATGCTGCTGATAAAAGATCGTCTTCTTTGAAAAATAATACCGGATTTTGCAGTGGAGCATATTTAAAAAGATGCGTTTCCTCTGATTTTTTTTCTTCTGGCTGCTTAAATTCTTTAGGTGCGTCATTGATCGCATTGAGCTCATTGAGTGCATTACTCAAATCGTTATCTAATTTCTCTTTAAACCCAAATTGTAATTGCAATGAACGAAAGTAACGCGCAAATTCACGTGAAGTCAATTCTAGTTCTGTTTCTGGATCAATTTTTTCTGGAACAAGAAATTCTTTTACTGAATGAAACAAATGATTTTTTTTATTTTTTCTAACATCACGAGCCAAAGTCTGTATGTTCTTTTTTGTTTTTTGATAATGATTTCGTGCGTTCTTAATGGTTGACATGCCAACCTGATCAACACAATCAAAACAATTATTCGTTGCTGAAATCGCCTCACCCAAGCATGCTCCCAGCAATAATTCTTTTTGCTTCTTTGGATTATTGGCATACACAGCGCTACTTAAAACATCGCTCTTATCATCTTCATCTATTAACCATAATTGCGATTTGGTTACAGGCTGCCATTGTTGATAGATGTATTCCTGAATCGCATAATCCGCTTCAGTATGAATATTTGAATTCGATATATTTTCAAAAGGAGCAGGCATGCTCTGTCCAGAAAGACCGATTTTTCCTTGATGCACATGAAATTGATCGTTAATCTGGCGGAACAAAGAACGCTGCCATGTTTCAAGGGTCTTATTACGCTGGTACTGACTTTCCACATTGACCAGTGTTAATTGTTCTTCTAAAGTTTCTACTTGTCGCTTAATCATTCCTAATTCTTTCAATTCAGAAAAATATATATCTGATAGGTATTTTTCATTATTTTTTTTATCATCGCATAATTGAATGACGATTGTTGCAAAATCAGAAATTTTCTTTTTTACATTAAGAACAATACGTTGATAATTTTCTGAAAAATCGCTCGCAGTGGTATTAAATAACGTATCAATTTCTTGAACTGCCCTGATTTTTTGTAGACTAATCCAGCATACATGCATATCTGCGCGTTTATTTGAACTAAAATCTACATGAGTCACACCCAGTGCAATACCGACTCTTTTTCGCCAACTTGCTTCTTGATCGACAGTCCGGCTTTTATCATGAATTAAATCAAAGATCCGTTTTCCATAAATATTAATTAATTTGTTTGATAAAATTTGGTTATCCGGCAAAAGCCCCATATCAGCAACAAATTGAAATTTTTGACGCGTGTGTTCATCCGGAACTAATACCGAATTATTTTCAGCAGACATTTGACTACGATATCCAAAAAACCAATGAAAATGACCATCCTCATCAGCATGATCAGGATGGATAGTGTTTTCATTAATTTCACGAATGATAATAGATTGGTTTTTTTCTCTCGCAAAACCAAAATTCTTTGGCATTGCCATGATGCGTCTCCTCAAACACTCATGTTATTTTTATTATTTTTTTGGTATATTTTTTAATAATTTTGTTTTTATCTATCATTAGTGTACGGACTTAAAATTAAGAAATACTTAACCGAAGAAGCAACATGGACTCACTCAAAAAGAACGTGTATTATTCTTAAATTACTCTTAAGAAAAGAAGGTCTCTTAAAATGAGCAACAATATTATGCAAGTCACTGATACTACATTTGAAAACGACGTGATTGACTCAAAAACCCCTGTGCTTGTTGATTTCTGGGCCCAATGGTGCGGGCCTTGTAAAGCCATCGCCCCCATCCTTGATGACATAGCCCAGAAATACCAAGGAAAAATCAAAATCGCCAAACTTGATGTAGATCACAATCCTGCCACCCCCCCTAAGTTTGGGGTACGCGGCATTCCTACGCTCATCCTTTTTAAAGACGGCCAAGTAAAGGCAACCCAGGTGGGGTTATTATCCAAAAACGACTTAATGAGCTTTATTGAGACCCATGTATAAAAAACATTGCCCGACCCATACTGATGGACGGGCAATATAAAAAAGTAGCTATTTATTTTATTTAATGTTATTTTTAATGGCGTAGATAACCTCGTTTTAGAGCCTATCGAAAAAGTTTTAAAAAAAACCACTGCTGTCATTAAATAATAAATCCTTGCGATGATCAAAGCGCTAACAATATCTAGCAGCCATGATACAAAGTATAAGATTCGTTGTTTTTACAGCGCTCTCAAAAAAGCTCGCTACTGTGTGCTTTTGAACAAAGAGAAGGACTTATCATCTATCAACAAATCACATTTAACCTGTCTATAAAATACAATGGATAAACAACTATTATGAATCTCACAGAACTTAAGAAAAAAAGCGCAGCCGAGTTAATTCAATTATCTGATGAATACGGCCTGGAAAACATGGCCAGATCCCGCAAACAAGATATTATTTTTGCCATTTTAAAAGCACACGCCAAACGAGGAGAAGATATCTATGGCGATGGTGTTCTGGAAATTCTCCAGGATGGTTTTGGTTTTTTACGCTCTGCAGAAGGCTCCTATCTTGCAGGACCCGATGATATTTATGTATCCCCCAGTCAAATCCGGCGTTTTAATTTACGTACCGGCGACACGATTTCTGGAAAAATTCGGCCTCCTAAAGAAGGAGAACGTTATTTTGCACTACTTAAAGTGGACCATATTAATTTTGATGCGCCAGAAAATGCGAAAAACAAAGTGTTATTTGAAAACCTTACCCCCCTATTTGCGAATGAACGTCTTAAAATGGAATGCGGTAATGGCAGCACCGAAGATATTACTGCACGCATCATTGATCTAGCGTCGCCGATTGGTAAGGGCCAACGCGGTTTAATTGTATCTCCGCCAAAAGCCGGTAAGACAATGATGCTGCAAAATATTGCTCATTCCATCGCACAAAACCACCCTGAATGTTATCTGATGGTCTTACTGATTGATGAACGTCCTGAAGAAGTCACGGAAATGACTCGTTCAGTACGCGGTGAAGTGATTGCAAGCACCTTTGATGAACCTGCGAATCGTCACGTACAAGTGGCTGAAATGGTCATCGAAAAAGCGAAACGCTTAGTTGAACATAAACGTGATGTCGTCATCTTGCTTGATTCCATTACCCGTTTAGCACGTGCATACAATACGGTTGTGCCTGCTTCCGGAAAAGTATTAACCGGTGGTGTCGATGCCAATGCATTGCAACGTCCAAAACGTTTCTTTGGTGCTGCACGTAACATTGAAGAAGGCGGCAGTTTAACGATTATTGCAACATCACTTGTTGAAACCGGTTCTAAAATGGATGATGTCATTTACGAAGAATTCAAAGGCACAGGCAATATGGAAATCCATCTTGACCGCCGTATTTCTGAGCGTCGTATTTATCCTGCCATCAACATTAATAAATCCGGCACGCGCCGCGAAGAATTGCTCACGAAGCCCGATGAAATCCAAAAAATGTGGATCCTGCGTAAACTACTACAGCCCATGGATGAACTTGCATCCATCGAATTTATTATTGACCGCTTAAAAGCCACCAAAACAAATGAAGACTTTTTTGATTCGATGAAGCGGTAGAAAAATCAGCCTTCCCTTACCGGGGAAGGCGTTCTCAGCCTCTCTGTATAAAGCACTTAACCCACACTTTCAATCGCACCCCTTAAATATTGCATTATTTGCAATATTGCAAATAATGGTATATCATGGATAAAAATTGGGATATTAAATTTTCAACTAAGGCAGCTAAACAAGTATCTTATTTGGATGAACGGATACTTCTTGTTTTACAAGTGCTCGTTGATAATTTACGAACTAAAGGACCAACGCCTGGAAAAAACTGGCAGAACTATGGCAAATTACACGTCAAAAAAAATGAAGATAAAAGACATTGCCATCTCATCAAGGGTAGTCCAACTTATGTTTGTTGTTGGAAAGTCAATAAATCTTTAAAATGTATCGAGGTATATTATGTCGGCACCCATGAAAAAGCCCCCTATTAACCAAGCTAACGACATTATTCTGATACGTCATGCCGGAGTTGTATATCAATTTCCAAAAAAAATTGCAGCAAAATATCGTGTGTCTGGTCAATCGGTTAATGCTGCCTCTATCTTTGTTAATATCAACAAAAAGTATACGAAACCTGGCGCTTTGCTTCGAGGAATTCGCGCACGCGAAAACTTAACACAAATAGAAATGGCAAAACACATTAAAGTTACTCAGTCCGATATTTCCCAAATGGAAAATGGCACCCGCAAAATTGGACGAACTATCGCTAAGCGAATTCAAAAATTATTTGATGTTGACTATCGATCTTTTCTTGAATAAAAGACCCTAGAACTAAAAATTGGAACCTATTAAAATGCATTATTGGCTATTCAAATCTGAGCCCGAAACATTTAGCATTGATACATTAAAAAGCCGCCCTAAACAAACAGAACACTGGGACGGCGTGCGTAATTATCAAGTACGTAATATGTTGCGGGATGAAATTAAAATAAGCGATCAAGCTTTTTTTTATCATTCCAATTGTGAACCGCCTGGCATTGTAGGGATAATAGAAATTGTAAAAGCAGGTTATCCCGATTTTACAGCATTTGATCCAGAATCAAAATATTACGATCCCCGTTCATCGGAGGATAATCCACGCTGGTTTATGGTGGATGTGCGCTTCATTAAAAAATTTAAAAAAACGATTACTTTACGTGAATTAAAAAATCACCCGCTGCTAGAAAAAATGGCCGTGACACGTCCGGGTAATCGTCTCTCGATCACACCCGTTACGCAAGAAGAATGGAATATCGTCTTAAAGATAGCGATTGAATAACTTTTGTTAAGACACATCGGCCGCATGTGAGGCATCATCCCGAATGCTAAGTTTTGTAAAAAATTTAATCAACTTGTTTCCTAAACTCCGCCTTTTATTCGCTGGATGTTATAAAATAGAAACATAGGTAGTTTTAAAGGAGTGACTCAGCATGCAAAACCATAAAACACAAATGAGCGAAGGATTAGCGAAATTGCTAGCAGATACGTATACTCTTTACCTGAAAACCCAAAATTTTCACTGGCATGTGACGGGCCCTCATTTTCATTCCCTTCATAAGATGTTTGAGGAAGAATATATCGAATTAGCAAATGCTGTAGATGAAATTGCTGAACGTATCCGCGCCCTTGGTGCCCCAGCCCCCGCTTCATTTGGAGAATTTTTAAAATTGACTTCTATTAAAGAAGAAACTGCCAAACCATCAGCGATAGAGATGGTAAAAAAATTATTGCACGACCATGAAACCGTCATTAAACACATCGAATCTTTAATGCCTCTTGCTCAAAAAGTAGAGGATGAGGCCACTTTAGATTTGCTCATTACTCGCAGTGAAATACACCAAAAAACCGCGTGGATGTTACGCAGTTCTTGTTAATTCGTGTTGCACATTCTCAACAATAGCTTACGTGCCGCGCTTTATGCGACGTTGTTGCAGATTTTCTCTCTCAGCCGCCTACGTACCGCGCTTTATGCGCGGTATCTACCGTCTTTCAAGTCAACCTACAAATGCTTTTTTTGTCATAACCATTGCATTTAAAATTACGATCATT
>CAZUQP010000035.1:0-42258 GCA_964622455.1 uncultured Coxiellaceae bacterium
ATCCTTGCGGGGCATCTTTAATCTCCTTCCTCTTGTCCATTCAACAAGTAAGGTAATCTATTTCTGATTAAAGTGCCCCCTTATCTGGGGAAGAGCCAATCCGCCTCTCTGTAATGGCGAATATGAACAATATAAATCGTTTCTGCATGGACACGGTAACGTAAAACGTAGCCGCCAGCACCAAAGCGAGTTAGCAAGTCTCTGAATTGTGGTAAATCCTTAACTGGCTTCCCTATCAAGGGTGCTTCAATTAACCGCTGTGCAGCATCTTTAGTAGCCTCAGCCGCTTTCTTGGCGGCGCTAGGGTTTTCTTTGGCTACAAATTCTCTCAGTCTCACCACATCGTTTACCGCGCTATCTAACCAGACTATTTCCCGCATGGTGGCCTATCGCTCTCCTCATCTGTTCCCCACGTATCAAGCCACTTGCTGACGGCTTGATGACTAACCACCTTCCCTTGTTCGGCTTCTTGCCAACGGGCGAGAGTCTCACGGTTTAATTCTTCGTTATATTCCTCTTGTTCGAGGTAACGAGTAATGGCTTCTTTCATTAACCAATGAGGCGATCGATGCTTAACTTCACCTAGCCGCTCTAAGCGGTCTCGAATGTCTGAGTCGAGCTTTACGACCTTTGGTATCGGATGACTGGCTGGCATATAGCCTCCAAGTAATATCTATCATTACTAAGTATTACCTATTAATACCATTAAGTCAAGCCTTATCCAACAGGCCGAGACGCGAACAGCAAAATATGTTTGAGCAAAAGCAATTTCATTTTTACGTGAATCACCATTCTAAGCAATGAGATAGCAGGCATAACGCGTCAGCTTAATATCATCTATTTCCCTTTGGCTGCCAGAGCCTAAAACAACCATTTTGTTGACATCAACAAAATGGTCTGTGATGGGATGTTTCGAATTTTGACACGACCTTTTTGCCTTATTAATGACCAGGATAAAATTTCGCCCTTCGTGATGCCCCAAGAGCTCCTGCAAATCTCGAGCACCTCAATCTCTGGCTACCAGTAAATCTTGCGTAGATTCCATAAAAGAAAACAAAATAGAAGTCAGTTTTCTGATGTCTTTTCGACCGTGCTGTATGCCAAAACCGATACGGATAAAATCGTTGCGGTAATCCAAATAAACACCCTGTTTTTCTGCATATTGCACTAAATGTTTCGCATATCCAGTTAATTGAAGAGTCACTGTATTCGAACAAAAATCAGAATGCACCCTGCGGCGCACACTGTCCACTATCTGAATTCGATTCTGAAAATCGCTTTGTTTTCCCATACAACTCAAAAAATAATCTTGTAATTTTTTCACATAACGATGCATCGATTGCAATGTTTCACCCGATCTTAAAATCGAGTCCCACGTATTAATAAAAAGTTCGAGTGAAAAAATATTGCCGGGTGTGCCACCAAACCATTGCAATTCTTCATCATACAATAAATTTCCTTCTTGATCAGTCGTGCATCCCATTGCTAATCCAGATAAATAAGCACACCATCCGGTTTTTTTAGGATTTTTAAGTAAACTTTCATACCTTGGATAAATCAAAAAAGCTAAACCTGAAGTACTACGACCATGTTTAATGGCGGAACCCAACAAATAAATATTTTTTCTATTTTTTATTATTTCATTCCAAGAGATTGGAACATTAAAAACACCTTGTGTAATATCAATCACAACCGGCACGTTCGGCGGAATTTCATCTAAAATACGATTGATTTCAGAAGGTGTTAAACTCAGCTGTGAAGCGGACATCACTTCTGAAAAAATGACTAATTTAAGTGATTTTTTTATTTTTTGAATAGCTTCACAAAATAAAGAAGCGATATCTAATTCATTTTCATCAACTTCTATTTGCTCTAACTGAAATTGTTTTGTTAAAACACCTGCTGCCAGCGCGCGTTTAACGGTTAAGAATTCATCGGTCGTCGTCAATACAACGGCATTTTCATCCGAAGGTAATGCACTCAATAAACGTTCTAATAATGCGGTAACATTCGAATCTATTGTCACTGTAAAATACTGTGAAGAAATGTCTAATAATTTAAATAAAATATTTTCAAATTGCCTAATACGATCAGAAAAAAAAGTTCCCCAATAACTTTCTTGGAATTCCATCAAACGATGAGTCGTTTTTGTTATTGATTCTTGAAAAAAAATAAGCGGCGCACCAAAGCTATGCATAGTAAAGCGCAATCCACTGGCATGAATATCTGGTTTAAACCAGCCTGCATAAGGAGATAAATCTAAATCATCGAGCTCAAGCGGTCTTAATTCAAAGAGATCTAGTAAAGGTGTATTCGGAATTTTGGCGGTACGATATTCATCTATGCTATTTAATTGATTTTTCACATGGGAAAAAATCGTTTTACCCACAATTTTTTCCTGTTGATTGATTTTTACTAAAAAAGCCTCTGGATATTCTGCATAATGTTCCCCCACTCTGCCAATCATTTGTAATAAAGAATCAGTTCTCATTAAAGGAGCGACCGCAAAAGAAATTAATTTTTCAACAGGCAATCCTTGGGACCCGCGCACCATGCCAATGGTATTAGCCGTCAACGTAAAATGCCTTAACCAAAAATCAGAAGCTGCCGCCTGCAATTCACGAATTGAGGATAACAATTGATTCAATAAAGGATCGGTAGAATTTTTCATTAAAGCAGATGTGTAATATGGCAACAGAACATCAGATAACGAAAAATGTAATTCAGAAATTAAATTTTTTAATTGACGTAATTGTTTTGAATCACCGCCTGAAGTACCTAGCAAGGCTTGTCGATATTCCGCATAACTACCCGTGTCCATCTTACTAAGCAGCATAATATGCTCAGCCGAAATTTTCCACCAGTCCTGTATATGCTGCATTTTTAATCGTAACACACTTATTTTTTTCTGCTCTGAAAAACAGATGTGCGCAGGGTTTTCAATTATTTTTAATTGATTAATTTCTTGTTTTAATTGTTTAACCTCTTCTACAACAACATTCATCGAAATTTCTAACATTTGATGAATTCCACGAAAAAAAGGTTCAATATAAGCATATTTTTGTTTGATAGGATCAATATGTTGATCTTCAGTAATAGAAAAAATAAATTTAGGATGAATTAAAATAGCCTGCAACTTTCGCCAATAAATAAGTGATTCTTTCTTATGGAACAAAAGGGAAGCATGTTGATTTTCAAAATGAGAAAACATTTTTTTTAATTCTTTTTTTTCATTTTTTAACGATTTATTAAACCAATCACTTAATTTAATATAATTAATTTTTACATTGGGGTAATCGATGATTTTATTTTTCCATACACGCGAATCAATATTTTTTATTTCTTGTTGCAGGAATAAATGAAACCAGGCGTGCCATTGGTGCAAAATATTTTTTAGTGAAAGGATCCATTCGATCTTTTTATCCCGATCCACTTGAATTGGATGATCAGGATGACAAAAAGAACCAAAAATAGATAGACTGACCCCATCTAAAAATCCAAGCGTTCGAATTATTTTGAGCACTTTCTTTGGTAACCCAAGATCTTTTGAAAATTCGTCTAAACGCTGGTCAAGTGCTTCGCATGTTTCATCAACATAACCCCAAGCGTGGTATAGATTGAGAGAAATTTCGGCTAGCATAGATCCCTTTCCTAGTTAAATTATTGTTCTATCGCGCAATCATCTTGGGTACCTAGCTATTTGTCAACTATCAAATACCGATCTATTGTTTATTATTAAAATTACGGGTTTCCCCTTATTTTCCTAGGTGTTATTGTTAGATTGCATTAGTTTTCATATTTATTACACAATATAATTTTCTCCACCAGAAAAAGAAAGACGCTTTTTTCTCATAGAAGGAGATTCCATATGTTAAGCTGGGTAGTCGTCTTTTTCATCATTGCCATTATAGCAGGCATACTAGGCTTTACAGGGATCGCGGTAGCCGCAGCTGAAATTGCCAAAATCATATTCTTTATTTTCTTAATTTTGTTCGTCGTTACTTTAATTATGCATATCATGCGAAAGGGTTGATTCATTACATTCATGTGCTCTATCCATTTTTAAAATATATAGGGCACATTTAAAATCCGATGATAATCAGGAATTCAAGGATGAATCATTCAAGGATTTTGCTCTATTTGATTTTGTTATTTTGCAGCCTCTCATGCCTAGCAGAGGAAGTGAATACGACAGCGCAAGGCCCCATTGAAGAACGAATCAAAAAAGAAGAACAAATTCCAGCAAACTATTTTTCCATTACTTTATACAAACCGACTTATATATTACCCTACTATTATACGTTTTCCCCTTATAATTCTATTTACCAAAATAATACACCTAATAATGAAAAATTAAAAAATGAAGAATTTAAATATCAACTCAGTTTTAAAGTACCTGTATGGCAAGATATTTTTGATCATCCTTCTTCTTTGTTTTTAGCTTATTCACAACTATCGTATTGGCAGGTATATAATAATAAGGCTTTTTTTAGAGAAACAGATTATGAGCCAGAATTATTTTTAGCAAATGAATTAAAATGGCACTTATCGCCCAACTGGCGGCTGAGCTTTTTGAATGTTGGCGTTTCTCATCAATCTAATGGTTATGGTAATACATTAGAACGCAGCTGGAACCGGTTGTATGTTGATGCCATTATATCAACCGATAATTGGATGATCAGCATAAAACCTTGGTACATATTATCTACCTATGAAAACAATGAAAATATTGGTCATTTCTTAGGGTATGGAAATCTCTTAGTTTCATACAAGTTACATCAACAAGTCTTTTCCTTGCGAATGTACAATGTTATTGAAAGCGCAGGCAAAAGAGGGGGCGCTGAACTTTCTTGGAGTTTTCCGATTACACCCTACATCAAAGGTTACCTGCAAGCATTCAGCGGATATGGGCAAAGCTTAATTGAATATAACCATCGTACAAATAGTTTAGGAATTGGGATAGCACTGAATGATTGGGTGTAACTAAAACAATCGTCGTTGCGGCGGAGCAGGAAATGCTTCTTCCACTAACACTTCAGTAAAATTTTCTAACTGCATTGCAGGGGTTACATTATTCAGGGCTTTATATTTAAAATGAAGTTTATTTCCTTGATCATCTTCCCAAATCACATCTTCAAATTGAATGATGGGCAGAGGATTTCCCTGTTTATCTTTTAAAAGCTTCACTATGTCGGAATAGTAAAGGCCTAAAAGTTCAATACACTTTTTCTTAAATGCGGGGATTTCTGCAGTGACTAATCGCATGCCATTATGTTCCCGTGTTGCTGGAAATGTTCGATAACGATCAGCTTGAATGCCCTCTTTCACTTCAGCTTCAGAATGTCTCTGTCCGTGCCGATGCGCTTCCATATGCGAATGTTCAAAAGCACCCTCAAAACCTGCATCAGCTCCAATAGCAGATGCTTTGAGATATCGATGTTGTGCCGAAATTTCATGACGCGATTCTGCTGCCTCTTTTAATCGATCTTCTGTTATTTTATCCCGCGTAATTTTATAAGTATCAGAAACGGGTTGAGGACAATCTCGAGCTTTTTGAAGATCTTCTGCTGTTACATTCGCAGGTTTTTTAGCTTGTGCTGCACTTTCTGCCGTTTGAAAAAATTCAATTCGAATTTTTTGCTCAGGAAGTATGTTATTTGAGGGAGGGATTATCATATATACGGTAAACGATAAAACGTACTCACGCTTGCTCGGCGTTTTTTTACGACGACGTTCTACCGAACCATTTTCTGAAACTTGCGTGACCTCTGTTTTACTAGGCGAAACATAATCCTTTTGTTCTCGTATCACTTCACGTACTTTTGCACCAGGACTGAAAAAAGAACCATCCGCCTCTATATGGCTCCCAGCCTCGCTTGTAACAGTGACTACAATTCCATCGCTATGCACCGCCCTTCCCCAATAACGGGTAGCCCCCGCTCTAGAAGACTCCGGGTTTGGCTTTGATCGTTTTATTGGTATTGGTTCTTCTGATACTGATTTTTCTTCCTGTAGAGCCTCAGCTGTATGTTCATCACAACAGGTTAAACGGCTGCTGGGCTTTAAAGGCCTGCCAGAACGCGAATACTTAGCCTTAGAAGAGAACAATGTTGGTGGAGTACGCTGCATAATAGTTGATTCTATTTTATTACCAAATAATATACTATTGTACCAAATTTAATCTGCTTAATTAAGCTGATTTTTTTAAAAAAATTATATTAAAAAACATATAGTTATAATATTAAAATCGGCCTGTATGCTCTTTAAGTTTTCTGATTAAAATTGCTAAACTCATTATTTGATCCCAATATAAATATCCAGAATTGTATTTTCAGGATCACTTGCACGCTGATCATATATTTCAAAATCAGCCTTGTATGCTCTTTTTCCGCCAAAATCAGTAGGTGACATTTTCCAAATTTCCTGCCATGCATTTATCACGACTGTGGGAATTTTTCCAGCAGACGTTGTGAATTTTTGATATTTAGCAGCGAGGATTGTGAGTGTTTGCAATCCAGTAGGGATTTTTTCAAATGAATTGACTTCTTCACCTAAAAAATAGGTATAATCTCCATGTTCATCACTGTCATATTCCGTATAAACAGAAAGTGTGATCCCGAAATTTTTTCGATTGGGAATTTGACTAGCAATATTTTGGCTAAAATAACATCCCATTAATTCTCCAATTTTAGATGTTTTTGGATCCATCTCATTTTTATTGTTAGTTCGCGCTGATAAACCAATGAGTTTAATTTCTGCTTTGTTGACCAATTCTTTTTTCATAGATCCCCCCTGTCTAGATTTATTTATAGGGAATTATAGCGAAAAAGCAACTTTATGACTATAACGCAAAAGAAGAGCCGCAGCAGAAATGCCCATTAAGCCACAGAACATTAATAAGGTTGAAGGTAAAAACCCCGCTTTAAGCGCAAAACCAAATAATGTGACACTGATAAAAGAAGTGAGTCTCCCCGCTGTTTGGGCCCACCCCGCATACTCAATATATCCAGGACCGCGTAATTGAGAGGTTATGATCTTTTGCACCGCAGAAAGTGAAAAAGAATAAGTGCTGCCAATGAGTAAACAAACGATCAGGCGAGCAATACCGGGTTGGCTTACGCTCGCAATGAATACCAATATTCCACATAACCCCATGATTGGAGCAATGTGAACAGGCTCATTAACTGGAACGGAGTCCTCTCCTAAAACCAACACAACACATTGTGCTATCAAAAAAGCAGAATACAATGCGGTAATCTCATTCAAAAAAATATGACTATGCGGTTTAAGTTCAGATAAAAAAAGAAATGCAACGCCTGAAAACGCGAGATTTCCAGCAATTTGATAAATAAGACCCCATCGCATCATTGGGTTTTCAATAATCTTTCTCAAAGAAAATGGTTTTTGATGATTAATTGGGAAAGGAGTATTTGATGATAACAAAAATATTTTACGTAAAAAAAATAAACTCGATACACTCAAAATCATAGCAAAAATAAAAGCAACTAGGCGCATATGAGGCAGAAAAAGAAGAGTGAGCGCTAGCGCAGGAGCAATAGCCGTGCTCGCACGCACTAGTATATTTTGAGCTGCGGCGCTTTGGCTTAAATCTGAAGAAAAATATTCTTGCAGTATAAAAATAAATTCAGCGCTCATAAAGGAATCAAACAACAATACCAATTTAAATATTAAAAAAGGTATGAAAACAATAATGGATAATTTATCAATCGGCATTTGATTAATTGCAACAAACCAAATACCAATCATAACTAATTTTAGCATCATGCTCCCCTTGCCTCGCATAGAGGGAGAAATGCGAATAATAATATGGGAGATAAAAATAGATAATGTTATTTTTAATAGTGAATCAAAAGACATGCATAAAGCCGCACTAATTGAAAAACCTGCTTGCAAACATGCAATAACAAATACATGCGTTAAAATAGTATCAAGCGTAAAGTGCCAATAAAGGGCAAAAGTAGCAAGTATTTTAGTGATAGTAGTCATAAAAACTCAGAAAAGCGGTAAAATAGGAACAGATGTATTTCTTTCATGATAACGCGGATCCAAAGCATTTTTAGAAAAAGTTCTCGCTGCAAAAATATTCGGTAATGCTTCAAAGACAATCGTTTGACAGTGAGGTACTGTATAAAAATTTTTAATCACTTTTTGCCGAATAAGGTAATCAAAATAAGTTTTTCGATTTTTAGAAACCCTTATTTCTCGCAACGATAATATCCGTTGCTGAGAATACCCTGCAGGATAAGCACCGCCTCTATTTTTTTTAGCATCTTCAAAAATCATAATCACTTCACTGGCCGCATGGATATACGCCTCATCTTTATTAGATCTAATGGCAGCACCTAAAGCAAAGAAATGCGTTTTAGGATCTTCGAGAGTGGCTATGGCAAATTCCCCATCGGTTAAAGGGACATTGGCCGTATAAAAATTAAGTTTTATCGAAGTATCTATTAAATCCATCGTAAATTCTTCTTGTGCGATAGGACCAGCATTCTGATACCAAAATTCACAACAAAAATGTCGTTCAAGCAATTCGCGTTTGGCGTGTGAAATGGCATGTTGAATAGTGCACCCAATCGCACATCCATTGCCATAGTATTGACCCTTTTGTCCTTTTGAACCTATCAGAAAATCTTCTACTCTACCTTGAGAATAGAGACGCGAATCACCATCAGAAATCCACATGACAGATTTGGCCAAACTTTCTTGATTATGAGCATAGGGTAAAAATACAAGATGTTCAAGAAGCTCATATGTTGAAGTTTTTCCACTTTTCGAACGATCAAAGGCTCCTGAAAATCCGAAAATTGGTTGTATATGATCCTTTACTTTAACGCCGATCACGCTGCGCGAAAGCCATAAACCTTGTATTATTGTGCTCAGCTCAGTTTTTGTTTTGACCGCTGTCATAAAATGATCATATGTTATTTTCATGCAATGGCTTGCTCAAGTTGATTTACTTTCGTTGTCCCAGCACCAAATCGATGCATCCGAGGTGCTTTAAAATTATATTGTTGCCATTCAGGCAACGTTTTAGCAGATTCAATTAATGTTTGAATACTAGCGATCAATTGACCCCCTGCCTCAGTTAATTTTGCGTGCTTTTTAATTTCTACCATGCCTCGTATAACTTCATCTAATGTTTCTGCTAATGGATGCAGAAATTCTTGGTTATTGGTTGCTAAATATATTTGTAAAAATGTTCTCACAATTCTTGCAGATACATACGTCGCATGTAAAACACCTACCATGGGTCTCAGATCTTTTCGTAAGGGTGAGGCAAATCGATCTTCAGAAGAATTCAAAATAATAGGATCCATAGCCATTAAACAATTAAGATGAATATGAGAAGCTTCATGAACAATATGCTCAAGAAAATACAGCACAGGATTCAAATTTTGACGCGGCAATCGAATTAACATTGCTCCTAAAATACGTACATCGGTAAGACCCATTGTTACTTTGCCATCAAATAATTTAATAATTTTAACTTGTTCATGGATTTCATCATACATATCTGAATCGTGTCTTGCGATGATACAAAGAGCAGCCGTCACAACATCTTTAAAAAAAGATAAAGTAGATTCTGAAATCGGTGTTATCTCAGCCTCTCGATCACAATCTTCTTTCGTTAAGCGGATCGCTTCTTCAGTGACAAATTTTTCCCATTCCAAATTTCCTACGGAAGTGATCGATAATTCTTTAAATTCTAAAGAAGCCGCATGATCAATGATATCTATTAGTTTTAATAACAATATATGAACATTGTCTTTTTCTTGCCGACGCATCGCTGCTTGAAGCGCATGATGATAATAATGAATTTCTGGCGTCAGACGCTCAATATCTTGTAATTTTAAAAGAGAATGAGCTAATTTTTCATCAGAAATACTGAGTTTATTTTGGCATTCATTGATAAGATAGTGGATACTTTTTTTAACTTTTTCTGCTTGAACAAATCGTGCTTTTTTTGCATTCAATTGATTAGGATTAATAGTAAACATGAAAGTAGTACTCGATAAAGTTTTTAAGAAAGCGAGACATATCAATGTCTCGCTATTTTTTAACACGCTAATTGAATTAAACAGGTATAACGGAATGCTGCAAGGTAGCCAATGCGGTTTCCAATACATCTTCATTGTTTAATTCAAAAATAACAGCTTGTTGATTTGATACATTAATAGATACGTTATTCATTTTTTATCTCCTGTAAAATAGTTAAAAAAAATTAAAATTGTAATAAAAATAGAAATTGAAATGAAAAATAAGAAAAAAACAATGGGAGTAAATAGAAAATATCTTTTGGTGAGAAAGTAACTAATTTAATGAGTTACCTTGAAATGGATTTTAAGAAAAATAAAAATGAATTGCAATACTTTTTTATATTTTATTTTTTAAAATGAAAAAATTAAAAATTAAATTCTTTAATTTGATCGATAAGCGCATTCGTTTCAGAAATTAATTCATCAAAAACGTCCCCTGCAGATTTATCTCTACAAAGATGGCTCGCCTGCCCCGCCCACAAAGACATATACTCAGGATTATTTTGTTTTTTTGCCTCTTCACGAATATCATTCACCAACGCGCCTTGTATAGGAAGATCGAGAATCGGAAAATGATTTTTTTCCATTTCGAGCAAAAAAGTATTTTTGAGAGAACGCGCCATTCTGCCCGTAAAAACAGTGGTTAAACGTGTACTTTCATCTGTACTGCTTAATAAACGTTCCCGATGCGCTGGATGAATGCCCGATTCAGGACAACCCAAAAAAGCGGTACCCATCTGAACGCCTTTTGCACCTAATGAAAAAGCTGCCACAATTCCTCGCCCATCCATAATGCCGCCAGATGCAATCACTGGAATTTTAATTGCATCGACTACTTGAGGAAGAAGCGCCATGGTGCCAATTAGAGCATCCGGTAAAGCCGTCATTTTTAAATCAGTGCCGCGATGCCCACCTGCTTCATACCCTTGCACAACCACCATATCAACGCCATTTTTTTCTAATAATTGCGCTTCACGCACGGTAGTTGCTGTGCCGATCACTTTAATATCATGTGATTTTATTTGTTGAATCGTTTCTAAGGGCAATACACCAAATGTAAAACTAAAAATCGGCACTTTTTCTTCTAAAATAACTGCTAATTTTTCTTCAAATGAGTGAGGCGATTTTATTTCTATTTCTTCGATATTTTTTAATCCTAATTTTTCTCTAAAATAATTGAGCGCGCTCATTGCTTCTTTTATTTCATCTAGTGAATATGTTTTAGGATGCGTCTGCGCAAAAAGATTAATTGCAAAAGGTTTTTTGGTAAGCTTTCGAATGTCTTTTATTTTTTCACGTATTTGTTCTGGTGAAAAAGCACCTGCCCCCAAAGAACCTAATCCGCCATGGTTAGAAACGGTTGCCGCCAAAGAAGGGCTGTCAGAAAGCGCCATCGGTGCCTGGATAATCGGGTATTTTGTTTTTAAAATGTTTGATATCGTCATGATCAACCTCTTATCTTTGGTTGCTGGCTAATTTCAAAATACGATGAATAAATTCTAATTTTGCATCCGTATATTTTTCTCGATCATATTGATGTTCTTTTGCTAATTTATTTTTTAATTCTTCATATTCTTTAGCGATTTTTTTATTCGAACGCAAATAATCTCTAAAAATAATTTTATTGCGCCAATGATCAGAACCATATTCAAAAATATGCACATGATGCGTTCTTTGTTGCCCAAAGGGCGGCATGCCTTTGACAAAAAACATTTTTGTAGGATCCGGATTTTCAAACCAATATTCATAACCCAATTTTTGTAATTCTTGAATAGCAATAGTCTTAATTTCTGCGAGCGAATTAACCGCGATTTGAATATCAATAATAGGCTTTGCAGACATTCCTGAAATGGCTGTACTGCCTACATGTTGAATATCGATTATTTTAAACGGTAAAATGGTTTTTAATTTATTGATCTCATCGCTTGCCATCATCGGCCATTCAAGGTTATAAGAAACAATACCCACGTAATCTTTACTCAGTATTTCTGAATCATTTCTTATATAATCTTCTAATGTGATGACCCAATGTTCATGCCCACGCCATTCACCACCGATTTTTAAATACCGGGGTGAAAAACCCTCGTATCGAAATCCATTTTTTTTGACCAGCCAAATGGAGCTGCTATTCTCAGGTTGAATATTTGCTTCTAACCGATGTAAATTTAACTCCTTAAAAACTTTTTGTAAAACCAGTTTAAGCCCTGCGCTCATATACCCTTTGCCCGCATGCTCATTGACTGCATAAAATCCTAAATAAGCATTTTGAAATAATCCCCGTACTATTTCACTGATATTAAACACACCGACTAAATGATTGGACTGATCAAATACTAAAAAACTTTTCTGGTTAGATTGATTAAAACGTTTTAAATATTCATCAAATTCTTCAGAAAGCAAAGGTGCTTTCACCCATGGGTAATGCAAAGATTCACTTTTTTTCATCGCTAGAAGAAATTTTTCTTTATCTTCAATCGTCGGTTCTCGAATAATAACTTCACTCATGAATCATGCCCTGCATATACAATACCGCTTTTCCGCTGATGAATACACGATCTCCCTGGTATTCACAAACAATTTCACCCCCACGTTCTGATAACTGTTTTGCATATAACTCTTTTTTATTTAATTTTTTAGACCAATAAGGCGTTAATAAACAATGTGAAGCGCCTGTGACTGGATCTTCTGGAATGATTTTGTGAGGATAAAATGTTCTTGAAACAAAATCATGATGATTTCCTCTTGCCGTTACGATGATGCCACGCTGCGATAATTTTTTGAGAATTTCTATATTAGGTTTTAATTGTTTAATTTCTTCTTCATCACGATAAACAAGAAAACAACGTTCATTGTTATATTGATAAATCTCTTCAGGCACTGATCCTAATCCCTCTTCCAGCAAATGGGATGAAAAATTTTCAAGAGATTTGGCGGGAAAATTTAAAGTAATTAAATTATTTTTATGAAATACTTCAATTATCTCAGCACGTGATTTTAAATTCACTTTGCTCCATGAAGGCTCAAGATAATTGAAAATAACAAATGCTGCGGATAACGAACCATGCCCGCAAAGATCTAGTTCATATTCAGGCGTTATCCAACGAATCGTAAATTCATTATCTTTGCGTACAAGAAAAGCCGTGACCGGCAAATTATTTTCTTTTGCAATGTTTTTTAAATTTTCATCCGATAGCCATTCTGGTAATAAACACACGGCCGCTGGATTGCCAGAAAAAATTTTATCTGTAAAAGCATCAAGATGATAGATAGGAATTTTCATAGGTTATCTATCGATTTTCAGAAAGAAATCTTTTTAACATATCAAGTTCTCCGCGCAATTCTTCAACTTCATGAATTAAATCCACCGCCAACGCAATGCCTGCATGATTAATTTCTAAGTCATGATATAAATGCATAGCCGTGCGAATAATTTTTAAGTGCCTATCATCGAAACGAAAAGTTTCTACTGACAATCCTTTAGGTTCAATCGTTCCATAAGAAATTAAATCCATTAAAAAATCAGGCGATGTTTGACACGCATCGCACACTTCTAAGAAATTAAGTTCTGTCATTTCTTCTAGTGTGACATGCAAAATGGTTGTATGGCCTCGCCTTGGCATAAAACTCTCCTATCACAATCCTTTGCGTGGATTATATGGCATTTCCTTCGCCATTTTTTCATATAATTCTCGTGCTGCCGCCGTTTCTGCGGGAGGTGTCACAATTTGCAATAAAGCATATTGATCGCCTGAAGCAGATTTTCCGGGTAACCCCCGTCCCTTTAAACGTAGTTTTTGTCCAGCCGCCGCATTGGCTGCAATTTTCATTTCAACGGGTCCCGCAAGAGTGGGTACCGTTATTTTTGCACCTAACGCTGCTTCCCAGGGTGTGATCGGCAAATTGAGATAAACATCTTGCCCTTGTAAAGAAAAAACAGGATGCGGATTAATACGGATCTCAAGATATAAATCTCCTGCAGGTGCCTGACTAAAACTAGGCGCACCTTGATGAGCTAATCGTAATTGTTGGCCAGAGACAACACCTTTAGGAATCGTAATTTTTAAAGTACGCGCTTGCTCGCGTACCCGTCCATGCGCATCCATTTCTGGCATTTGCAGCGTCACGGTTTTTGAACCGCCATGAAATGCTTCTTCTAAACTAATGGGAATAATCGCATGCTCATCTCTGCCGCGCTGCTGAAATCCTCTGCCCTGATGTGCGCGTCTATGCCCTCCGCCAAAAATAGATGCAAAAAAATCACTAAAATCGCCAGCATCCCCTTCTTCAAAGTGGGCGCCGTCGCCAAATCCTGCAAAACCTTGCCAATTAGGCGGCGTTCTAAATTCTTGACCGCTCTTCCAATTACTGCCTAATTGATCATAGGCAGCGCGCTTTTTCGGATCTTTTAAAACCTCATAAGCCTCTTGGGTTTCTTTAAAACGCTCTTCTGCATTCGGTTCTTTGCTAACATCCGGATGATATTTACGGGCTAATTTACGATAGGCACGCTTAACTTCATCTTCTTTTGCATCGCGTGCAACACCTAAGATTTTATAATAATCTTTATATTCCATTACACCAATCTACTCAGGCAATCGAACGGTCAAGACATCACATTTAGCGCCGTGCAAAATAGCATTTGCAGTTGAACCCAACAGCAACGACAATCCATGCCGGCCGTGACTGCCGCAAATAATTAAATCAGCATTAATATCCTGAGCGACTTCTAAAATTTTTGATTTAGTAGGGCCCACTTCTACCCATTGGCTTTTAGGATCGACACTGAGCTCTGTCCCTAATTTCGCAAGAGCTGTTTTCGATTCTTCAATTAACTGCCCTTCAATATCTTCAATTCCTAAATACGCATAACTATAGCCTGGCAAGGGTTCAACCACATGGATCAAGCTTAATTTTGCACCGGTAAAACCGCGCATACCACGCACTTTGGTAATGATATAATCGGTGTCTTCTGCCAAATCTGTCGCAAATAAAATATGTTTGTACATAACATTTATCCTTTTAAGCTGCCACGATAGTTTTTAAGAAAGCCAATTTTCCTTTTTCAAACACAATTTGAATCATGTCGCTCGGTAAAAATTTTCCTGATAAAATTTCTTCAGCCAGCGGATTTTCAATGTATTGCTGCATTGCACGCTTTAAAGGCCTTGCGCCATACACAGGATCATAGCCAATCGACGCTAAATAATCCAATGCTTCATGGGTCATGCTTAAACTGTAATCTTTTTCTGCTAAACGTGCGCGCAAACGGTCAAATTGAATCTCTGCAATGGATTTAATTTGTTCTCTATCTAAGGGATGAAAGACGACAGTTTCATCAATGCGATTTAGAAATTCTGGACGAAAATGCTGGCCTACCACTTTCAACACCGCTTCTTTCATTTCAAAATAATCGCCATGTTTTGAAATATCTTGGATGAGTTCTGAGCCTAAGTTAGATGTCATCACAATAATGGTATTACGAAAATCAACCGTCCGCCCATGGCTATCGGTCAATCGCCCATCATCCAATACTTGCAATAAAATATTAAACACATCGTGATGCGCCTTTTCCATTTCATCCAGCAAAATAACTGAATAAGGTTTGCGCCGCACCAATTCAGTCAAATAACCGCCTTCTTCATAACCAACATAACCGGGCGGCGCACCCACCAAACGAGCAACAGAATGTTTTTCCATAAATTCGGACATATCAATCCGAATGACTGCTTCTTCTGTATCAAATAAAAAAGCAGCAAGCGCTTTACATAATTCTGTTTTGCCAACACCCGTGGGCCCCAAAAATAAAAATGAACCAATCGGACGCTTGGGATCTGAAAGTCCCGCACGCGAACGACGAATGGCATTACACACTGCATTCACAGCCTGACTTTGTCCAATAATCCGTTTATGCAACGCATCTTCCATATGCAGTAATTTTTCTTTTTCACTTTCAAGCATTTTAGAAACCGGAATATGCGTCCATTTAGAAACGACTTCGGCAATTTCTTCTTCCGTTACTTTGCTGCGTAATAATTGAGTTTCTTTTTTTTCTGCAAGGGAAGCTTCTGTTAATTTTTTTTCAAGTTCTGGAATCAAACCATATTGAAGCTCCGCCATACGTGTTAAATCACCCGCGCGGCGTGCTGTTTCAAATTCTAAGCGCGCACGTTCTAAATCACTTTTAATGGTTTGTGCACCTTGCAGAGTGGATTTTTCATTTTTCCAAATATTTTCTAATTTATCTGATTCACTTTCTAATTTTTTTAATTCTTTCTCTAATTTTTCTAGACGTTTTTTCGATGCCTCATCCGTTTCTTTTTTTAATGCTTCACGCTCAATTTTTAACTGTATGACCCGACGATCAAGCGTATCTAATTCTTCCGGTTTAGAATCAATTTCCATGCGGATGTTGCTCGCTGCCTCATCAATTAAGTCAATGGCTTTATCGGGTAATTGTCTATCTGAAATGTAACGGTGCGATAAAGTCGCGGCTGCCACTAATGCAGAATCAGTTATTTCGACCCCATGGTGTAATTCATAACGCTCTTTTAAGCCGCGCAAAATAGCAATCGTATCGGGAACTGAGGGTTCATCCACCAAAATACGTTGAAAACGCCGCTCAAGCGCTGCATCTTTTTCGATGTATTGACGGTATTCATCCAGTGTCGTTGCGCCTACGCAATGTAATTCACCGCGTGCAAGTGCTGGTTTTAACATATTGCCGGCATCCATAGCGCCTTCCGCTTTGCCTGCACCCACCATCGTATGCAATTCATCAATAAATAAAATAATTTGTCCTTCTTGTTTCGCTAAATCATTTAAGACTGCTTTTAAACGTTCTTCAAATTCACCGCGAAATTTGGCACCTGCAATTAATGCGCCCAAATCAAGCGCTAATAAGCGTTTATCTTGCAATCCTTCCGGTACTTCTCTATTCACGATGCGTTGTGCTAATCCTTCGACAATTGCCGTTTTCCCAACGCCCGGCTCGCCAATTAAAACAGGATTATTTTTGGTGCGGCGTAAAAGCACTTGAATAGTGCGGCGAATTTCTGCATCACGGCCAATGACAGGATCTAATTTTCCTTGTTCAGCGCGCGCCGTTAAATCGATCGTATATTTTTCGAGTGCACGGCGTTGATCTTCTGCATTAGGATCTTGCACAGTTTGCCCTTTACGTTCTTCATCAATGGCTTTTTCAATGGCTTGCTTCACTGCACCCGCTTTTCGAAGCATCTCACCTAAAACACCCGTATCTTCTATTGCTGCTAATAAAAATAATTCACTTGAGATATATTGATCTTTACGTTTTTGCGCGAGTTTATCAGTCACATTTAATAATCGGTTTAAGTCATTAGAGACATGAACTTCGCCTGGTGCACCTTCCACCTGCGGCAAACGTTGAATCGCTGCATCTAATTCTGAACGCAGCACCGCGATATTAGTATTTGCTTTTGTCAAAATAGGACGAATGCTGCCGCCTTCTTGATCGAGCAAGGCTTTCATCACATGGGAAGGCTCAATAAATGCGTGATCACGGCCAACAGCCAAGGATTGAGCGTCCGCCAATGCTGCTTGAAATTTGCTGGTTAATTTATCCATCCGCATTGAAATAACCTCAAAATAAGTGCCGTGACTCATTAATAGATAAGGGCAATCTAGAATAATTCAAGGATAACATTCAAACAGCAGGGATGAAACAAGTGCGTTTGGTGGAAATGGATATGGATTCGCTGATTTATGAGCTTTCATTTATGAAATAGACCAACAAACGAAATAAAAATGCCTAAAATAGTAACAGCAGCAATGAGCATTCCTCCAAAGCGAATAGTCATTTGATTAATTAATTGCTCTCTTACTAAAGTAATTTCTTTTTTTAACGAAGCAACATCACTTTTGGTAGCTAATTTTTCCTCAATTAACTGCGCAATTTCTTCAGCTTGAAATTCTGCTTGGGGCTCAGTAAATCCCACTTCTTTAGCTTTTTTAATATATTTGTGTGTATCAAACATAATCGCATGACTCATTTAATTATCCTTATTGTGCTAATTATACAATTTCTACCAGAAAAAAGCGATTTACTCCCATACAAACATAGCGGGAGTTCCGATCCTAAGGTTTTTTTTATTTCTAGGCGTGTTACCAATGCCAACAGCAATTATTATTTCGACTGCCTAATTTGATGGGTCGTCTGCGATTCGAACGCAGGACCAACAGGTTAAAAGCCTGCTGCTCTACCGACTGAGCTAACGACCCGTTATGAAGGTTTTAACGCTACGTTGAGCGGCTCATAATACAGAATTTAGAAAAAATATCAACGCCCTTTCACATCCCCCCATAAAAACTTATGCAGCTGAATTTGCATGCGAACCTGCAATTGATCGGCCAAAATCCAATCCGCTAATTCCCCTGCTTTCTGTTTTTCAAAACTAGGAGAAAACAGCACTTGGCAATGCTCCGTTAAACAAAATTTTTGCATCATCTCTTTTGCCCATTCATAATCTAAACGATCGCAAATCACAAATTTGATTTGATCATGAGGCAATAAATAATTTAGGTTTTCCAGTTTATTTTTTTCAACCTCCCGAGAGCCGGGAGTTTTAAGATCAATGACTTTAACCACCCGTTTATCAACCAAAGAAACATCGAATGCCCCGCTGGTTTCAAGTGAAACTTCATATCCTGCATCACATAACCGTGTTAACAATGAAATACATGCTTTTTGTGCCAAGGGTTCTCCGCCGGTGACTGTCACGTACTTTGCATTGTAATGAGCAACTTTATTGAGAATATCGTCTATTTCATACCAAGTCCCGCCGGTAAATGCATAGGCCGTATCGCAATAACTGCATCGAAGGGGGCATCCGGTTAAACGAATAAAAAAAGTCGGCAAACCAACCGTGCGAGTTTCGCCTTGTAGCGAAAAAAAAAGTTCAGTAATACGTAAGCGGTTCATCGTCTTAGCTGTCAATGACCCGCCGTTTTGATTTCTCTTAATTGCTGAGTGGCTAAACGAGCAGGCGTCGAACCCGGATAATGTGTAATGACTTTTCTAAAAGTAGATTTTGCTTCCGCCCATTTAAATTCGGCTGCATAAATCATCCCAAGTTTAAGTTGTGCATCTGATACTTTCGGACTGTCGGGATAGTTCTTTACTACCTTCGCAAACTCAACAGCCGCTTCAGCATTTTTACTTTGCAATCCATATAACTCGCCCAGCCAATAATGCGCATTTGCAGCAAATTGTCCTGAAGGGTATTTGGACAGCATTTTTTGTAATGTAGCAATTGCTGCATCATATTTTTTTGCTTTAATCAAATCATAGGCTGTTTGATAAATATTAAGTTCTTCTTGACCGCCCATAGCCGACAAGTTATCAGCTGCTGCTACTTTGTTCTTGATCGCTTTTGCAGCTTTAGGTGCTGCAGATGAAACATCCGGCGTGTCTGCAATCACTGATTCTTGAGGGGCCGTTGCTGGTGCAAGTGATTTTGGCTTTGCTTTAATAACAGATGGTTTTACCTTAGAAGTGGTTTTGACAGACGCATCGTCACTCAGAGATACACCCGCTGGTGCAGCTTGAACATTTACCATCTGCTGACTCAGCCGCTTGTCTAAATCAGAATACATCGCCTTCTGCTGGCCCTGCATTTGCTGCAGTGTATGGGTCAACTCTTCGACTTGGCCGCGCAGCGATTGCACTTCAGATTGCATAGCATTTAATTTAGCAGCTGCATCCGAATGTTCCAAATTGGTCATTTGCTGCTCGATACGATTGACACGTTGATCCATATTCAACGGTTGCGGCGGCGGAACATATTGCTGTTGCTCAACTGAGGCAGATGGCTGCGCTGCAGGGGGGGCAGAAATAGGAGAAGATGCAGTTCCTGCATCCGACTGCCCATCAAATTGAGGGGGATAATTATCCACATCAAAAACAGGGGCATCTTCTGCAAAAATGGGTGAAGCGATGCTTAATAACATCGCCGCCATCAAAACTCGTTTAAAAAATGCGATCCGCATAAAAGTCTCTCAAATTTAGCCCGTTGATTTAGCAATAATAGCACGGCGATCCAACTGATAATCTTGTTCCGTACGTCCCGAAACAGCCGGCCGTTCTGCGCCATAACTCACAACCCTAATTTGTTTGGGATTCACACCACGTGATTTTAAAAGATCCAATACCGCATTTGCACGATGCTCTCCTAAACCAACATTATATTCACGACTGCCGCGCGGATCAGTATGGCCTTCTAGGATAATTTTTGTGTGTGGATGTGCAACTAAATAATCTGCGTTTGCTAAAATAGCAGGCTTATCTTCTTCATGCACATCACTTTTATCAAAATCAAAATAATAGGTTCGTTGTGCAACTAAAGGTGAACGCGTTCCAGCGCCTTGGCCGCCATAACTAGTATTTTCTCCCAAACCTGATGAATGCGCACCGCCTGCATCTGCTGTCATCATTCTTGAATCATCACCGCTGCCAGCATATTTATTCTTCTTCGTGGTAGAACATGCGCTTAACGCGATGATACACCCCACACCAATAACACATAATAATTTTTTTAATTTCATGACCTTTCTCCCTTAAAAAATAATGTCAAGATAAATAAGGCGACCAAGCAGGATCTTGTACTTCGCCCTCACGCGCTGGTAAACGTAATTGCACACTCCCATCGCTTGCAACCATAGCCAATACACTACGGCCCGCATAAAGAGTGCCATATAATACCATACTACCATTTGGCGCTACACTAGGAGATTCATTATCCGTCCCCGATGAATTAGTCAACACTCTAAATGTACCTGTATCTAAATCAAGAATACCTATGTTAAACAAATTAGTTTCTCGATTTAGTATCGTAATATGGTTGCCGTCAGGCGCAAATGACGCACGCGCATTATAGTTACCTTGATAAGTAATACGAGAAATAGCACCTGTTGCTAAGTTTTTTTGATAAATCTGCGGATTGCCGCTGCGGTTTGAGGTAAAAATAATTGATCTGCCGTTCGGTGACCAGGCAGGCTCTGTATTGATAGACCAATCATGTGTCACCGGTGTTAAGCGGCGAGAAGCGACATCCATAAGATAAATATTAGGCGAACCCTCTTTTGAAAGCACTAGAGCAAGTTTTCTACCATCAGGCGACCAAGCAGGTGCACCATTAATCCCAGGGAAATCACTCATTAACCGCCGGCTGCCCGTTGCAACATCTTCAACATAAATGGCTGCATGTTTATTTTCAAAAGAAACATAGGCAATTTGTTTCCCATTCGGTGACCAAGCAGGGGACATAATAGGATCATTTGAAATTAATAAAGGCCTTGGGTTATAACCATCGACATCAGATACTTCAAGTATGTAACGCGTTGATAAATTATCATATGAACGCTGCACGACAATATAGGCCAAACGCGTTGAGAAAATACCGCGCACGCCTAAAATCTGCCGGTAAATTAAATCACTGATATGATGCGAAAGTGAACGCAGATCTCCTTCAGGGACAATGAATTTTTGCTTAAGCAAAGGTAAATTATTAGCAGCATTTTTATCTTTAAATGTTTCTAATAATTGGAAACTCACTTGATATTGATCACCGCCCACTTGTTCGACTTTACCGACCACCATCGTATCAGCACCGATGCTGCGATAATAACTCATCGGCATTTCACGGCCTAAAGCGCCGCCATTGTATACATTAAAGCGCCCGCTATTTTTTAAATCGTTCCTAATGATGGCCGAAACATCTTGCGAAGGTGTTTTGCCTTGGACAGTAAAAGGCAAAATAGCAATGGGGACAGCGCTTGAAACACCGCGAGTCAATTCCATGCTGAGCATGGCAAACGCGTTGTGAAAAAATAGGGGCAGGATGCATACTAACACCCTTATAATTAACTTGAACATAGCAATCAAAATACCTTTCTATATAAAATAACCCATGCCATTTTTATATCATATCTTATCTTATAAAGAAATCTGTACCCGCTACACATTTTCACTAATATTTTGCACCGAACTCGCTGTAAACTCGTGCGCCAAAGAAGGACGGCTAAATAATTGACCCTGCATGATCATACAGCCCAATTCATGTAACAATTTTTTCTGTTTCTGGCTTTCAACACCTTCTGCAATCACTTTAGCTTGTAAACTTTTAGCTAACGCAATAATCATTTTTACAATGGCTTCGCTTTCTTTATTCACAGCAATATCATGAATTAATGAAGTATCTATTTTAAAAATATCTAACGGTAAACGGCGTAGATAACATAAAGGCAAGTAACCCGCACCAAAGTGATTCACAGCAATTTGTACACCTAGATGTTTTAACATATGCAGCATTTTTTCCAACTGTTCAATCTTGCTAAGCAAAGACGCTTCCGTAATTTCTAAAATTAACTTACTCGGATCTAAACGCATTTCTTGCAACAACTGAGAAAGTTTATGGACAAAATGCGCATTTTCCAGTTGTTTCAAAGAAATTTTGACAGCAATCGCGGGCGGAATAAAATTTTGTTCTTGCCATCGCACCATCTGCTGACACGCATTGCGTAATAACCATTCATTAATAGCAACCATTCTACCGCTATTTTCTGCAACTTTTATAAACTCCGAAAACTCAATCACGCCAAAATCCGGCTGCTGCCATTGCAAAAAAGCTTCCATGCATACAACTTGCTTAGTTTCAATATTAAATTGAGGTTGATAATAAATACTGAATTCTTGATAAACCGTCTCACTATGCAAACTTGACGTCAGCATTAATTCACGCCGGCTTAAAGTATGCATTTCCTCATGATAAAATTGGTACGTATTACGCCCGCGGGATTTTGCTTGATGCATGGCAAGATCCGCATTTTTTAGCAGAGTTTTTCCATCATGCCCATCTAAAGGAAAAACTGCGATACCAATGCTCGCCGTCGTATATAATTCTTGTCCATCAATAAGAAAAGGCTGAGAAATGGCATCTAATAAACGCTGCGCAAGGTAAGCCGCTGTCTCTGCTTTTGCAATTTGTGAAAAAATAAATACAAATTCATCGCCTGCAAACCGGCTTAACGTATCTACCTGGCGCACACAGGTCGATAAACGTGCCGCCACCTCTTTTAACAGCAGATCACCCATATCATGGCCCAATGCATCATTAATCATCTTAAAGCCGTCGAGATCTAAACACATCACACTGCACGTCAACTGATGACGAATACTTTGCTGCACAGTCAGTGCTAATCTATCTTCAAACAATTTTCGGCTGGGCAATCCTGTTAAAAGATCTATCAATACATCATAGGAAATTTTTTCTTGTAACGCACGTAAATTTGTCGTTAACTGGGTTTGATGCTCTCGCTCTCGCAATAAATCTTGCCGAACAGCAGCGAGTTGTTGTTTTAATATTTTGTTTTTCCGTGACACATACCAAAAACCGAGCAACACTGCCGCACTGATAATAACAGCACTGATAATCTGAAGTTGCAGCACCGTAATCCCTCCATGATCCGCTATTTAACCATTTCAGCCTAGCATCAGAAGCATAATTCGTGCAACATATCTTCTTTTCTATAAGGAAATAAACATGTTAAGAATTTTAACATCATCCCATACTCGAAACCGATTGTTTACACAAACTAGCCTGCCAAATAATATTGCTCTCAACGAGAAAATTTTTCTCGTTGTAACTGATAAAGGAGGAACATTTGTCGATAAAGGCTGCAATATTCCCCACCGTGCATTTGATGCCGTATTAAAAAAACACGGTGTCCATCTTAGCTCTAAACAAATTCGCAAACCAATGGGAAAAAGCAAAGACATCCATCTCAAAGAGCTAATGAATCTTCCCCAGTTTCAAAAACAATGGCACCGTAAACCTTCACAACAAGATTTTGAAACGCTATATGCAGATTATAATCAATTACAAAATGAATTGTTACAAAATGTAGATCTCATTCCTTTTGCAGAAGAAACAATAAAAACACTTCAACAACACCAAGTTCCTCTTGCATTTACAACAGGATTTCCAAGCGCCACCACTCGTATTGTATTAAACAAAGTAGCGGCAAGCTTGGGTCATCCTAAAGTTGTTATTTCTGCAGATCAAGTATCCGACAAATCTCGTGGCAGCATGGTTGAAGAAGCATTAATACAATATAAAATTTCATCAAAAAATTATGAGCGCGTAGTCTTTCTCAGTGATTCCCATAATGACATCCATGATGTCAGCAGAAGATATCCGGAAATACAGCGCATTGGCATAACAGGTTATAGCGTACTTCTTAATATCGATAATTTTGATCAAGTCCCTACGCAGATTTTAAACCAAAAAAGACAAAAAGCGGCTGAAATATTAACTAAAGCAGGCGCACATAAAATCATTATTTATTTACACGAACTACCCAGCATGCTCTATCAAATAGGTAACGAATTAGATCAACGAGGCGTATTATCACAGCGTATATTAGCTTTCCCAGCTAGACGAATTTAAAATGTTTTCTGGTTTTACTTTTAATACGAATTGTCTGAATATCTCAAAAGCATCAGGATCGCTTGGGACAGGTAAAGGAGATGACTTTAATACCGCGGTACGTGCTGAGCGATCCAGTATATCATCTCCGCTGCTTTTGAGAATTTCGACTGTCAATATCATGCCTCCCGGCGCCACACGAATCAATAATTCCGTACGCAAACTTTTATCTACCGTCTTTGGAATTAACCAATTTTGGCTGATGGTTTGCAAAATAAGCGCTTTATATTTATTGACTTCTCCACGCACTTCTTGCACACGCGCGCCTGAAAGATGTTTTTTTTCTTGCTGTGTTTGCTGTTGCAAAGAACGTGCCGATAATTGTTTCATTTCTTTTTCAAAAGCCGCGGCAATTGCTTTTTGTTTAGTAATTTTTTTACGCTGATTGGTTTCTTTTTTAATGTCAGATAATAATTGCTCGGCAATTTTATTTTGCTGCTGTTTTTGTTTTTTATTTAAAATAGCAATCGATTTTTCTTTCGCAGGCTGCAGCAGAAGCGGTTTAACTGCAGCAGGCGTTACGAGAGGCTTGTCCGGTAATGGTGAAATTTTAAGGGGAAGAGGTAAAGTGTTTACGACTCTCGCATTGATAATTTCAGTATTTTTCGCTGAATTTTCTAAAACCGGCATAGCAGAATTAAAATCAAAACTCACGATTAAAGCAAATAATGCCATACCATGCAGCAATATCGAAAAGAAAAAAGATTTCGAATATCGCGCCTGACTCGATTGCATATTAGCTGCCTGCTGGAACAGGAGGAGATTCAGTAATGAGACCCACACTTTTAGCGCCTGCTTGCTGCAGTAATGACATTGCCTCCACTACTTTGCCATAATTTGCATTTTTATCACCGCGTACTAACACAGGGCGCTGCTCTGTTGATGAGGCTTCATTCGATAATTCCGTGGAGACCGTATGACCTAATACCCGCGCAGTTAAAGGTTCATTCGGTTTACTTGCTATGTTCAAATAAAAATTGCCGTTTGCATCAACAGTGACAATTAAAGGTTCTTTTTGATCGGGCGGAACTGCTTTTGCTTCAGTCTTCGGTAAATCAATTTTTACACCTTGCGTTAATAAAGGCGTCGTAATCATAAAAATAACTAACAACACCAACATCACATCGATAAAAGGCACAACATTCATTTCAGAAGACATCGATCGACGGGCACTGCGTTGATTCAGAAGTTGCATAGATTACTCCGTCACAACAGTCGTTGCAGGCGGCGTGAAAGAAAACTGCGCTTCTCGAAATAAAATATTAGCAAATTCATCTTGAAACACATCAAAGCGGTTAAGCAAACGATTAATTTCGGTAGAATAACGATTGTAAGCAACCACCGCAGGAATAGCGGCAAATAAACCCATCGCGGTTGCAATCAATGCTTCTGCAATCCCGGGCGCCACCATCGCAATGGTTGCTTGCTGCACATGCGCCATCGCCCGAAACGATAACATAATGCCCCACACGGTACCGAACAAACCAACATAAGGGCTAGTTGAACCGACCGTTGCAAGCACGGGCAAATGTAATTCGAGTTTATCTTGCTCACGCATTTGCGCACCACGCATAGCGCGCTTGCTGCTTTCAACAACATCTTCTGCCTTCACATGAGATTGTTGTTTACGCAAACGCAAAAATTCTTTAAATCCCGCTTGAAAAATCGCCTCGGTGCCGCGCGTCTCATTTCGCTGTGTACTTTCTGCATATAGTTTTGCTAAATCACCGCCTGACCAAAAAGCATTTTCAAATTCAGAAGATTGTTGGTTCGATTGCTTTAAATAAAAACCGCGCTGCAAAATGTAAGTCCATGATACAATCGATGCGCCTATCAATAGCAGCATGACCAATTTGACCACGAGGCCTGCATTGATAAAATAGCCCCATAAAGAAGAATCCATCATCATTTTTTTATTCCCCTCATCTGATATTTAATTGCGCCTTGTTTCCTAAGGCCAATTATACACCTACCTATTCCATCTCCTCAAACAAACTTAAGTTTTTCTGTATAGTTTTTTCAGGCATCGGCAAGCCGAAATAGGCATACGCGTGACGGGTTGCCACACGCCCGCGGGAAGTTCGCATCATGAACCCTTGTTGAATTAAGAACGGTTCAATCACATCTTCAAGCGTACCACGCTCTTCGTTAATTAACGCCGCCAAACTATCAATGCCAACAGGGCCGCCATCACATTTTTCAATTAAGGCAAGTAATAATTTACGGTCCATCAGATCAAACCCCTGTACATCAACATCTAATAATTCCAACGCTTCTTGTACAACGCCCTGACGAATTTGTCCATTTGCTTTTACTTCCGCATAATCACGCACGCGGCGTAATAGTCGGTTAGCAATACGCGGTGTGCCGCGCGAACGTTTTGCAATTTCTTCAGCAGCCAAGGTATCAATCGTTACTTTTAAAATATTAGCAGAACGCTCGACAATCTGCGTCAATTCTTTCAATGGGTAAAATTCCAATCGCTGCACAATGCCAAACCGATCCCGTAAAGGAGAAGTTAATAAACCCGCGCGTGTGGTCGCACCAATTAAGGTGAAGGGTGGTAAATCTAATTTAATCGAACGCGCTGCAGGGCCTTCGCCAATCATAATATCTAACTGATAATCTTCCATCGCAGGATACAAAACTTCTTCTATCACAGGACTTAATCGATGAATTTCATCAATAAACAATACATCGCGTTCTTGCAAATTAGTCAGCAATGCAGCGACATCACCAGGACGTTCCAGCACAGGGCCTGATGTTTGACGTAAAGCAACCCCCAATTCATTTGCAACAATGTGCGCTAACGTTGTTTTGCCTAATCCGGGCGGACCAAAAATTAAAACATGATCGAGTGCATCACCGCGCGCCCGCGCTGCTTTGATAAAAATATCCATTTGCAGGCTGACATGAGGCTGCCCAATATAATCTTTTAATACTTTGGGACGGATGGCTTTATCGATGGGATCTCCCTCTTGCGATTTCGGTGACACTACCCGTTCTGCTTCTTCTTTCATACGACCATCTCCCTTAAGGCTTTACGGATGATTGCTTCACTGCTCATTTCACCATCATCGACTTTCGCAACTACACGGGATGCTTCTTGAGGTTTATATCCTAATGCAATTAACGCAGAAATAGCATCTTGCACGATCGAATAACGTGCATTGCGCGGAGCATCAGAAGATAATATTTGTAAAGTCGAAGAAGATTCTTGCCAGCCAGATAATTTATCACGCATCTCAATGATTAACCGATCTGCCGTTTTTTTACCAACTCCCGGCAACCGAACTAAACTCGCTGCATCTTGATGAAGAATGCAATCGACAAATTCTTGAGGCCCAATACTCGATAAAATCGTTAAACCCAAACGGGGGCCAACGCCATTCACTTTTAATAAGGTGCGAAACAATAAACGCTCTTCGCGTGCAAAAAAACCGTATAAATGGTGAGCATCCTCACGCACAACAAAATGAGTAAAAAGTGTCACGGGCTGGCCGATGTCTGGTAAGCGGTAAAAAGTGCTCATCGGCGCATCTATTTCATACCCGACCCCTTGAACATCTAACAAAAGTTGCGGCGGCTGTTTTTCTCGAATAATTCCGTGTAGTTGGCCTATCATATTTTTTTATCCTTATTTCACTTTTGCCATTTTACCCGCTTGTCATTGCTGCGTCATTATTGATATATTGGGCAATTCAAAAGTGATGCGAGAAACATATGGATTCAGCGATGCGCCCGATAAAATCTGCGATGACGCAGATTATCTTCATGAGCCGCTGGTTACAGGTTCCTTTGTACTTTGGCTTAATCGTTATATTAGGCGCATATGGATATCGATTTTTAATTGAACTTTTTTTGTTGATGAGCCATATTCATAATTTTGATGATACGCACATTATGTTGGGTGTTTTAGACTTAATTGATGTTGTAATGATTGCAAACTTATTAATTATGGTGATTATTGGCGGTTATGAAACATTTATTTCACCCCTGCACCTGCAAAACCATCCTGAACAGCCTGAATGGCTGGACGAAGTCAATGCCGGCACCATGAAAGTCAAGCTTGCGCTTGCATTGATTGGGATTTCATCGATCCATTTATTACGAACATTTATTGATCCCTCTAAAATATCTACTTTTTCTGTCATGTGGCAAGTTATTATTCATTTGACGTTAGTTCTTTCTGCCCTCTCCATTGCGCTCACCAACTATCTTTTAACTAAAGAAAAACGTTATGGACAATAATCGTGCCAACTCGCGCGTTTGCTCTGCAAAGCAACTTTAGAAAATCGCGTGTGCGCGTGACATAAATTTATACACCCTTTACAAACATATCACAAGATGATATGATTAAATATAAACATATCTTAAAATGATATAATAATGATCCAGAAAGACAAAACAATAGAAAATCTGCTTGATTTAGATGGCATAAGATATGTTATTGATGATCAACTAGGACTGTGGGTTAAATTCGAAGTGAAAAAAGTTACCGCAACTAAAGAGAGACCGCATGGAATAAGGTATTCGCTTACATTGCATGATCGTTTTAATAAGCGGATGATAGGATTTGATAATGCGCATGCCATTCAGCACAGGGGAAAAAGAAAAATTTCGCCTAAAATAACGTATGATCATTGGCATCGAGGTAATTCAGATCAAGGGCGACCTTATCATTACCTAAATGCTGGAAAATTGCTCGAAGATTTTTGGAAAGAAGTGAGTGAAATCCAGCGACTATCAGAGGAGAATAAGAAATGATTTCTAGCAAACATAAAGTGATTAAAGTAGGCATTATGCCACTTCCGGATTTTAAAAAACGTACTATAGCTATAGCAAAAGGTAAGTATAAACCAAAAAAGAACGAACCTAAAATTTGGTTTAATTCTATTAAGTCACTTGCCCATGTTTTATCGGAGGAAAATCAAGAATTACTTAAGTTAATTGTGGAAATTCATCCCACGTCTATTAAGGAATTAGAAACCGCCACAGGTAGAAAATCCAATAATTTGTTAAGAACCCTTAGAACAATGGAAAGTTATGGATTTATAAAATTAAAAGAAGGAAAAAATAAAAGAGGAAGAGCCCCGCTTATCCCAGAAGTTCTTTATAGCTCAGTCAAGATAGAAGTAAATTTTTTGTGTGAAACTAAATGCTTTTAACATAAAAAGGGCTTTGTAGCAGTTCCGATTCATTTTTCAACAGCTTCTTTATCAGGACGATAATCGCGCCAACTCGCGCGTTTGCCCTGCAAAGCAACTTTAGAAAATCGCGTGTGCGCGTGACACAAAGCAATGGCCAAAGCATCAGCTTCATCGGCTTTCAGTGTCTGAGAAATATTTAATAAGCGTTTGACCATATGCTGAACTTGATTTTTATCGGCAGCACCATACCCAACAACCGCCTGTTTAATTTGCCGCGCAGAATATTCGGCCATAGTGATCCCGCCAAAAGCAACAATGGCAGCACCGCGCGCTTGTCCTAGTTTTAAAGCAGAATTAGGATTTTGATGCATAAAAACTTGTTCGATAGCCGCTTCCTTGGGTTGATGTAATTCCATCATCGTTTTTAATTTTAAGAAAATGTTTTGTAAACGCTCACTCACTGGTGCTGTTGATAAAGAAAGACAACCACTATCGACATAATGACTTTGGTTTCCTTCCCATTTAATGATCCCATACCCTGTAAAACGTGATCCAGGATCGATCCCTATAATAATTGTCATGCCGCCATTCCATCCTCACACCGACAAATCATTTAACACTTCTTCAGGCACATCCGCATTCGAATAAACTTCTTGCACATCATCTAATTCTTCTAGCGCATCAATCATATTAAATAATTTTTCTACTGCTTCCCTGTCAGTAATCGGTACGTTAGTTTCTGCAATCATCGAAACATCCGCACTCACAGGTTGATAACCCGCTGCAATAAACGCATTTTTTGTTTTTAAAAAATCATCTGGTAAAGTCATCACTTCAATACTTCGATCATCATTCACAATCACGTCTTCTGCATGATATTCTAATGCTAACTCCATCACGCGCTCTTCATCAGCGCCCGGTGCAAAAGTGATTTGGCCGCGCTTATTAAAAAGATAAGAAACAGAACCATCTGTTCCTAAATTTCCACCGTATTTTGTAAATGCGTGCCTCACTTCAGCAACCGTTCGATTACGATTATTGGTCATGCAATCAAGCATGATGGCAACACCGGAAGGCCCATAACCTTCATAGCGTACTTCTTCAACATCACTGCCTTCAAGCCCGCCTGCTCCGCGTTTAATAGCACGATCAATCACATCTTTTGACATGTTGGCCGTTAACGCTTTATCGAGTGCTGCGCGCAAACGCGGGTTAGTATCTGCGTCCTTTCCGCCTAATCTAGCAGATACTGTGATTTCACGAATTAATTTGGTGTATAATTTGCCTTTGACCGCATCTTGTTTAGCTTTGCGGTGTTTGATATTAGCCCATTTACTATGCCCTGCCATAAATCTCTCTTATGCAGTTTGTGTCTTATTGACTGCTGTATCTTGTTTAATCCGAATACCTAATTCAATTAATTGCGCGGGATCAACTGTTGATGGTGCATCAGTCAATGGACAACTTGCCGTTTGAGTTTTTGGAAATGCAATGACATCGCGGATCGATTCAGAGCCTGTCATCCACATCGCCAATCGATCAATACCCAATGCAATGCCCCCGTGCGGCGGACAGCCAAATTTAAGCGCCGTTAATAAATGGCCAAATTTTTCTTTGGCCGCATCCTCCGAAATATTTAATGCACGAAACACTGCCATTTGCATCTCAGGTGAATTAATGCGAATAGAACCACCGCCAATTTCAGTGCCGTTAATCACCATGTCATAGGCACGCGCAACTAATTCACTGGGATTTTTTTCTAATTCTTTCACATCATTAATTTTAGGCGCAGTAAAAGGATGGTGGCACGCAGACAAACGTCCCTCGCCTTTTTCAAACATGGGAAAATCAACGACCCACAATACCCGCCAATTATTTTCAACAAGCCCTCGATCATGTCCCACTTTAACGCGTAATGCACCCAATGATTCATTCACAATGGACGCTTTATCCGCGCCAAAGAAAATAATATCGCCGACTTTTGCTTTAGTACGTTCAATCACGGTTTTAACAACCTGTTCTGGAATGAATTTTAAAATCGGTGATTGCAATCCATCCGCATTAAATTTGATATAAGCAAGACCTTTCGCGCCAAACAGAGCAACATATTGCGTGTAATCATCGATTTCTTTGCGGCTTAACTCAGCACCACCCGGCACACACAAGGCAGCAACGCGGCCTTCATGATCATTCGCGGGACCTGAAAATACTTTAAATTCGACTTGCTTCATCACATCGTTCATATCAATCAATTCAAGCGGAATGCGCAAATCCGGTTTATCAGAACCATAACGGGACATCGCTTCTTGATAACTCATGCGCGGAAAGGGATCGGGCAATTCTACTTTTAATAATTCAGAAAATAAACCGCGCATCATGCCTTCCATGATTTTTTGAATCTCTTCTTCATTTAAAAAAGATGTCTCAACATCAAGCTGGGTAAATTCCGGTTGACGTTCCGCACGCAAATCTTCATCACGAAAACAACGCACGATTTGATAATAACGATCAATGCCTGCCATCATCAATAATTGTTTAAATTGCTGTGGTGATTGCGGTAATGCAAAAAAATTACCGGGCTTAGTGCGGCTTGGCACCAAATAATCGCGCGCACCTTCAGGTGTTGCTTTTGTCAAGAAAGGCGTTTCAACATCTAAAAATCCGCGCTCATCTAAATAACGGCGAATATAACGAATAATTGCCGCACGAAATACCATACGGTTTAACATTTCAGGGCGGCGCAAATCAAGATAGCGATAGCGTAATCGCGTTTCTTCACCTACATCATGAAATTCATCGATGGGAAATGGCAGCGGTTCAGAACGATTTAAAATAGTTAATTCGAGTCCCTCCACTTCTACTTCACCCGTCGGTAATTCGCGATTAACAGTACCTTCAGGACGAAGCCGTACACGCCCTTTGACTTGCAACACATATTCACTTCGGAGAGATTCTGCAATTTTAAAGGCATCTTTGTTGGAAGGTGCCACGACTACTTGTACGATCCCTTCACGGTCTCGTAAATCTAAAAAAATAACGCCGCCGTGATCACGACGTCTGTGAACCCAGCCGGCTAATTGGACTTCTTGCTCCAATAATTTTGGTGTAATGTGACCGCAATAATGACTACGCATTGTGTTAACCTTTCGATTTTAATTCTGAATTGCCCTTGGGCTGCACCACTCCAAGAGAGATGACAAATTTTAATGCTTGGTCTACGCTCATATTCAGTTCAATCACATCTTTGCGTGGCACCATCATTAAAAAACCTGATGTAGGGTTAGGAGTCGCGGGAATAAAAAGACTAATCATCGGTTCCCCGTTAAATGATTTATTCACTTCAGGCGTTGAATCACCGGTTTGAAATGCAATGCTCCACATGCCGGTATGTGGAAATTGTACTAATAAGACTTTACGAAAAGATTGGCCCCCCGGCGTAAATAATGTATTTAATACTTGTTTCACACCCAGATAAATTGTTCGAACGAGAGGAATGCGTGCGATAAATGCATCCCATAATGCGACAACTTTTCTACCCAGAAAATTAGCGGCCACCACACCCGTCAAAAAAATCACGAGTAAGGTAATCACCACATTGATCCCGGGAATATGAAAACCGATCAGGGCATCCGGCTGATATTGGGCTGGCAACAGGAGTAAAGCACCTCCTAAAATTTCAACCAAAAAATTAATGACGAGAATGGTCACCCATAAGGGCAGCCAAACTAATAATCCTGAAATAAAATAACGTCGTATATAAGACATAGTTAACTCTCTTGGCCTTTCGATGAAGAAGAAGTCCCGCCCGCTGACGGCTTGTCTGTAGTTTGTTTAGTCTCTGTTGTGCTCTCAGTTTTTTTCTCTTGTTTATCTTTGGGTTCAGGCTTACCTTTATGACGAAAATCTGTCGCATACCAGCCTGTCCCTTTTAATTGAAAACCGGCCGCCGAAACCAGCTTTTGTAAAGATTCAGAATGACAAGCCGTGCACGTGGTAAGCGGCGCCTCAGACATTTTTTGAAATGCCTCTAGTTGATGTCCGCAATTCGTGCATTGATACTCATAAGTTGGCATAGCATACCCACACTTTCATTGAAAGTGCTGTATTTTAGCAGGAATTAAGGGAAAGGCGATAGGTTAAGGTTCCCTTTTTCAAAGGAATCTTGATAAACTCTGCCATATAAAAATAAAATTAGGAATCTGTCTGTTATGCCGACTTCCATTTTAATCACCGGCTGCTCAACTGGCATTGGTTTATGTGCAGCGGAAATACTCCAAAAAAATGGGTATCGTGTATTTGCCTCCGCCCGTAAAGAAAGTGACGTTGCCAAATTGCGTTCGCTTGGATTGGAAAGCGTGAAGCTCGATGTGGATTCCTCTGACTCAATACGCACCGCACTTCAGGACATTTTAAATAAAACCGGCGGCACACTCGATGCACTTTTTAATAATGCGGGTTTTGTAGAAGCCGGTGCTGTTGAAGATTTAACGCGTGAGAGGATGCGCGCGCAATTTGAAACGAATGTGTTTGGCGCGATGGAATTAACAAATTGCGTGATCCCCATCATGCGCAAACAAGGACATGGCCGCATTATTCAAAATACGTCTATTTTGGGCATTGTTGCAATGCCGCTACGCGGTGCTTATAACGCTTCTAAATTTGCCTTAGAAGGATTCACACACACGTTACGACAAGAATTACGAGGAACAGGTATTTTTGTTTCCATCATTGCACCAGGCCCTATTTATAGCGCATTGCGGCAAAATGCATTGTTGCATTATGAAGAACATTTAGCTAAACGAAATACAATACATCGTGAACTTTACGATAAAATGAAAAAAACTTTTTCTGCTTTATCTGATCGTGACAAACGTTTTACAAAAAATCCTGACGCTGTCGTAAAAAAATTATTGTTAGCGCTTGAAAGCAAACGACCAAAAGTCCATTATTACGTGCCATTCTCCGCACATTTTTTTGCGTTTTTAAGGCGTGTTTTGCCAGAATCAACGCTAGATGCTTTAATGGAAAAAATTAATCAAAGTGAAATGGAAGCGTAAGATGAATACTATTCTTGTTCTTTATTACAGTCGTTATGGCGCTGTTAAACAAATGGCGCATCATATTGCGCGCGGTGTGGAATCTGTACCCGATGTAGAAGCACGTATTCGTACGGTGCCTTCTGTTTCGCCCAACACAAAAGCAACAGAACCGGAAATCCCAGAAAGCGGTGCACCATACGCAACACTTGAAGATTTAGAAAAATGTGATGGGCTCGCACTGGGAAGCCCGACTCGTTTTGGTAATATGGCAGCCCCGATGAAATATTTTTTAGATAGCACGAGCGGTTTATGGTTGTCAGGTAAATTGGTCAACAAACCCGCTGCTGTTTTTAGTTCAACTGCAAGTTTACATGGCGGTCAAGAAACCACATTGCTCAGCATGATGCTGCCGCTTTTGCATCAGGGATTTATTTTAATGGGCATCCCCTACACCGAAAATGATTTAAACACGACACGCACTGGCGGCACTCCTTACGGTGCAACACATTATGCAGGAACTGACGGCAAAAATCCCGTGAGTGAAGAAGAACAACGGTTATGCTTTGCACTTGGGAAGCGATTGGCAACCGTTTCAGTCAAATTAAATTCCCGCGGTTAGATTGATAAACCTATGAAAAAAATCCATGGATTTAATTTAATTGAAATGATGATTGTTTTAATCATCATTAGCATTTTAAGTGCCATTTGTATTCCTCTTTATTCAGAACATTTAAGTCATGCTTATCGTTTAGAAGCAGAAATCAATTTAGTAAAATTAGCCGGCGCATTAGAAACTTACTATCTTTTGAATAACACGTATCAAAACGCAACACTTGATGAATTACATTTTGAAAAAAACATTGCTGACAATCAATATGAATTAGCTATCACATCCGAAACAGAAAATGATTTTAGAGTGCAAGCGATTCCTATTCATCAACAAGCTGAACGTGATACAGCTTGCGGAACATTATCGCTTAATTCAAATGGGGAAAAACAAATATCCGGCGGAAGTCCACTCACAGAATGTTGGCTGACTGCTTAACAAACCAAAGCAACGCCTTTATCATCCAAAATTTCACCTTCAGCATTCGGATAAACCGTACGTACCCGGCCTGATTGATTCAGCACAATTGCAAAAACAGCATGATTTGTTTTTTCGTGACAAAACCAAAACGTACCATTTTCAGCATTCGGTAATCCTGAAGGCAAAAATTCAAGAGAAGTATGGTTTAAGGGAAAAGCGCGCCAATGTAAAGTTCCATTCATCATTAAATTTTGAAACAAATAAATCATATGACCATCGATTGTTGAAATCAACCATGCATTATTCCATTGAGACACACACGTATGATGATCACTGCTTCCACAAAGTAATACATGAGTGTTGCGCGCAATCGCTTCCGTGCGTGCTAAATGAATCGCGCGCAATAATTGTGAATGCAGGGTGTCTTCTTCTGCATATTCTTTAAATAAATTTAAAGCGGGAATAGCGATGGCAGTCAAAATAGCTAAGATCGTCAACGCGATTAAAAGTTCAAGCAGAGAAAACCCCAGTGTTTTTGTTGCCATATTATTTTATTTGGTTGAAGGCCGCATATGCGGAAATAAGATAACATCACGAATGGAAGGAGAATTCGTAAATAACATGACTAAACGATCAATACCAATTCCTTCACCTGCCGTTGGCGGCATGCCATATTCTAATGCCATAATATAATCTTCATCATAAGGCATTGCTTCATCATCCCCTGCTTCTTTATTACAAACTTGTTTTCTAAAACGTTCTGCTTGATCATCCGCATCATTTAATTCAGAAAATCCGTTAGCAATTTCGCGTCCGCCAACAAACATTTCAAACCGATCCGTCACAAAAGGATTTTGATCATTGCACCGTGCAAGAGGCGATACTTCTGCCGGATATTCAGTAATAAAAGTAGGTTGAATTAATTGGTCTTCCACGGTCTTTTCAAAAATATCACATTGAATTTTTCCAAGGCCGTGATTTTCTTGGGTGGGAATATCTAATTGCTTTGCAATTTTTTGCGCACCCAAAAGTGTGTCTAAATCCGCTTTTTTAAATTTTGGATTAAAATGCAAAATGGATTCAAGCAATGTCATGCGTATAAAAGGTTTACTTAAATCAATCGTCTGGTCCTGATAAGAGAGCATCGTCGTCTGAAAAAGAGACTGCGCTAAATAACGCATTAATTCTTCCGATAAATCCATCAAGTCATGATAATCTGCATACGCTTGATAAAATTCCAGCATCGTAAATTCTGGATTATGACGCGTAGACAATCCTTCATTACGAAAATTACGATTAATTTCATATACCCGCTCAAAACCGCCCACCACTAATCTTTTTAAATAAAGTTCTGGTGCAATACGCAAATAAAGCGGCATATCCAACACATTATGGTGCGTCACAAAAGGACGCGCAGCAGCACCGCCCGGTAGAATTTGCATCATGGGTGTTTCCACTTCTAAAAAATCACGCTCTTTCAAAAATTGACGAATAGCATCAACGATTTTGGTGCGCATTAAAAATGTTTGGCGGGTTGTTTCATTCATCATCAAATCTAAATAACGTTGGCGATAACGTAATTCCTGATCCGTTAAACCGTGATATTTATCAGGTAAAGGACGCAACGATTTAGTCAACAATTCAATTTTCTGCGCTCGCACAGATAATTCGCCCGTTTTTGTTTTAAATAAAATGCCTTGCACGCCGATAATATCGCCAATGTCCCATTCTAAAAAAGCTTCATAGATTTCAGGTTTCACTTCATCTTGCCGAATATAAAGCTGAATTTTTCCTGACATATCTTGTAAATGCACAAAGCTTGCTTTTCCCATCAAGCGTCTCGTCATAATACGGCCAGCGACTTTGACTGTAACAGGACTTGCTTCTAACTCAGGCTCCGTTTTTTCACCATACTCTTCATGCAGTTCTTTTGCCAACGCATTACGGCGAAAATGATTCGGATACGCGTTTTTTTGCTCGCGCAATTTCTTTAATTTAGCGCGGCGCTGTGAAATTAATTCGTTCGTATCCAACGTGATGTTTTGTTCTGTCATAATTTTATAACCCGCTTAATAAACTTGCTTCAATAAATTTATCTAAATCTCCATCTAACACCGCTTGCGTATTGGCAATTTCAACACCGGTACGCAAATCTTTAATGCGAGACATATCCAGTACATAAGAACGAATTTGACTGCCCCAAGTCACATCCATTTTACCTGCTTCTAATTCTTGCTGTTTTGCACGTTTTTTTTGTAATTCAAGCTCGTATAGTTTAGCACGTAATTGGCTCATGGCTGTCGCTCTATTCTTATGCTGAGAACGGTCCGATTGACATTGCACAACTGTATTCGTTGGAAGATGGGTGATACGAATAGCAGAATCCGTACGGTTAACATGCTGCCCGCCCGCACCCGATGCCCGGTACGTATCAATCCGTAAATCGGCAGGATTAATATCAATCTGGATATTATCATCAATTTCAGGTGAGACAAATACAGAGGCAAATGAAGTATGTCGTTTATGATTAGCATCGAAGGGAGATTTACGCACCAAACGGTGCACACCTGTTTCTGTGCGGAGCCATCCATACGCATAAGAACCGCTAAATTTTACGGTAGCACTTTTAATTCCCGCCACTTCTCCTGCAGACACCTCAATGACTTCTACATGAAAGCCATGACGCTCGCCCCAACGTAAATACATGCGCAAAATCATATTTGCCCAATCTTGTGCTTCTGTACCGCCTGAACCGGATTGAATGTCCATGTAAGCGGAATTCGCATCCATTTCACCTGAAAACATCCGCTGAAATTCAAGCTGCTCAATTTTTTGGGTGAGTTTTTTTAATTCCGCCAAAATAAATTCTACTGAACCCTCATCTTGTTCTTCAACCGCTACAGCAAATAATTCTGCCGTATCGCGCAATCCGTTAGTCAATATATCAATTGAATTTAAAGTGTTTTCGAGTAGAGCGCGTTCACGCCCTAAATTTTGAGCTTTTTCAGGATTATTCCAAATGGCAGGATCTTCTAATTCGCGTTCAACTTCTTGCAATCGATCACGTTTGTGATCAATGTCAAAGATACCCCCGAATATCGATGAGACGTTGCTCCAAATCTTTAATGCGGCTTAATGTAGAGGTGACTTCTATCATAGCGAATGCTCCCGCGTTGTTTTAAACTCTATATCCGGCCAACGTTCCATCATTAAATTCAAATTAATGCGTGTGGGCGCAAGATAAGCTAAATTGCCGCTGCCATCCTCTGCTAAATGATCAAAAGCCTTTTGCTTAAATTCTTCCAGTTTCTTCGTATCTTTACAATATACCCAACGCGCAGTCACAATGGCAACCGATTCATAAACGCAATCGACGTTATATTCGTGTTTTAAACGATAAGCAACGACGTCAAATTGAAGCATCCCAACTGCACCTAAAATTAAGTTATTATTGTTTAACGGCTTAAATAATTGAGTGGCGCCTTCTTCACACAATTGTTTTAATCCTTTTTGTAATGCTTTTAATTTCAAAGGATCTTTTAAACGCACCAAACGAAACAATTCCGGTGCAAAATAAGGGATGCCGGTAAATTTGATTTTTTCCCCTTCAGAAAAAGTATCCCCAATCTGGATGGTGCCATGATTGTATAAACCAATAATATCACCCGGCCACGCTTCATTAATATGTTCACGGTCAGATGCCATAAAAGTCAGTGCTTGGCTAATTTTAACTTCACGCTCTAAACCGACTTGATACATTTTCATCCCTTGCGTATAACGCCCCGAACAAACGCGCAAAAATGCGATGCGATCCCGATGCGCAGGATCCATGTTAGCTTGAATTTTAAAAACAAAACCGGAAAAAGTTTTTTCGGTGGGTTCCACCAAACGTGTTTCAGTTTCGCGCGCGCCCGGTGCGGGTGCGTAATCAAGAAATGCATCTAATAATTCGCGCACACCAAAATTATTGAGCGCGGAACCAAAAAAAACGGGCGTTAAATTTCCTTTTAAAAAATCTTCTTTTGAAAAAGAATGGCCTGCACCTTTAATGAATTCAATTGCAGCACGTGTTTCACTCGCGAAATCTCCTAAAAGAGCATCAAATTCTTGATGATTGAAACCAATCATTTTTTCCCCTGTCTGCGCGAGGTGATTTTTTCCTGCTTCATAAAGATAAACTGCATCTTCATATAAATGATAAACACCTTTAAAATCACGGCCCATACCCATCGGCCAAGTAATGGGGGCGCAGCGAATTTTTAAAATCGTTTCAATTTCATCTAATAATTCGATCGGGTTTCGGCTATCACGATCTAATTTATTAATAAAAGTAATAATAGGTGTTTGCCGTAAGCGGCAAACCTCTAATAATTTAATGGTCCGTTCCTCTACCCCTTTTGCCGCATCAATGACCATCAGCGCCGAATCTACCGCTGTTAAAGTGCGATAAGTATCTTCCGAAAAATCAGCGTGTCCCGGCGTATCCAGCAAGTTCATCATATGAGATCGATAAGGAAATTGCATGATCGATGTCGTCACTGAAATACCGCGTTGTTTTTCGAGTTCCATCCAATCAGAAGTTGCATGACGCGATGCTTTGCGTCCTTTGACAGTGCCTGCTAATTGGATCGCGCCGCCAAATAAAAGCAATTTTTCAGTCAACGTCGTCTTACCTGCATCAGGATGCGAAATGATGGCAAAGGTGCGGCGCTTTTCAAGTTCTTTAATAAGATCAGACATGAGTAATTAATCTAGGCAACAAAAAAGTTTTCTCCACGGCCGGTATCGGCAAAAGTGCATTCTGCGCCATTATAAGTTGATATTCTAATATCAGGGTGTCCCGGGCTTGCTGCCGTAATAACAAAAACGCAGGTTTTAGAAGCAAATTGTGCTGAATTCTGTGCATTTTGCTCAGTCAATGTGAGCGTATAAGCCACATTAAAATCATCGCCCTCGCCTAAGACAAAACCATATTCTACAGGCTGCTTAGGATTAATCGTGAATTCTGCGATGGGTGCGCCATCGGCCGTTACAAAAGAACCTTCTTCATTAATCATTTGTAACTGCGCATTCCAGGAACCATTGTTTGAATTAACCGTATGCCAAGTATGCGGGGTAGGCGTGCTCGCCATCGCTGTCGTCATCATCAATGTAAGTAAGGCGGCTAATTTAAATTTCTTGGTTTTTTGCATAAAATAATCCCTATCTTTTTATTTGAGGAAACGCAGTTATAAACGAAAAAATGAGAAAGCTCAAGTTGAGAAGTACTTAGATATTTTTCACCAACACCAATGCATCTTCACGCTCTAATCCAGCTGGATAATAATTCTTTCGTTCTCCCACTTGGACAAATCCCATTTGCTGATAAAGATGAATGGCTCGTTGATTTGAACGACGAACTTCCAGATAAATCATGCGGATACCCTGCTGCTTTGCATCCATTAACACATGTTCTAGCAAACAGCGTCCCCATCCTTTTCCCTGAAAAGCAGGATCAATACCTAAATTAAGAATATGAGCTTCATGTATTGATCCCATGGATAACATGATAAAACCGATCAGTGTGTGTGGTTTTTCTTCTAAAATCCAGCAGTCGTAACCCGCTGTGAGACACCGTTTAAAAACATCTTCAGACCAAGGAGCAGCTTGGGTGGCCTGCTCAATCATAATCAGGGCAGGGATATCAAAATCAGTTGCTTTTCTGATTCGATAATTTTGTTCTGAGGGCAATGATGGACTCATTTTTTCTTTCGACCAAAGGCCAAATGAAATGTTAGTATGAAGATTTCCTGCGAAAATCGCAAGAGTAGAAGGACAATTCTATGGGTTACCGACTTTCAAAAATTTACACACGGACAGGTGATGATGGCAGTACAAGTATTGACGGAAAAAAACGCGTAGCAAAAAATGAAATACGGGTTGAAATACTTGGAACATTGGATGAATTAAATTGCGCAATCGGCTGTGTACTGTCAGAACTGAATATCGCTGCCGATGTTTATCATTGCCTTGATCAAGTTCAGCATGCACTTTTTGATATAGGTGGCACCCTTTGTTTAAGAGATAAATTACTTATCACTCAAGATCATATTGAACATTTAGAAAAAACCATTGATGAATGGAATTTAACATTATCGCCCTTAAAAGAATTTTTATTGCCGCGTGGTACTCGGGCTTCTGCAGCCTGTCACTTAGCGCGCGCTATTTGCAGACGCGCTGAACGCCATTTGGTTGCACTACATCAGGAAGAAAAAATAGCGCCTGAAATACTTTGTTATATTAATCGATTATCGGATGTATTATTTGTTGCAGCACGCATGCTTGCAAAAGAAGAAAATATACCCGAAACGTTGTGGAATCATCTGTAAAAATCTAAACTTGATCTGACATTGACTGTCGAATTTATTGTAGCAAGTTTTCGTGTTTTCAGGGCCTACGGCCCTGAAACTAATTTAGCCCAGG
>CAZUQP010000036.1:0-7768 GCA_964622455.1 uncultured Coxiellaceae bacterium
CATTTTCTCTTAAAAAATTAAGATGGTTGGTATGGGATTATTAGTTGATGGCGCGCTTACAGCGCTTTGATAGGTTATGAATTAAATACCCAGGGTTACGGCGCACAAAACGCGCCTAACCCTGGGCTAAATGGGTTTCAGGGCCGTAGGCCCTGAAAAGACAAAGCGTGTGGTAGTACAGAAAACCTAATTTCAGACTATGTGGGTTTCAAGTCGTTGGCCTGAAAACACGAAAACTTGCTACAATAAATTCGACAGTCAATGTCAGATCAAGTTTAGATTTTTACATATAATCACATATAAAAAACTATCCAGTAGGTTATTCCTCCGCTAATAGTGATGGCAAATAAAAAAAGAGAAGTGTGCAGAGCGAATCGTTTTGGTGTTAGCGACCACAGCAAAAAAAATTTTGACACGAAGCTTGCCAATATAGCGGTGTATAAGACAAAACTTGCTTCACTATTTGTTAAATTATGATCCAAATATAGCAGCGCAGTGGCCAGTGTAATTCCATGTATTTCAAAAAGTCCGCCTAGAAAAGAAATCAATAAAATTCCTTCATTACCAATGAAACGCTTCGTGATTGCAATTAAAATGAGTGTAAAAGCAATAAAAATGGAGGTTTTTAAAATAGAGAACAAGTTAAGTGGGTTTTTAAGAGAATAAATTGAGTGATCTTTTATTTTTTGTTTTCGCAATAAGAAAATAACAAAAATAATATTGACTAATCCCATGACTAAGACGGGTTTAATGATGTAAAAAAGTAAAACAGGAGATGCTACAAAAATAATAGCAAGAATTTCTATTAACATAGCTAATACAGCAAGAAGTGCTGATGCAATAATAGAAAGGATGAATTTCGGGTGTAAGCGCAGAGTATGTGATAAGTTAGCGAACACAGCAGTGCTTGAAACAAATCCGCCTAAGAATCCTGTAATAGCTGTTCCAAAACGTTCACCAATTAGGCGAATCGCAATGTATCCGCCTAATTGGATTGCTGCAATGGTTGCAATTAATATACCAAAATTTTTCGGATTAAAAAGATTCCAAGGGTCTATCGTGTGATTGGGTAGAATTGGAATGATTCCTAAGGTAAAAATAACAAGAATAATGACCGCTTCAATTTCATGAGGTTTGAATTTTTTTCTTGCGAGTACATGCAATCGTTTACGTTCGAGTAAAACTAATAATACAAAAGCACTAATGATAATAGCGATCAAACTGGCGGAAGGCACCAGATAGCCCAAACAAAAAACAATTCCTGCTGAAATTTCTGTTGTTGTACCAATATCAACATTTTTTTTTCTTTCAGTAGAGCGTAAGTATCCAAATAAAATAATGCTAAATATAAATATACTGATGATGAGGGTGAGTGCAAACTGATTAAGTATCGCAGCAATAGTGCCTAACAAAGCACATAATATGAATGTTCTGATACCGATGGCTTGTACGCCTTCCGCGTGGCTATGTTCACGTTCAATCCCAATAAGCAAGCCAATTAAAAATGAAACCGAAAAAAATATTAGAGTTTCTAGCATGTTAGAGTCCTTTCCAAGAACCGCCCTTTTTCGGTTATTATAAATGATACTATGGGGATAGCTATTCATTTAGTAATAGTGGGTTCTATGTTACGATATTAGTGAGGATAAGATAGGTAGTTACGCCTTTTCAGCGGTAATATTTTTTATAAGGAAATTAATCGATGAAAAAGATAATAAATAATGTTTTAGTGGCCACTGATTTTTCTGAAAGTTCGAAATTTGCAATTTTAAGAGCAGCTGAAATTGCTAAAGAAAATAAATCTAAGTTAACTATATTGCATATTGCTAAAAAAGGTTTTTTAGAAAAAATTGCAGAAGAAATTATTCCTGCCGCTGGAAAAATATTGGTAACACCCGAAGAATACGCCGCATCAATTCTTAAAAAACAAGTAGATAAATTATCTCGATATAAGATTAAGATTCACTCTAACATCATCACTGGAGAGCATCCAGCCAAAAAAATACTTAAGTATGTTAAGCAGCATAAAATAGATTTTTTAGTCGTGGGGGCGCATGGCAAGTATTCTATCCATGATTGGTTCGTAGGGACAACCGCAGAATATGCAGCAAGAAAAACAACATGCCCAATTTTAATTATTAAAAATAATTCTAAAAAAAAATATAAAAAAATTCTCTTGCCAATCGATTTTTCTTTTGCGAGTAAGTGTGCTTTTCAATTAGCAATTAAATTATTTCCAAAAAATAATTTCCACATTTTTCATGTGGGCGATCATGAATATGAATATTTAATCAAAAAAGAAAATAATTTGATAAAAAACAAAATAAAGAAACTGCGAGCCGCATTAACTTTTATGTTTGTCGATAAACTTAAGAAATTTGTGAAAAATTCTAACGTGCGGCCACATTCCATTTCTTATGATATTAAGTTGGGTTATCCAGGCATGACTATTCTTGAAGAAGCAAAAAGTAAAAAATATGATCTTGTTGTGATGGGCACCAAAGGACACGCCGAGCAACATTATCTTTTTATCGGTAGGGTAGCAAGTCGGGTATTAATTGAAATTGACCGGGATATTTTATTAGTTCCTCCTGAAAAATAAAAAATATCTACGCTAGCTAAACGCAGTTTGACAGGATTTTAATCATGACAATTAAAATCATTGGATCTTTTGACAAGAACAAAATTTATTGCACGGGATCCTTCACAAAATTATTGACTACTTATGTTTCATTATCACTTCTTTCTGAGAAATATGAATTAGAAAAAATTGTAGATGATGATCATTTTTTAGATACATTAGCGATTACTCAATCGGCAAAAAAATTCTTAAGTCTTTTCCAAAATCTCATTGGCAGCCAGTTTTCGATTCGCGATATTTGTTCATATTATTCTGGATTGCCTTATACATTTGATCCTTCAGAAAAAGAAATAGAAGAGGTTGATGCGGGTCACCCTTTTAAACATCATTCCATTCCAGATGAAAAAACATTTTTATATAGGTGCAACAATAAAATTACGCCAGTTTACTCGAATGAGTGCAAATTTCATTACTCAGAAATAGCGATTCTTTTTTTGGGTTATTTTTTAGAGACAATCTATGAAGTTAGAATGGAAGATCTTTATAAAAAATATATTATCGATAAATTTGGATTAAAAAAAAGTGTATTTTCGAGAAAAAGAGTTGAGGGTGTTTATATTCAAGATCTTTCTGATCAATATGACTATCCTTCCATTGCTATTTTAGATCACGGGTATTTTTGTTACAGTAACGGGTTTTATACGACATTAAACGATATGAAGATTTTAATAGAAAATTTTATTCATGATTCTGTTTTCAATTATATGGTTGATATCAAAAATGCACGCGCTGCTTCCAATCGCTTAATGAATGGGTTAACAATCGAGATTCGTATGGCTAAAGATGATTTAATTTATGGGTACGAAGGGCTTTCTTTTAGCGGTTGTAATTTGTGGGCTTATTCAACCAAGCTTAAACAAGGTTATGTGACGTTTAATAATAGTGAAGAGGAAATTTATAAAATTATTTATGATCAATTATTGGGATATTTAAACTTTGATACTGTGCCAGAATATACGCAGAAAATTTATAAAAATTTTATTGCCAACTTTAAGGATCTCGTTGAAAAAAGAGAAATTCCTGATGAATATCAGGGAAGTTACCATCGAGTTAAAATCAACGAAAAAATATTAGAAGAAATTTTCACTGTCGGAAAAGATTTCATTATTATTCGAAACCCAGAGAAAATAAAATATGATGTCATTTATGTGAAAGATAATTATCGTGTCAAGGGAAAAGATAATATTCACGGTGCAAAAGTAGGATTTTATCAATCGGCACGTGGAAATCATTATATGTTTTATGATGGCACTTTATATCAAAAAATAAATTACTCAGCGTCCCGTGACAGATAATTCCGGAAATAAATAATGATTGATCGTAAAAGTTTGATCATGATACCAATTTGCTACAAATGTCATATAGGCAATTAATTTTTCATGCGGTGTTTTATTCGGTGTGCCTTGATGCAATGTTCTTCCATCAAAAATAATGATATCGCCTGGTGATAATAAAGGTGAATATATTTCTGCGGTCGTTTCGTCCACTCTTTTTTTTCGATGGCTGCCTTTGATAAATTGAGTCGGCCCATTTTCTTCTGTGATTTCAACTAGCGGGATAAATACGGTTAAATAATAAGGCGGTAAATCAGTTTCAAATGAATCTAAATTATTTCCATCCGATGTATTTAAAATGGGATAGACATCTCGATGCATACCAGTTGGCCCTGAACCGCCTAACGAGGGGATGGCGCCCCAGTAATGTCTAAAATCGATGAGAGGCGAAATTTCTTTAACAATTGGGATAATAGGAACAGCTACTTCATTAAAAATATCTGCAGTAAATCCAGAGCGATAATCTAGGCGGTTTAATTGTCTTTCAGTGATATCTGAATATGTTTTGAGAGGGCGATCCATATGAGAGATTTTCGCCATGACAATTTTTCTTATTTTATTAATTTCTTCGATCAGTAGGAGTATTTTTGAATAGGGGATTCTTTCTTTTAATACGATGACACCGTCTCTCATCATGTCTTCAAGATGGAATGCCCGAGCTTCTATTGCTGGGGGAGTGCTAGTATTCATATCACGTACTTCAATATCCCTGTTGATTGTAGTGAATGACTATCTTTCAATATATTATTTCACAGCCGATGGGATATGGATAGGGGATGCTAAAAGATGTTTGAGACACTTGCATCTAAACTAGCAGTATAAATAAACTTGAGTATTCCCGCTCCGGAGCGGGAATCGCCACTACTTTAAAATACTGGAGAGTAAGCAGCATTTTGGAGTAATATCTAGAGGGTTTGCGATTTCAAGGAGGAAGTATGCGTACTTTATTATTGTTGTTCTGTTTATTCGGTTTATTCATCAATTCCGCTTTATCCGCTACAGAGGTTAATTCTCGTGTTCAGGTCAAAGGCAAAACGCCAGAAGGCGTGATCATTCATAAGAACAAGGTAATATTAAAAAAAGGCTACGTGTTCGAGAAGAAATCAAATAGCAGTGTTCTTGCTCGTATGCGGGGAGGCAGGGGAGGCATTACGGGAGAGTTCGATTGTACGTGCAATGGTGAACAAGGCGGATGCAGTGCAGTCACAACGCCTAATAGTGTGACTTGCGTTTCGTCGGGATGCAGTTCGTGTTATATGATCGTCACTATTCCAGATAAAGCAGGCTCAGTGCTTCGTCGATAGTTATTTGGTGGCCTTGATGAAACTTTTTTGTGTTTCATCAAGGTTTATTCTAAAAATTATCAAAAACATGTTTTACCTTTTTCTGATTTTGTTTATGATATATTGAAATCCCCCCCCCAATCAATGTCTTCCGCGAAATATGTTTTTCCTGGCGATGGAAAAAATTATCAATAAATCAACCATTAAATTTACGTTGCACGATTTGCGCCGTACTTTATCACAACCAAGAAATCTGCTGAAGTGATTCAGATAATCTATTTAAAAGAAAAATCAGAAAAAGGAAAAATGACAAATGAAGAAACAGCTTAAAGAAAAAAAAGAATCCTTACATCTAGATGAGAATTACAAAGATTTTTTGAATGGGATAAAAGACCGATTAAAAACAGCACAAATTCGTGCGGCATTGGCTGCCAATAGTGAGCTTATTAAATTCTATTGGGAATTGGGTACCGATTTAATCAAGAAACAAAAATCTTATCAATGGGGCGACCATTTTTTGGAGCAGTTTTCCCATGATATGAGACAGAATTTCCCTGAAATACAGGGGTTTTCTGTTCGTAACTTACAAAGAATGAAGCAATTCGCTACCTTTTATCCTGACCTTCAAATTGCGACACAAGCTGTGTCGCAATTACCTTGGGGGCATATTACTCGTCTAATGCAGATGGTCAAAAATGATTCGGAAAGAAAGTGGTATGCCCAGCAAACTATTAAAAATGGCTGGTCCCGAGCTATATTAGAAATGCAGATAGAAAGTGGTTTGTATGATCGTCAAGCGGTATCTCACAAAAAAATCACCAATTATCACGAACATTTACCTATTCCTCAATCCGATTTAGCCAACGAAATTTTAAAAGATCCGTATCATTTTGATTTTTTAACGATCCAGGATGGCGCGCATGAAAGAGAAATAGAAAATGCGTTAGTCACGCATGTGCGTGATTTTTTACTTGAACTTGGTCAGGGTTTTGCATTTGTTGGTTCACAGGTTCCGCTCACCTTTGATGACGAAGAATTTTTTATTGATCTACTTTTTTATCACTTACATTTGCGTGCATTTGTTGTTGTGGAATTAAAAGCTGGAAAATTCAATCCTGAGCATACAGGTCAACTTGGATTTTATCTTGCAGCAGTGGATGGTCTCATGCGTAAAGAAGGCGATAACCAAACAATCGGCATTCTGTTATGCAAATCAAAAAATAAAATTATCGTAGAATATGCTTTGCGAAGTGTAAAAGTGCCCATTGGTGTATCTGAATATACATTATCAAAATCCTTACCTAAAGAGCTCAAAACAAATTTACCGACTGTTGAGGAAATTGAAGCAGAACTTAATGAAGCTGTTAGCAAAAAACGGATGCAAGAAAAAGATATCCCGCTTATAACATCGTAAAAATACATGTCGTAACATGAAGGAACGTTGGCTCAGTGCTCCATCGATAGTTATTGGGTAGCCTTGATGAAACTTTTTTGTGTTTCATCAAGGTTTATTCTATCTCAAGTGATTACACTCTGTACATGACAAAAAATATAACCGTTCGCCCTGAGGAGGCGTCCTGAGCTTGTCGAAGGGCGCCGTCTCGAAGGGCATCTTTAATCAAATTTCTTTCGCCTTTTTGCATAGGTTGACAATGCTTGCCAATCACCTCTGATCAATGCTTCTTTTTTCCGTCGACTCCAACCCTTTATTTGCATCTCGGAAGTCAGTGCCTCTTTTCGTGTAGCAAATTCTTGTGAAAATACTAACTGAACCGGCAGTCTTGTTGCTGTAAAACAAGTAGGGTACATCCTTTGATGGTGTTGTATAAGACGATTTTCTAAATTATCTGTGTGACCCGTGTAATAACTCTGGTCTGCACATTTCAGCATGTATACCCAAAACATTGTCTTTCTCCATGCTATTAATCTTACTCAAACACTTTTTGAACAAGTTCGGTTGATAAAATACTTTCATTACCGCATTTGTTATGTAATCCAACCCATATCGAAATAAACTAACTGCGGGTCTTCCATGTTTTTTTATTTTAATTACTCACAAATACACAAGCTAGCTTATTTAAATTAATGGTTCGCGTGATGAATAACCCCAGCAACATATTAACAAAGCAGGTGATTCTTGCCTTTGTTCCAACCAAAATATCCGTTTAAACTGCTTCCCAGCTCGCTGATATGTTCCATATAATCCCTTTCTTAGTCGATCGAGATTATATGTTTTTGAATATTTATCAGCGAGTTAATTGTAAAAATGCCCTTCGAGACGGCGCCCTTCGACAAGCTCAGGACGCCTCCTCAGGGCGAACGGTTATATTTTTTGTCATGTACAGAGGTGATTACGAATAGGCCGTGGAAAAAACACGAGGTATAGTGTAGGATTAAATAATGGCTCAATTAAAAACATTTATCCTGATATTGTTTTTGCTCGATATACCATTAGCTTGGGGAAGAGATAGCACGACTGTTCCCCCCCCCCCCCCTACCTTAACAGCACG
>CAZUQP010000037.1:0-4728 GCA_964622455.1 uncultured Coxiellaceae bacterium
TAAGCCTAATAAAGAAAATATTATTCATATTTGTCTGGATAGCTATGATTTGGAACAGTTGATTGGAAATTTAAGTCTAGAAGCTAATCACAATAAAAAACGATCAATACAGGAGTTTGCTTGTGAAATGGCTGAAAAGTTGGAATCATATTCAGCCTCAGCACATTATCTAATGCATTAACTCCCGTTTTTAATCACATTATCTGATGGACAAATAAAAAACCCCTAAAAGAGCTTGATTAAAAACTCAATAGGGGTTTCTCTTTCGGTTCTCATACCAGAAAGAGAATGACAATGTCTCATAAATTTATATCCAGTGCCAAATTTCATTTATTATTAATTACGATTGATCAAGAAATCGCCAAAGAAGTGCTGCAGAAAGGATGTATTTATTGCGGTAATAAGTTGCACAAAGCCAATTATCCTCGCAGCCCTTTCGGTCTGCTTTCGCAATTTCGTCATCACTATGATGAACGATTTAGCCTTTGCTGTAACGCATGTCGCAAAAGAACAACACCGCCGTCAGTTCGATTCTTCGGTCGACGTTGGTATCCTGCGCCATTGTTCATGCTGATCTCAGCATTGATGCTGGGAATTAATGAGCGTCGTCTTCGGCAAGTGAAACAACACTTTGGTATAACAGTAAGTGAATCTACTTGGAAGCGTTGGCGCAGGTGGTGGCGCGACTCGTTTGAGTCAACACAATTTTGGCAGCAAAACAAAGGCATTGCTTTTACCACTATCGAATCAATCTATCGCTGTCCACGTGCATTGTTAGTTGTATTTAAAGGATTATTAGAAGAAAAAATGCAGCTTTTATTACGATTTCTGTCGCCGCTGACCGGCGGCATTTTGCGCGCTGTGTAAAGGAGGAAAATAATCCGCAGAGTATGCCACTTTAAGCAAACAACCCACTCACGTAGCCTGCAAACTTCTTTATTTTGATAGGAGTTTGTATGAAGACTGACAAAAATGATGCTGATACTCATCAGGCACGCTGGGCCCGCTTTCGCTTTTCGATTATTGGTCCACTGCTATCAGCACCACCTGAAAGCGGGGAATTAAAATTAGCGTTAGAGGGGCTTTCAAAAAAACAATGGCGTCACCCAATGACAGGTCAAGCTGTTAGTTTTAGTGCGTCTACTCTCGAGCGATGGTTTTATCTGGCAAAACGTCATGCTGATCCGGTTGGCATACTGCGTAATAAACGCCGCACTGATGCTGACCACTCAAGAACACTAAGCGTCCAATTAAAACAAGTGATACAGCAACAACATCGTGCACATCCGGGTTGGAGTTATCAATTACACACCGATAATCTCGCTGTCATCGTCAACAAAGAACCCGCATTAGGAATGATGCCATCGTACAGCACTATCCATCGTTACATGCAAGCCAATGGACTACGCAAACAACGTGTTGTCAAACAACGGCATACAGAGGGAGCACAAATAGCTTTAGCGCGGCTGGAACATCGCGAAGTTAGGAGCTATGAAGTCGATCATGTGCATGGCTTATGGCATCTCGATTTTCATCACGGTTCTCGAAAAATATTAGGAAAAAATGGTAAATGGTACAAGCCATTATTGCTTGCCATATTGGACGACCATTCTCGTTTAGTTTGTCATGCGCAATGGTATCTTGATGAAACCGCAGAGTCTCTCATTCATGGATTTCAGCAAGCTTTACAAAAACGTGGAATACCGCGTGCGCTCATGAGCGATAACGGATCTGCCATGATATCAGCCGAATTCACACAAGGATTAGAACGTTTCGGAATATTACATCAACCCACATTGCCTTATAGTCCGTATCAAAATGCAAAGCAAGAAGTGCTATGGGCACAAGTCGAAGGTCGTCTCATGGCGATGCTTGAGGGTGAAACTGAGCTCACGTTATCGTTGCTAAATGATGCAACCATTGCATGGGTAGAGTTTGAATACCATCATAAATTTCATTCTGAAATTTTATCAACACCCATGAAACGATATTTAGATGCGCCAAATGTTGGAAGACCTTGCCCTGAGACTATTGTTTTAAAAAATGCTTTTTGTGAAGAAGTCAAACGCAAGCAACGTCACTCTGATGGAACATTTACATTGCATGGTTGTCGCTTTGAAGTGCCGAGTCAATATCGCCACATGCATGTGTTATATGTTCGTTACGTACGCTGGGATTTAAGTCACGCAATACTGATTGATCCGCATAGCAATACTTGTCTTGGCACATTGTATCCGCAAGATAAATCCGATAATGCCAGTGGTTTGCGACGCACGTTAAATCAATCACAAGATCAGCCGCCGCAAGAAAAATCACAACCCGACGGCATAGCACCACTACTAAAAAAATTGATGGCTGAGTACGCAGCAACGGGTTTACCACCCGCCTATTTGACTAAAAATGAGGAAAAAAAGCCATGAACAAAAAACTGCTTGCTTTGTACGGCTTAAAATTCAATCCATTCAAACACGATATACCAACAGAGGCATTATACGTTTACCCTGCGCTTGAAAATTTTTGTTGGCGGATTGAAAATAATTTAATTCAAGACGGTGGATTCTCGCTTGCTTCAGGCGACCCAGGAACCGGAAAAAGTGCTGCATTACGCATCTTATCGGAAAGATTAAGTCGTATTCGGGATGTTCAAGTTGGCATACTGACACATTCGTCCGCAAGGTTATCTGATTTTTATCGAGAATTAGGTGATATCTTTGGCGTTCCCCTTCATGCGCACAATCGCTGGAACGGGTTTAAGAGTTTGCGTGAACGCTGGATCAGTCATGTCAAGAATACGTTATTACGTCCGGTATTATTTATCGATGAAGCGCAAGAAATGCCAACCTGTGTATTGAATGAATTACGCTTATTAACAAGCGCGCACTTTGATTCTAATGTATTGCTGAGCGTGATATTAGCCGGTGATCAGCGTTTGAATGAAAAACTACAACGTGATGAATTGATTCCGTTAGGCAGTCGTATCCGTGTTCGCTTAAATATTGAATATGCTGATGTCGCGCTATTAATGCAAACGCTGCAACATTTATTAACCTGCGCTGGCAATCCGCGTTTAATGACAAGTGAGTTGATGCAAACATTATGTGATCATTCTGCTGGGAATTATCGCATCTTATGCACTATGTCAGGAGAATTGCTTGATGCTGGTGCTCGCCAGGAGAAATCACAACTAGATGAAAAATTGTTTCTTGAATGTTTTTCTATTCCAACGCCATCACGCAAACAAAAAAATATTTTAGTTGGAGGTGCTCGTGGATAAGCCTGTACTCATTATCGATATGCCTGAACTAAGCGATGAAGCAATTGTCCGTATACAAGAATTTTTACAGGATTTAATGAATTCATTTGAATCGCAGAATGCTATACCAATTAAGCGATATTATCGAAAATTGTATAACGACAAGGAAATGGCGGAATAAAAAATAGATTAAATTTTACGGTTTTTAGCAGGCATGTAATGCTATGCCTGCTAAATCATATACTGACTCGACCATTAATTAATTTGCAAAATCGACCATCAAATAGCGTGCTCACGCTTAATTGACGAGCTTCCAGAAAGCATCGGAAAAATTATGCGCAATGATTTGGTTGAGTATGAATCTAGTCATGGGATCGATGTAAACTACAAACGATTTGCACTAACACTTTCAGATGAAGCAGGCGATGTGATTGGTGTGTTAAATGCGTTTACTGCCTTTTCAGAAATTTATATTGATGATATGTGGGTTGAGTCATCGCAGCGCGGTAAAGGTTACGGCAGGAAATTAATTCAGGCGCTTGAAGATCATTTTACCGGTAAAGGTTTTAATAACATTAATTTAGTTACCAGCGCCTTTCAGGCGCCGGAATTTTATAAGAAATGTGGGTTTACGGCGGAGTTTGTCAGGGAGAATATTAAAAATCCACGGCTTACCAAGACATTCTTTATCAAGTATTTTGCTGATGAAGTGCAATCGCAGGGTATTCTGCCGTCGTCATCTGGCGCGGGAACCAGTAATCAGACTTGAGTGCAGTTAATTACACCTTTTTCACAAATTCAGATTTCAATTTCATGGGACCAATCCCTTCAACCTTGCAGTCGATATCATGATCGCCTTCCACGAGCCTGATATTCTTGACCTTGGTACCTACCTTCACTACCAGTGAAGAGCCTTTGACTTTTAAATCCTTGATGACGGTTACAGTGTCGCCATCTTGCAGCAGATTACCATTAGCATCTTTCACAATTTTGATTTCGTCAGATGGCTTTTCTTCAGCAACGGCCGACCATTCGTGAGCGCATTCGGGGCAAATAAACAGTAGAGCGTCTTGATAGGTAAACTCTGAATTGCAGGCTGGGCAGCTGGGTATTTTATTCATGGGTACGATACTCATTAATGTCAGATTGGCGTAACTCTTCTTTGCTTTGCATGTTTATGTCCACCCCGGGCCTTTTCCCCGCTCTAATTCATTAACACGATTTTTGTAATATTCCACTTCTGCCATCAATTGCATTTCGCGCAGTGTGTTTTGATCTGTATTTTGTCCCGCTGGAATGAAAAATAAAACTGCTGCATTTCCAGCAAAATTTGGTTTAGCAGCGGGTGGTGGAATGATGCGTTCATAAGCATTGCGGACAGAAGGGGAAGGTGTAAGGCATGACGCGATTTGCTGGATGTAGCCGTTTATCTTGTCTTCACACGCATAATAGGTGTCATATTTAAATTCGTTGCG
>CAZUQP010000038.1:0-11206 GCA_964622455.1 uncultured Coxiellaceae bacterium
GGTTCTATTCGCCAGCCCGCGGGATTAACCAATACCACCGGCATTAAGCCCACTTATGGCCGCGTTTCACGCTACGGCATGATTGCATTTGCATCCAGCTTAGATCAAGGCGGACCGATTGCACGCACAGCAGAAGATGCGGCACTTTTATTAAATGTAATGGCAGGTTTTGATGAACGTGATTCAACCAGCGTCAATCAAGAAGTGCCGGATTACACAAAAACACTTAATGATTCGCTGAAAGGATTACGGATTGGCTTACCTAAAGAATTTTTCAGCGAAGGATTAAATAAAGAAATTGCAAAAATCATTGAAGCTGCCGTCAAAGAATATGAAAAATTAGGTGCCATTATCAAAGAAATTCATTTACCCAACACAGCGCTTTCTATTCCTGCGTATTATGTCATTGCACCGGCTGAGTGCTCTTCTAATCTTGCTCGTTTTGACGGTGTACGTTATGGTTATCGCTGTGAGAATCCTGTTGACCTTGAAGATTTATATAAACGCTCGCGCAGCGAAGGTTTTGGGTCGGAAGTCAAACGTCGCATCATGATTGGCACCTATGCATTATCTGCAGGTTATTACGATGCTTATTACCTAAAGGCGCAAAAAATACGTGGATTAATCCGCCGCGATTTCATTGAAGCTTTTAAACAAGTGGATATTATCTTAGGGCCTACTTCTCCCGCTCCTGCATTTAAATTAGGAGAAAAAACGAGCGATCCTGTCAGCATGTATTTATCAGATATTTATACGATTGCAGTGAATCTTGCCGGTTTACCAGGAATATCTATTCCAGCAGGCTTTACTAAAGGATTACCTGTCGGCATGCAGCTCATTGGTAATTACTTCGCGGAAGCACGCTTATTAAATGCCGCCCATCAATATCAAAAAGTGACAGATTGGCACACACGTCTACCTGAGGGGTTTTAAGATGGAATGGGAAACAGTCATCGGTTTAGAAGTACACACGCAACTTTCAACTAAAAGTAAAATTTTTTCTGGTGCATCGACCGCATTTGGTGCCGAACCCAATACTCAAGCCTGTGCGATTGATTTAGGTTTTCCGGGTGTGTTACCTGTTTTAAATATCAAAGCCATTGAAATGGCCATCAAATTAGGATTAGGCATTAATGCTTCCATTAACAAACATTCTGTTTTTGCGCGCAAAAATTATTTTTACCCTGATTTACCAAAAGGCTATCAAATCAGTCAATATGAATCACCAATCGTCAGCAAAGGCTATCTTGATATCGCATTAGAAGACGGCACAACTAAACGCATTCAGATTACACGCGCGCACCTTGAAGAAGATGCAGGCAAATCTTTGCATGAAGATTTTCATGGTCAATCAGGCATTGATTTAAACCGTGCAGGCACACCGCTTTTAGAAATTGTTTCAGAGCCGGATATACGTTCAGCAAAAGAAGCTGTCGCTTATCTGAAGGCCTTGCACTCTCTAGTGCGCTATCTTGAAATTTGTGATGGCAATATGCAAGAAGGTTCTTTTCGTTGTGATGCCAATGTTTCCGTACGTCGTAAAGGAGAAACAAAATTAGGTACGCGCACCGAATTAAAAAATATCAACTCATTCCGTTTTGTCGAGCGCGCCATCAATTATGAAATCGAACGGCAAATTTCTCTTATAGAAAGCGGCGGCAGCGTCATGCAAGAAACACGTTTATATGATCCAAACAAAAATGAAACGCGTCCCATGCGCAGCAAAGAAGAAGCAAATGATTACCGCTACTTTCCTGATCCTGATTTATTGCCCGTCAGTATTATGGATGAACAAATAGAAAAAATTCGGAAAACACTGCCTGAATTGCCACAACAAAAACAGCAGCGTTTTATCGATCAGTACGGTTTAAGCAATTATGATGCAACTGTCATGGTCAGCAGTAAAGCCATGGCAAATTATTTTGAAATTGTAGTCAAGGAATCAGGGAACCAAGCAAAATTAGCCGCCAATTGGGTGATGGGTGAATTATCTGCCGCACTCAACAAAGGAGACCTTGAAATCACCGAAAGCCCTGTTTCTCCTAAAGATCTCGGCACACTTCTGCTTCGCATTTCTGATAACACCATTTCTGGAAAAATTGCTAAAACTGTTTTTGAATACTTATGGAACCAAGAAGGTTCAGTCGATGAAATCATCGAAAAACACGGTTTAAAACAAGTGACCGATACCAGTGCAATTGATGAACTCATTAACAAAATCATTACCGCCAATCCTGCACAAGTTGAAGACTATCGCGCTGGCAAAGAAAAATTATTTGGTTTTTTTGTGGGACAAGCGATGAAAGAATCAGGTGGTAAAATAAATCCGCAGCAATTGAATGAATTATTAAAGAAAAAACTTACAGAAAAATAAAATTATTCTCTACTTTTTTACGAATTTAACACAAGGTAAAGTGCCCGTATTTTCTTGTTCTTTCATTTCCTGATCCGTCCTACATTCAAGATAAATAGTATTTTTGCAAGGATCATCTATTTTTTTTCTAAAAAATAAATCTCTGTTTTTAATGTCCAATGCAGTTTGATTGTTGCGAAATTTCTCCTCAAGAATAAATATTTTTTCTTTCACATCTAGTTGATCAAAATTGTCTTCCCCGCGTAACTTTAAATATAAATCCATGTGATCTTTATACCAAAAAGTTTGATCATTTTGTTCATACACATCAATACCAAACGTCTCGCACCAAAAAAGCATCTGTTCTGCCATATCCATAATCATGATCCACATCATCACACTGGTATTATTCTTATTTTCTTTTGAAGGAAAAGCAAGGCGATAACAACTATAATCTAAAATAATACAGAATAACTCTTCTAATGGGGATTGATTGATTTTTGAAATAGGAATGTGACCTACAGGAGGCATATTATCCATCAATAAAAAAGACTGCCTAGACCAAGGAAATTTTGTTATGTCTCGCTCAAGATCCATCATTCTTGAAATTGCGCCTCGAATTCCCTTTGGAATGACAGATTCTTGTTCGCGATGAGCCTCATCATATTGTGAAAATCCGCTTTGAGTGACAGTGGCATCAGCCGCCTGGTAGGAGGTTTCAAGCAATGCTGTTGACATGCTAGCAAGATTTATATTTTTCCGTTGCGCTTCTCTTATGTTTTCTAGGTCCAAATGGCCGAGCCTATATTCCTTCTTCTTCCAATTAATGTCTCGAAACATTCTTCCGATCACTTCACTCGCCGTATAAGACAGCGTACTGATACAAGATCCCATACGTACCGATGTAAAAGGACTTAAAGAATACGCTCCTTCATCATCACATTGTTTATCTTCAGCTAAATGATCTTGATCTATTACATAAAACAAATTAGCACGATTAGGCGCTTGTTTTAAATTTTCAACAAAACCTTCTAAAAAAGATCGTATATTAATTTTTTTATTTTTAGTTAGATAAGAAGATGGAATTAATTCTTTGGAGTAACAATTTTCAATAAGCGCTCCAAGATAATCATGCGCCTCTCGAGTTAATTCTCGATTCCCATCCAGAATAGAGATAAATTGAACATACTTTCTGCCATATGAATGCACGTGCTGCTCAATTTCAAACACTGTGAATACTTCATCTTGACTCATTTGCTTTGTTTCTAATGCAGATAATGCAAGAATACTTGCATCCCAATAATCAGCAATTTGTTCAAACCGGCCAGCCTTAAATTGCTGCATAAAATGACTGCGTCTTCCTGGATCTACCTGCTGTAATTTTTCTATGAAACGAAGTTTTTGCTGAAGATTATTAAAATAACGCACCGGATTTTTATGCGCTAATTTTACTGATTTTTTTAAATTAATAATTTTTTCTGCATCAGGAATTCGATTTTGCATTTTCTATAAAGCCCTCGTGTAAGAGCTTTATATTATAATAAATGAATATTAACAAAATCTGAGACGATGTCTGTTTATCAATTTTTTACTTTATTTATCAAGTAATAACCTATTCCACCCAATAATGCAATTGGAAGCAACGCTGCAAACCAAGGAGACAATTGATAAACAATACTTAACTGGCCCAATAACGAATCCAGCATATAAAATGCAAAACCGACAATAACACCGAGAATCATTTTCTTGCTGACGTTAATTGAGCGCGGCGCTGTAAAAACAAATGGAATCGCTAAGAGCAGCATCACTAATATCGTGAACGGAGTAAAAATTCTTTTCCAAAAAGAAAATTGGAATTCAGTCGCTTGCAAGCCATTTTTAACCAAATGGCGATTAAACTCGAGCAGCTTATTTAAAGGCATTTCTTCAGGTTCAATCAAACCCATGCTTAATATATTCGGTGTCAATGCTAAATCCCAGGTGGTTCTCGTTAAGTGTTGGCTATTGGTATGATCTAAAGGAGCGAATGTCGTTTTGGTAAAATCCTGTAATTGCCAATGGCCATTTTGATAATCAACTGTTTTAGCGTAATAAGCAGCTAATAGTTTATGTTCCGCATTAAACTCATAACGCGTAACGCCCTCTAAATGCTGATGCGCCATGACACGATCGATATGGATAAAATTATTTCCTTCATGCACCCACAGTCCTGTTGCTGTCACAACCGCTTGACCGCCGCTTTGCAATGTGGATTTATGAATATCGGCAAGATGATGCGTACGTGGCGCAATCACTTCGCCAATAATAATACCCATGATAATTAAAACAATCGCTGCCGCAAATACTGCGTAGGTAATTTGATAAATAGAAATCCCTGAAATACGCATCACAATGAGTTCTTGGTGTGATGCAAGCATACTTAATCCGAGAAGTCCACCCAACAAAACCAACATAGGGAAAAAAGCATACACATTGTAAGGTAATTCAAGCAACGCATGTAAAGCAGCTTGTAAAAAACCATAATCACCGACACCAATGTCACGCAATTCGCCTAACAAATTAATAAAATAAGCGATACCCATCACGACCAACATGACTAATAAAGTCGATAAAATAACGGTTTTTGCAATATAGCGCGGTAAAATGTTTATCATACGCCTCTCACCCGCTGTATTAACATAGCGCTGATAATGACAGCCAATGCACAAAGGTGCACCCACCATAATCCAATCATGTCTGATATCATTTTCTGCTCAATTAAATTACGTCCGACAAATAATAAATTCATGTACACGACATAAATTAAAATGGCCGGCAACAACATCGTATAACGACTTTGGCGTGGCGGCACCTTGCTTAAAGGGATGGCTAAAAAAGCCAGCAAAAAAGCAGATAATGGAATAGCAATACGCCATTGTAATTCTGATGCATTTTCAGGATCATCATGATAATGCGCTAAAAGCGCTTTTGTTGGCATCGCTTCTTGAATTTGCCTTTGTGCATTTAAAGTGATATTAGGCACCCGCACGGTGTATTTTTGGAATTGAATAATTTTATAATTTTTTTGACCCGGCATTCCCTCATAACGATAACCTTCTTCAGCAATTACTAGCGATTGCTTGGTCGTCTGGTCTACCGTTTGATAGCCATTATCGGCTGACATCACCATCCAAGGCATGTTACTGTCCTCTGAAGGCGCATTCCCCTGTTCAGCGACAAAAAGATTGCTGGCCTTTTTATGGCTACGCGAAATTTTTTCTACATAAATGACGCGCTTGCCGTCGTTACTCACTTGAAAACGGCCTGGCATTAATGTATTTAATAAATTATCAGAAGAATTTGAAGCCAGTGTTTGCTGCTTGTTTGCTATAATGGAAGGATTTAACCATAGCATCAACACCATGAGTGCGAGCATGACTAAAAAAGCAAGCAGAGAGGTGATGCGTATTAGATGTTTCGAGCTTAAACCGCAAGCATGCAATACCCGCAATTCATTGTCAGCATATAACCGGCCATAAGTCAAAAGCACTCCCAAAAATAGACCTAATGGCAATAACAAAGCCAATAGAGTAGGAATCTCAAAGGCAAGTATTTGTAATAAGATATTGGCTGCTATCTTTCCCGATGCTGCATAACTTAAATAGCGCACTAATTGCTGGCTTAAAAAAACCAATAACAAGACAAACGTCACCGCAAGCAGTGAATTGAGGAGTTCTTTAATAAGATAACGGGAAATAATCATTAATGCTTTCGCTAAGATGAACATTCTTATAAAATCGGCCTTTATTATACCTAATTTGGGCCTACGGAGCTAACATGAAATTTCAACTTGACAATGGCGCCCTTGAAAAAACACCCGCTGACTGTGTAGTCATTGGCGTGTATGAAGACCCTGTCTTCAGTGAAAGTGCCCGGAAGTTAGATAAAATCAGCCAGGGATATTTGACTAAGCTGCAAAAAAAAGGAGATGCGCCTACTAAAATAGGTCAAACAGTATTGCTTTATCATGTTCCAAACATTAAGGCTGAACGTGTTCTCTTGGTCGGTTGCGGCAAAGAAAAAGAACTTAATCTTGCTTCCTACCGAAAAATAATTGCGAGCAGCATTAAAGCATTAAGCACATTAAAAATAACGAATATTTTACTTTGTCTCTCTGAGCTGTCTTTAGCAAAACACACGATGGCCGACAAAATCAAACAAATCGTACAAGTGAGTAGAGAAGCGCTTTATCAATTTACGGAGTTTAAACGCGAAAAAAAAGCGGCACCCTCGCTACAAGAGATTTATCTCTGCGCCGAAAAAATAACGCCCAAACTCTTCAACGAAGCGATCAAACAAGGGGCCGCCATTGCAACGGGCGCCACTTACACAAAAAATCTTGCGAACTTGCCGAGCAACGTTTGCACCCCCTCTTATCTTGCAAAAGAAGCTAAAACGCTCGCCAAAAAATACTCCTCTATCAAAACACGCGTACTAGAAAAGCAGGATATGCAAAAATTAGGGATGGGCGCTCTATTAGCGGTCGCTAAAGGCAGCCCTGAAGATCCAAAACTCATTTGCATTGAATATAAAGGGACGAGGAAAAAACAAAATCCTATCGCTCTCATTGGTAAAGGGATTACCTTCGATACGGGAGGAATTTCTCTTAAACCTGCCGATGCGATGATTGGCATGAAATATGATATGTGCGGTGCGGCAACTGTTCTAGGCACTCTGAAGGCCGCTGCCGAATTAAAACTTCCTTTACATATTGTCGGCATTATCGCAACTGCTGAAAATATGCCAAGCGGTACTGCTGTCAAACCAGAAGATATTGTCACTAGCATGTCTGGTCAAACGATTGAAATCATGAACACCGATGCAGAAGGCCGTTTAGTATTATGCGATGCATTAACTTATGCTGAACGTTATCATCCAAGTGTTGTCATTGATGTTGCAACCTTGACAGGCGCTGTCGTGATTGCACTAGGATATCATGCCAGCGGATTACTCAGTAACCATCAACCACTCGCAGATGAACTTTTAGCTGCCGGCACAGAAATTCACGATCGTGCTTGGCAAATGCCTTTGTGGGAAGAATATCAAGAACAACTAAAAAGCCCTTTTGCTGATATGTCTAATGTGGGCGGACGCACAGCAGGTGTCATTACTGCCGCCTGTTTTTTATCGCGTTTTGCGAAAAAATTTCATTGGGCACATTTAGATGTTGCCGGCACCGCTGCTATGATGGGTGGCGCTGCTGATCGCTATGCTACCGGCCGGCCTGTGCCTTTGTTAACTCAGTTTTTATTAAATCGGTGCAAATAATATGCCTAAGGTAGATTTTTATATTTTGTCAGACACGGTATGCTTCCCCTTTGCATGCCGCTTGATTGAAAAAATCTACAAGCAAAATCATCGTATCTATGTTCACGCAGAGAACCAATCTGATGCGCATACGCTGGATGAATTGTTATGGACTTATCGAGACGATAGTTTTTTACCGCACAATTTATACGGCGAAGGACCAGAACCTGTGCCTCCTATCCAAATTGGATTTAACGTAACCCCTGAAAAACATCGTGATGTTTTGATTAATTTAAGCAATGCGGTGCCGCCATTTTATACGCAATTTATGCGCGTATTAGAATTGGTCGCGCGCAATCAAACAGCAGAAGAAAAAGGGCGCGAGCGTTATCGATTTTATCGAGCAGAAGGTTTTGCTATCACCACCCACAAATTAGAGACAATAGAAAATTAATCTATGGAAAAAACTTACCACCCAAAAGAAATTGAAGAAACCTGGTATCGTACTTGGGAAAAAAACCAGTATTTTTCTCCGCAAAATAAAGGCGATCCTTATTGCATCATGCTGCCGCCGCCGAATGTCACCGGCAGTTTACACATGGGACATGGTTTTGGTTTTACGTTGATGGATGTTTTAATTCGCTATCACCGGATGTGTGGCGATAATACGCTTTGGCAGCCGGGCGTTGATCATGCGGGTATTTCCACGCAAATGGTGGTTGAGCGTCAACTCATGCTAAAGGGACAATCACGTCATGATGCAGGGCGTGAAGAATTTGTGAAGCGCGTGTGGGCATGGAAAGAAGAATCAGGCCATACCATCACGAAACAATTACGCCGCTTAGGTGCATCGCTTGATTGGTCGCGCGAACGTTTCACTTTAGATGAATCACTCTCACGCGCAGTGCGTGAAGTATTTATCCAGCTTTATAACGAAGGATTAATTTATCGCGGATTGCGTTTAGTCAATTGGGATCCGACACTACTCACGGCAATTTCTGATTTAGAAGTGGTGAATAATGAGGAAGAAGGAAAATTATGGCATATCCGTTATCCATTGACTGACAAAAATGGTTATATGACGGTTGCAACCACCCGTCCTGAAACAATGCTGGGTGATGTGGCCATTGCCGTTCATCCTGATGATGAACGTTATCACCAATGGATTGGTAAAACAGTTGAACTCCCTTTAACGGGGCGCACCATTCCTATCATTGCTGATGAATATGTTGAAAAAGAATTTGGCAGCGGCTGTGTGAAGATCACACCCGCTCATGATTTTAATGATTATGCAGTTTCCGAACGTCATCAATTAACGCCTATTAATATTTTTACGCCCAAAGCTTTTATCAATGAAAATGCGCCGAAAGCGTATCAAGGACTTGATCGTTTCGAAGCACGCAAAAAAATCATTCATGATTTAGAAGTTTTAGGTTTAATCGAAAAAATTGAAAAACACCGCTTAAAAATACCGCGCGGTGAAAAAACCGACACTATCATTGAACCTTACCTCACTCAACAATGGTTCATGAAAATGAAACCGCTTGCCGAACCTGCGATAAAAGTTGTTCGGGAAGGAAAAATACGTTTTACGCCAGACAATTGGACCAAAACCTATTTTCAATGGTTAAACAATGTGGAAGATTGGTGTATTAGCCGGCAGCTTTGGTGGGGACATCGCATTCCCATTTGGTACGATGAAAAAGGAAATACGTATGTTGGTCATGATGAGGCGGATGTCAGAAAACGTTATCAATTAAATTCTTCCATAACACTCACGCAAGAACAAGATGTATTAGACACTTGGTTTTCATCCGCCCTTTGGCCTTTCTCAACGTTAGGATGGCCTGAAAAAACAAACGAATTCAACACATTTTATCCGACCAGTGTTTTGGCAACCGGATTTGATATTATCTTTTTCTGGGTCGCACGCATGATTATGCTCGGTTTAAAATTTACGGGCACTGTTCCATTCAAAGAAGTATTTATTACAGGCCTTATTCGTGATAGCGAAGGCCAGAAAATGTCAAAATCGAAAGGCAATGTGCTTGATCCGCTGGATTTAATTGATGGCATTTCACTTGATAAACTAATTACAAAGCGCACGTATGGTTTAATGCAGCCCGCCATGGCAGAAAAAATTGAAAAAAGAACGCGCGCTGAATATCCAGAAGGTATTGATGCTTATGGTACAGATGCATTACGTTTTACATTTTGTGCTTTAGCATCATATGGCCGTGAAATTCGTTTTGATTTAGGCCGTTTAGAAGGATATCGCAATTTTTGCAATAAATTATGGAACGCTGCGCGTTATGTTCTCATGAACACAGAAGGAAAAGAAATTGTTCCGGGTGAACTCTCACTTCCTGATCATTTTATTTTATCGCGCTTGCAAACGACTATTGAAACGGCTCACGATGCCATCTCAACTTACCGTTTTGATTTATTAGCGCAAGCCATTTATGAATTCATCTGGAATGAATTTTGCGATTGGTACTTAGAATTATCGAAACCGATTTTAAATTCGCCTGAAAGCACAGAAAAACAATTATCAGGTACCCGTTATACATTGCTCACCGTACTAGAGCAAATATTACGTTTGTTACACCCGATTATGCCGTTCATCACTGAAGAAATTTGGCAACGCGTTGCACCGCTGCTTGGCATTCATGGAAAAACGATTATGCTAGCGCCTTATCCAACTATTGATGCGTCATTAAAAAATCCGCCCGTTGAAGCAAACATTGATTGGCTTAAAAATATTATTATCGCTATCCGCACTCTTCGAAGCGAAATGAATATTTCGCCTTCTAAATCATTAGATGTGATATTTAATAAAGGAAGTACGCTTGACCAAAAACGTGTTTCGGATTTGAAAGATTTTATTCAGACGCTCGCAAAATTATCAAGCATGCGTTTTCGATCGCTTAATGAAACCCTACCAGAATCAGCCACTGCATTAGTCGGTGAATTAGAAATATTAATTCCAATGGCGGGTTTAATTGATAAAGCGGAAGAATCCAAACGACTACATCGCGAAATTGCAAAGCTTACAAAAGAAATTGAACGTGCAGAAGCAAAGTTACAAAATTCCAATTTTATTGACCGCGCACCGAAAGATGTTGTAACTAAAGAACGTGTGCGTTTAGAAGAATTACAAACAACACAAGAAAAATTGAAACAGCAGCTTGAAAAATTGCTGCCTCCAATATATCCCCTCCTTTGAAAAATGAGGGTTAGGGAGGATTTGTATAAAATTGTAAAAATCTAAACTTGATCTGACATTGACTGTCGAATTTATTGTAGCAAGTTTTCGTGTTTTCAGAGCCTACGGCCCTGAAACTAATTTAGCCCAGGGTTAGGCGCGTTTTTTGCGCCGTAACCCTGGGAGTTAATTTCACTCACCACCAAGCGCTGTAAGCGCGCCATGGTGCATTTAGCGTGAGTCAATCGGCTTTAACCGCAATAAAAAGCTATATTCAAAATCAACAGATTCATCACCAACAACAAAGCTTTCAAGATGAGTTTAGAAAATTTTTAATTCGGCATGATGTTTCGTATTCTGAA
>CAZUQP010000039.1:0-29251 GCA_964622455.1 uncultured Coxiellaceae bacterium
AAAAAGGCCGTCGGGGGCGACTGCGGGGGGTTGGGGGGACGTGGGTGTCGTTTAGCAAGTAGCCTTGATGGGAGCGATAGCGACATCAAGGTCTCTATAAACCTCTTCATCTCATTTAATATAATTAAAAGCGTTCATAGGTAATTGTCACCGGTCTTTTATCGCGGCTCAATCATTGTTTCCGGACACACCAGTTCTTTGAATTCTTTTTCAGTTAAATAACCCAAAGCAAGGCAAGCATCTAATAAACTCATATTTTCATGCCACGCTTTATGCGCAATTTCCGCTGATTTGTCATAGCCAATTTTAGGTGTGAGCGCTGTCACAAGCATTAAAGAATTATCGACAAATTGTTTGATCCGCTTTTCATCCGCTTTTAAATCTTTTACCAAATAGGTCGTAAACATATGCATCGCATCAGACAATAACATGAGTGAATGTGAAAAATTGTAGATGATCATGGGTTTAAATACATTTAATTCAAAATTGCCTTGCGAACATGCAATACCAATCGCCGTATCATTTCCCATGACTTGCACACACACCATGGTCATTGCTTCACACTGCGTCGGATTTACTTTACCTGGCATAATTGATGAGCCGGGTTCATTCTCAGGTAAAATCAATTCACCTAACCCGCATCGCGGGCCAGAACCCAGCCAACGAATATCATTCGCAATTTTCATTAATGCACAAGCAAGTGTTTTTAATGCGCCGCTCGCAAACACAAATGCATCATTCGCGGCTAACGCTGCAAATTTATTCGGCGCAGAAACAAACGGTAGATGCGTTAATTCAGCAATTTTTTGAGCCGCTTTTATCCCAAATTGTGGATGAGAATTAATTCCCGTACCAACCGCAGTACCCCCCAATGCTAATTCATACAACTCAGGTAATGTCGCTTCAATACAACGTAATGCAGCATCCAACTGAGCGACATATCCAGAAAATTCTTGCCCCAATGTAAGAGGCACTGCATCTTGTAAATGTGTGCGCCCTACTTTGATGATTTTTGCAAAAGCTTGCTGTTTTTTTGCTAATGCATCACGTAATTCTTTAAGCGCGGGTATCAAATGATGAATAATGCCCTCGGTTGCCGCAATATGCATGGCTGTTGGAAACGTATCATTGGACGATTGGGAACGATTGACATCATCATTCGGGTGAATCGGTTTTTTGCTGCCGCGCTCACCCTTCACCATTTCAATGGCGCGATTAGAAATCACTTCGTTTAAATTCATATTCGTTTGAGTGCCGCTGCCCGTTTGCCACACTCTAAGTGGAAATTGGTCCGCTAATTTACCTGCAATAATTTCATCTGCTGCAGCTGTAATTAATTTTACTTTGTCGAGAGGCAGTAAACCCAATTCTTGGTTTGTTAAAGCTGCCGCTTTTTTTAAAATGGCAAATGCGCAAATCAATCCTTTTGGCAAAGTATTTTCGCCAATCGCAAAATGATGCAGCGAACGTTCAGTTTGCGCTCCCCAATAAACATGATCAGGCACGTCAATTGTGCCCATGCTGTCAGATTCTACACGTGTCTTCTTATTCATGATTTATCCTTAAGACTTTTTGTGACTAATTCAAAAACATCCGGCGAGAGTTTTTTATTTTTAGCTAATAATTCCAATTGTTCCCGCATCAGATGTTGTCTTCCCTCATCATACCGTCTCCAGTCAGATAAAGGTGTTAACATACGCGCCGCAACTTGTGGATTCAATGCATCCAATTGCAGCACTCTTTCTGCTAAAAAAGAATATCCTGAACCATTTTTTGCATGAAAATGAATAGGATTATGACCAAATGTTCCAAGCAGTGCATACACTTTATTCGGATTTTTAATATCAAAAGCTTTATGATGAAATAATTTTTGCACATGTTGAAATGTGCCTTCTGATTTGGATGCCGCTTGTATGGCAAACCACTTATCCACCACCAACGCATCATGCTGCCATGCGTGATAAAATTCACTTAAAGCTGTTCCGCGCTCTTTACATTCAGCATTCGAAAGTGCCCTTAGTGCACCCATCGTATCTGTCATGTTAGATGATAATGACTCTTGAAACTGCCGCATAGCCATTTGTGTATATTCAGCATTTTTTAATACCATTAAGTATGTCAAACAAAGATTTTTAAGAGAACGTTTGCTAACCGATGATATCGAAAATTCATACGGTTTTTTAGGCTCATGCAACCGCGTATATATTTCATAAAATTTATTTTTTAATACATCCGCTATTTTAAAAAGTACAGCTTCTCGCACAGCATGAACAGCATCGACATCGACTACCTGCATTTGAAGAGCGATATATTGTTCATCCGGTAATTTGAACATTTCTGATAAAACCCACGGATCATGCTGCATCGTTTCTAATACATGTTGAAAAACAGCAATCAATTCATCACTTATTTTTAATGTTTTTCCTTTTTGATAATCCGTTATTAATCGCAGCATCACATTGAGCGCATAACGCTGCCCTGCCTCCCAGCGATTAAATAAATCAGTATCATATTTAAATAACAACGCCAAATCTTGATCTTGATAGGGATAATTTATTTTAACGGGCGCCGAAAAATGCCTTAACAAAGAAGGGACCGGGCGCGTAGGAATGTTCGGAAAAAGAAATGTATTTTCTTTTTGGCTGACTTGCAACACTTCGCTCGCCCACTCTTTACCGCTTTGATCTATTAAACCCATACTGACTGGAATGTGCATAGGTTTTTTATGTGGTTGATCAGGTGTTGGCGGACATGTTTGTTTGATGTGTAATGTATAACTCTTTGCTTCCTCATTATATTCATCAGAAACATCTAAAATCGGCGTGCCCGCTTGTTTATACCATAAACGAAATTGACTCAAATCAATACCTGATGCATCCTCATGCGCTTTAACAAAATCTTCGATAGTGACCGCTTGCCCATCAAAGCGTTCAAAATATAAATCCATGCCGCGATAAAATAATTCATCGCCTACAATGGTTTTAATCATTCCAATGACTTCAGAACCTTTATTATAAATTGTTGTCGTATAAAAATTATTGATCTCGATATAAGAATCAGGCCGCACAGGATGCGATAAAGGCCCTGCATCTTCTGCAAATTGTACCGTACGCAAATAATCAACATCTTGAATGCGGGCCACTGTTTTTGAGGTTGTATCCGCTGTAAAACTTTGATCCCGAAAAATAGTCAACCCTTCTTTTAAACTTAATTGAAACCAATCGCGACAAGTGATTCTATTACCTGTCCAATTATGAAAATATTCATGCGCAATAACACTTTCGACATGTATAAAATCAATATCAGTTGCAGTTTCAGGTTTTGCCAAAATATATTTGGTATTAAAAATATTTAATCCCTTATTTTCCATTGCGCCCATATTAAAATCGCTGATCGCAACAATCATGTAAATATCAAGATCATATTCACGATGATAAGTTTCTTCATCCCAGACAATCGCTTTTTTGATGGCATCCATGGCGTGAGCACATTTATCCTGATTGCCTTTTTCCATATAAATACGTAAAGTCACCCGCCTACCTGATCGCGTCACAAAAAAATCTTCCACGCAATCTAAGTTGCCCGCAACCAAGGCAAATAAATAACTGGGTTTTTTAAAAGGGTCTTCCCATTTCACCCAATGCCTGCCATCTCCTGCATCTCCCGATGCGATCAAATTTCCATTGGATAATAAAACGGGATAATGTTTTTTATCTGCAATAATCTTTGTAGTGTATCGCGCCATCACATCAGGCCGGTCTAAAAAATAAGTGATGCGGCGAAATCCTTCCGCTTCGCATTGCGTACAAAAATTACCAGAAGACTTGTACAATCCGCTGAGCGCCGTATTTTCTTCGGGTTTTAAGCGCGTTTCTATTTCTAACGCAAATGTTTTTGGGACAGAAAAAATGGTGAGGGTATCTTTGGTCAGTGCAAACTGATGAGCCGATAATTTTTTCCCATTTAATATGACCGATTCAAGAAAAAGCCCATCGCCTGACAATATCAAATCTCTTGAAGGTTTATCACTTGCGGGATTTAAGGATACAGCGAGGGATGCAGTGACTGTCGTAAATTCTTCCTGTAAATCAAATACCAGATCCACGGTATCAATGAGATAATCCGGGACCTGATAATCCTGCAAATAAGTAGGGGTATGGTTACCATTCTCTATCATCATAATTTAAGCACGCCTAAAAAAAACCCTGCAAATGCAGGGCTTTTTAAAACAATTAACACGTTATTTTGATACTTGACCTGTGCCGCTCATAGAAGAAGGCGGTGTGGTAGCAGCATTATTGGAGGACAAGGTATTTGTATCAGTGGTTGTAGCCGTGCCTGATTGGGTTGCAGTTGTTGTAGAGCTAGTTGAGTTGTCAGCCAGTACGGTGGTCGCAACCAGAGCCGAGCCAACTAACATAGCCGCTAAAAGCGTCGTTTTCATAAAGATTCCCTTTAAAAAATTAAGTTAATACAGGGTGATATGATAAACATAAACGCGAGCGAACAACAAGAGGTAAATTATCAGGAGTTCAAGCTAGAATCACTGATAAATTATTATTTAACTTGTGATTGGTAACATGATAAGTTAAATAACCTTTATTATTTAATAAAATACTCACAACGCACTACGCTCCGCGACTTGTTCGCGGAGTCCAGAAACATCAAAAGATGACTGGATCCCGCGGACCCTCTAAAAACAGAGGGCCGCGGGACGCCGGGTTTGGTGGGGACCACCTGACATTAATCGCCCAATGGTGTTTTAAATGAAAAATGTTGATCTTAGTGAAATTGCCAAATTCAGTGATTCTGCCCATCACTGGTGGGATTTCCATGGTGAATTTAAAGCATTACATGACATCAACCCGTTACGGCTTCAATATATTCAGCAAAAAACTTCTCTTGCTCATAAAGAAGTGATTGATATTGGCTGCGGCGGCGGCATTTTGACAGAGAGCATGGCAACAGCAGGCGCACACGTCACCGGCATTGATATGAGTGAAGAGGCGATTAATGTTGCCAAACTTCATCAACATGAAAACCACTTACAAATCAATTATCAACTGACCACTGCTGAGGAAATGGCTGATAAGCAACATGCCCACTATGACATCGTCACTTGTCTTGAATTGCTAGAACATGTTCCTGATCCATTGTCGATTATTCAGGCGTGTGCTGATTTGGCAAAACCCAATGGCGATCTTTTTTTTTCAACCTTAAATCGCAATATGAAATCTTATTTATTCGCCATCATAGGTGCTGAATATCTTTTAAAATTACTGCCTAAAAATACCCATGATTTTGCTAAATTTATCCGTCCCAGTGAATTAAACGCATGGGCGAGAAAAGCGCATTTACAGGTCATTGACATGATAGGTATAGCTTATAATCCACTGACGAAAACCTATTTTTTAACTAAAGATGTTTCTGTTAACTACATGGTACACATGAAAAAATGAATTCCATAAAAGCAGTTTTATTCGATCTTGACGGCACACTCCTTGATACGGCAGAAGATTTAAGTCATGCACTCAATCACTTGTTACAAGAATATCAAAAACCGTCTTTGCCATTACACGCTATTCGGCCTGCGGCTGGAAGCGGTTGCAAAGGATTACTGAAATTAGGAATGAATGTTGAGACGACTGATGAAGATTATCCTATACTTTGTGAAAAATTATTAACTTTTTACCAACACTACTTAATCAAGACGACGTGTTTATTTCCCGGAATGGAAAATACGCTTTCATTTTTAGAAAAACATCATATTCCTTGGGGAATTGTGACCAATAAGCCTGCGCACTATACTGAACAATTAGCAAAGCACCTTAATCTTAAGCCGCGCGCCCAATGCATCATCAGCGGTGACTCACTCTCAAAACGGAAACCACATCCAGAACCCATTTTACACGCGTGTCATTTACTCAAACATGCGCCGAGTGATTGCCTTTACATCGGCGATTCAGAAATTGATATTCGCGCATCTAAAGCAGCCGGCAGCCGCTCACTTGCTGCACTGTATGGATACATCCCTGAAACCGAACGCCCCGAAACCTGGGGGGCTGATGGTTACATTCATCATCCTTTAGAAATTATCGATTGGTTTTTAGCAAACACTGTTTAGCATCTACTAATAATGCACCTGCCCGCTGCATTTCTTTCAAGGCTTTTGCAGTATCGCCTGGGTTTAACTCCACCCCCCGGCAAGCATCCTGGATCACATGGACTTTAAAATTGAGCGGCACTGCATCTAAACAAGAATATTTAACGCAATAGTCTGTTGCTAATCCCATGATATAAATCTCTGTGACGCTCGCATGAGTTAAATAATCCGCAAGTCCAGTCGAACGCAAATGCGCATTATCAAAAAAAGCGCTGTAACTATCGATAAAAGGATCTGTCCCTTTATGAAAAATGTGTTGGATATGTTCTGTATTCAATTCAGGATGAAATTCAGAACCCTTAGTATTTTGGACGCAATGATCCGGCCATAATACTTGTGATAAACCATGCACTTTGATGGTATCACCCGCCCGCTTTCCCGAGTGATTTGAAGCAAAACTCATATGATTAGCCGGATGCCAATCTTTGGTTGCAACCACTAGATCAAAACAAGGCTGCAATTGATTTGCTTTGGATATAACCGCATCACCATCAGGAACTGCCAAATCCCCCCCCTTACAAAAATCATTTTGTAAATCAACCATAATCAATGCTGTTTTATTCATCAATATACCTGCTGCTGATCCTGTATTATAATAATTTTTTAACTATATCCTATACTCATATGCACACTACGACTGCTTTAACTCATCTAGGGCTGCTCAAAATTACGGGTACTGACGCTAAAAAATTTTTACAAGGACAATTGACGTGTAATCTTGAAGAAGTGACCTCTTCGCAATCACGCGTGGGAGCCCATTGTAATCCGCAAGGACGCATCATTAGTCTATTTCGGATATTTTTATATAGCGAGAATTATTATCTACAAATGCCGCGCGAACTTATTCCTATTGCGATGAAAGCATTACAAAAATATGCGGTATTTTTTAAAATAACATTAAGCGATGCAAGTCATGAATTATATCAAATAGGTTATGAAGGGGCCATAGACAGTTATCCCCATAAAACGGATGAGCAATACACCTCTGACACCCATATTCTCATTAAGCTTCCTTACGCCTTGCCCCGTTATTTAAAAATAAGCAGGGCAAATGAAAAGATTTTTACTGGCACAATTGAACAATGGAAAAAACAAGATATTCTTCAACAAATACCCGCGATTTACCCCGAAACATCAGAAAAATTCTTGCCGCATGAACTAAATCTGCCAGCCTTAAATGCCGTTAGCTTCAACAAAGGCTGTTATACGGGTCAGGAAATCATTGCTCGTATGCAATATCGAGGCAAACTTAAAACCAAACTTTATCAGACACAAATTGAAACAAGCGAGGTAGTTTTGCGCGGCAAGGATATTGATACCTTAAACCAAAATACTGGTACCATCGTAGACTATGTGCAAATAGATTATAATCATTATGAATTGTTAGTGATAGAATAGGTTGATCACAAATGGCAAAAAAACTACGCATTGTTCTCGCTCAACTTAATCTCACTGTCGGTGATATTCAGGGAAATTTAAAACAACTGATGGATGCCGCCATATCCGCACGCGATTCATTGAGTGCTGATGTGATTGTTTTTCCGGAATTAAGCATCACGGGTTATCCGCCCGAAGATTTATTGTTTCGAAAATCTTTTATTGATGATGCAAATGAAGCACTCAATACTTTTAAAAATAAAATAGAAAATATTTACTGTGTCATAGGACATCCGCATGCAACATCGCAAGGATTATTTAATTCATGTTCTGTGATATACAACGGCACAATCATTGGACGATACGCAAAACAATTTTTGCCGAACTATGGGATATTTGATGAGTGTCGTTATTTTACGGCTGGAAATTCTTCTTGCATTGTCCCCATTCACGGGATACCTGTTGGCATTATGATTTGCGAAGACCTCTGGCATCCATCTCCCGCTCAACAACTGGCTAATCAAGGTGCGCGCCTTATTTTGATACCGAATGCATCCCCCTTTGAAATTGCCAAACATGAGCAGCGCCATTTGGTATTAGCGAAACGAGCAAAATCCGCTAATATACCTCTTTTGTATGTCAACTGCGTCGGTGGACAAGATGAATTAATATTTGATGGCGGATCAATGGCCATTGACCCAGAAGGTAACATTTGTCAGCACGCAGGTTTTTTATCTGAAGCACTTTTACCAGTTGATATTACTATTTCAAGTACAGAAGCTCATCTTGAATCCGCTATTGTTACACTGCCTTCTGAAGATGAGCGCATTTATAACGCCTTAGTGTTAGGCGTGCATGATTATATTCAAAAAAATCATTTTAAAGGCGCGCTCGTTGGTGTATCAGGCGGTATTGATTCTGCTTTAACACTTGCCATTGCAGTGGATGCGCTCGGAAAAGATAAAGTGCATGCAGTCATCATGCCATCGCGTTATACCTCTAAACAAAGTATAGAGGATTCTTTAGCACTCATCAAAAACTTAGGCGTTCAATATGATACCCTTTCCATTGAACCGGTCTTTAAAGAATTTTTGGAAAGTTTAGCAAAACCTTTTGCTAAAAAAGAATCGGATGTGACAGAAGAAAATATTCAAGCGCGCTGCCGCGGCGTATTCTTGATGGCGCTTTCTAATAAATTTGGCAAAATCGTTTTAACGACCGGCAACCGCAGTGAAATGGCTGTCGGTTATGCCACATTATATGGTGATATGGCCGGCGGTTTAGCGGTGTTAAAAGACATTTTAAAAACGACTGTGTATCGCTTAGCACATTTTCGTAATCAGCGTGATTTTGTTATTCCAGAAACCACACTGACGCGTGCGCCTACCGCAGAACTTGCGCCCAACCAAACGGATCAAGATAGTCTGCCGCCTTACGATATTCTCGATAAAATTTTAGAATTGTATTTGAACCAAGAGCAAAGTCTGGAAGCGATTATCGCCTTGGGATTTGATCGTGACATCGTCACAAAAGTGGTGAACTTAATTCATAAAAACGAATATAAGCGCCGCCAAGCGCCTATTGGAATTCGTATTAATCACAAAGCCTTTAGCCGTGACCGCCGGTATCCGATTACGTCGGGATATAAATCATAATCCTAGTTTATTGTTTATCTGGCAGAATGGCTTGCTGCATATAAACTGAATTCGGATAATTGTATTGCAATACCCGCAATGCCTCTTGTTCATTTTGAGTGAGATGTAATGCACGGTATGATTTAATCATCACAACCAGCGCTTTAGGCACAGCAGGCGCGCCTTCAAAATGACGTACGACTAAATTTGCTCGATCAGCAGATGCGACATATGCTTCACGGCTATAATAATATTCCGCAACTTCTAATTCATGATCTGCCAAAATATTTCTTAAATAAACCATGTACTGATGTGCAGCAGGTGCATAGGCACTATTTGGGTAAGATTTAACAATTTGCGCAAAATCTCCGTACGATTTTTTAATTTGTGATAAATCACGGGTTGATAAATCTACAGCAAATAATCGCTCAAATACGCCTAAATTTTGATAATAATCTGCAAGGCCCCGCATGTAGTAAGCATAATCGATGTGCGGATTGGTAGGATGCGCTTGCACGAAACGATCGGCTGCCGCTTCTGCTGATGCATAATCATTATTCATGTAATAAGCATAAATAATATGTAACTGTGCAAGTTCAGTATTCTGTTCGTAAGGATATTGCACATCTAATGCTTCATAACGCTTAATAGCTTCTTGATAGTTGCCCTTATGCAAGGCGATTTCGCCTTGTTGAAAAATATGCGCCGCCGATTCGCCTTTATAAGCTTCAGCTGGGTCTGTCGTCGTAGAACATGCTGTCAGTAAAGCAGATAAAAAAATGAGAATGCCCAATAATTTTATTATAGATTTCATAGTAAACAACCTAACCTATCCGATTTATGGCGTGCATTGTAAACGAAAATTTGTCATCATTCACGTGATAAAAATAATGAGCAGTGGTTCAATGACCGAAAAAATTCATCTTACACTGACCGTTCCCGAAGATTTAAAGGGGATGCGCTTAGATCAAGCATTGGCTAAGCTATTACCGAATTTTTCTCGCACCCAAATTCAAACATGGATAAAAGAAGGTGCTGTGTTAGTCAATCATCAACAACCAAAAACGCGTGATTTGGTCAGAGGAAGCGAAGAAATCGTGGTTCATGCTGCCCAAAAAACGTGGGGGCCATGGCAAGCTGAGCCGATTATTTTAAATATCGTCCATGAGGACGATGCTTTATTAATCATTAACAAACCGACGGGTATGGTAGTGCATCCCGCTGCCGGAAATCCATCCAATACATTACTCAATGCACTCCTGCATCACGTGCCTTCTTTAAACCAATTACCACGGGCGGGAATGATTCATCGGTTAGATAAAGATACATCAGGGTTATTAGTTATTGCTAAAACTCAGCCTGCCTTCATTCATTTATCTCGCCAAATGAAGGCGCGTTCGATTGCACGCATTTATCAAGCGATCGTTAATGGCGTGCTCATCAGCGGCGGCACTATCAATGAACCCATCAGCCGCCACCCAATTCAACGCAAACAAATGGCTGTAAACCCCAGCGGAAAAAATGCGATCACCCATTATCGGGTCGTTGAAAAATATCGTCATCATACCCGCATTAAAGTGCAACTAGAAACGGGCAGGACCCATCAAATCCGTGTTCATATGGCTTATATTCAACATGCAATCCTAGGTGATCAAACCTATGGCGGACGGTTACAACTTCCGCGAGGTGCCTCCCAAACACTCATTGAAATGCTGCGCACGTTTAAACACCAGGCATTGCATGCAGCAGAACTGGGGCTCATTCATCCACTCACTGAAAAAGAGATGCGCTTTACAGCCTCTTTGCCGGATGATATGCAAAAATTAATTGAGGTATTAAAAGCTGATGCAAAACATCATTCAACCTGAATGGCCTGCTCCTTCAAATATTAAAGCCTGTACGACCCTTAGGATAGGCGGCGTGAGCCGTCCCCCTTACCATTCATTTAATTTAGCTGAACATGTCGGAGATCAGGCGGCCTTCGTGGAGCACAATCGGAAATTATTAAAAACAGGGCTTAACCTGCCGAGTGATCCTATTTGGTTGAAACAAACCCACAGCACCATTACAGTCAGCGCCTCATTAGATGCAGCATCGAAAGAAGCTGATGCTTCTTTTACGGATCAACCTAACGTGGTTTGTGCGGTACTCACCGCCGATTGTTTACCCTTGTTACTTTGTGATCGGAACGCTACTCATGTTGCGGCCATCCATGCCGGCTGGCGAGGGTTAGCCAATGGCATCATTGAAAACACGTTAAAAACGATGGGTCTTAGTCCAAAAGATATCTTAGCATGGCTTGGCCCTGCCATTGGCCCAACCCTGTTTGAAGTAGGGGATGAAGTACGCACCCTGTTTTTAGCAGAAAATCCTAGAGCAAAAGAAGCTTTTTTACCCTCGCCCAATGAAGGTCGTTTTTTAGCTAATCTCTACTTACTGGCAAGGTTACGATTGCATAAGCAAGGTATCGACGAAATCTATGGGGGAAATCATTGCACCTATACTGACAAAGAGCGATTTTTCTCTTATCGGCGTGATAGTGATAAAACTGGCAGAATGGCAAGCTTAATTTGGATTAGTACAAAATGATTGAGTAAGATATAATCAGGTATGCTTTATTTAGAGGGGTTCACAATGAAAAAAACGATACCTATTTTGTTTGCCTTACTTCTTTATACAGTAGGTGTAAGCAGTGTCGCGAGCACAACATTAAATGCAAGCTTGGCGCCTATGTTACAAAAGGTGCTGCCTGCTGTGGTTAATATCCGCGCCCAAATTAAAATTACTGATCTTGCGACTTTAAGCAAACTAGAAAAAAATAGACAAAATAATGAAGCAGTTCCCGATAAATTTTTATCGGTCGGTTCAGGCGTCATTGTTAACGCAGACAAGGGTTATGTCTTAACCAACGCTCACGTAGTCGATGATGCAGAACGCGTCATTGTCACATTAAGCGATGGCCGCCATTTTACCGCCAAAATAATTGGGATGGACAAAGCATCTGATATTGCCTTACTGCAAATCCAAGCCAAAAATTTAACGGCCATTATATTGGGCAATTCCAATAACTTAAAAGTCGGCGATTTCGTTGCCGCCATTGGAAACCCTTTTGGCTTAAGCCAAAGTGTTACATCCGGAATTATCAGTGCATTGGGCCGCAGTACTCTCGGCATTGAAAATTATGAAAACTTTATTCAAATTGATGCATCCATTAATCCCGGTAATTCCGGCGGCGCTTTAGTGGATACTGATGGCCATTTAGTGGGTATCAACACTGCTATTTTAGCGCCAGACCGCGGCAGCATAGGCATCGGGTTCGCTATTCCCTCTAATATGGCAAACAGCGTGATGCAGCAATTAATTGGTTATGGCAATGTACGCCGAGGTACGTTAGGTGTTGGCGCACAAGACGTGACACCTGAATTAGCTAATGCTTTTAACGTAGACAGTGCAAAAGGCGCTGTGATTACGCAAGTCATATTTAATTCTCCTGCGCAGAAAGCCGGTTTGCAAGTCGGCGATATTATTACCTCCGTCAATGGAGTTGATATTAAAAATGCGAATGATGTAGTCAATACGATTGGTTTAATTCGTGTTGATTCAAAGGCAACGATCTCTGTTTTAAGAAATAATAAACCGCTCATGTTAACAGCCGCTTTATCCGATCCTAAAAAACGCGAACAAGACAGTCAGCAAATGGATCCGTTTTTGTATGGTGTCGGCTTAAAAGATTTCACACTGTTAAGCCCTATTCATGGAAATGTTGAAGGCGTGATGGTTGTGTCGGTTGCTGAAGACAGCAATGCTTGGCATTCTGATTTACGTCCAGGTGATGTTATTACTTCCGCAAATCGACAAAAAGTAACGTCGATTGGTGATCTTAAAAAAATTGCCGGCAACACCCAAGATAATTTATTGTTGAATATCCTAAGGGGCCCAGGCGCTGTATTTTTGATTATTAATAAAGAATCTTAAATGCAAAATGACGCACTATCAGGTGTCCATTATTTTTTTTCAGGGATGAAACTGCTTTTTAAGCCCGGCTTAAAACGTTTTGTCATTATTCCTGCGATCATTAATTTTTTTCTATTTATCGGATTGTTTTTAGTGATTTGGCATTTTTTAACTGGATTCAACCATTGGTTAAATCATTATCTGCCTTCCTGGTTACAATGGTTAAGCGCTATTCTCTGGATAGTCTTTTTAAGCGGTTTCTTATTAATATTTGTTTACACATTTGTGGCAATGGCCAACATCATTGCTGCACCCTTTAACGGTTTGTTGGCTGAAAAAATAGAAGTCTATCTCACAGGAAAACCACTCCCGCAAAAAAAAGGGCTTGAAGTATTGACTGACATACCACGTATACTCAAACGGCAATTTTCTCTCATCGGTTATTATGTGCCGCGTGCAATTGTACTGCTGCTTTTTTTTCTGATACCTATCTTGCAAATTTTTGCCGCGTTCATTTGGTTTTTATTTAACGCATGGTTTATGACATTACAATATCTTGATTATCCAACTGACAATCACCGCATCCCTCTTGAAACTGTGCAGGCTTGGTTAAAACAGCATCGTTTATTATCTTTAAGTTTTGGATCAGTCACATTGATTATGACGCTGATTCCTTTTTTAAATTTAATCAGCATTCCAGCGGCTGTTGCTGGTGCAACACAGATGTGGGTGGAAAAAAATAATAGGGGCTGTTGACAATTGAAATTTTTTAATCATTTTACGAAAAAACAGGACGTTTTTGAGAGTCAAACTCGATCAAGGAGAGCGTGTTTGACGCTAAAATGATTAAAAAATTTCAATTGTCAACAGCCCCTAGTTAAGCTCTACCTATCCCATAATATTCAAAATCTGCTTCTTTAATTTGTTTGGGATCATATTGATTACGCCCATCAAAGATAATATGCTGCCGCATATTTTTCTTCATGACAGCAATATCAGGATAACAAAAAGATTTCCATTCGGTCACTAACACTAATGCATCCGCTTCTTTCAGTGCATCATATTGGTATTCTGCCAAATGCAATTTTTTTGTTTTAAACCATTCTTTGGGTAATATTTCACGGGCAACAGGCATTGCAACTGGATCGTAAGCCGCGACCGTTGCATGATGCATCATTAATTTTTCAAGCAGCACGACGGATGATGCTTCCCGCATATCATCCGTGTCCGGTTTAAATGACAAACCCCAGACAGCAATTTTAATGTTAGATAGATCATTACCAAATTTTTTGATGATTTTTTTCGGCAATAATTCTTTTTGATGTCGATTACGGTCTTCAACGGCACGTAATACCATGGGATCAACCCCATTTGATTCTGCCATTTTAACCAGCGCTTTAACATCTTTAGGAAAACAAGAACCGCCATAACCACACCCTGGATAAATAAATGCATTCCCAATTCTTGAATCAGAACCAATCCCTAAGCGAACGTTTTCAACATCAACACCCATGTGTTCGCACAAGACAGCCATTTCATTCATAAAAGAAATTTTTGTTGCGAGCATTGCATTTGCAACATATTTTGTCATTTCAGCATCTCTCACATTCATGAAATAGATTTTTTCTGGACTACGCAAAATGGGCGTATATAAATCTAACATGATTGATTTTGCTTTCTTTGAAGTTAAGCCAATAATAATACGATCAGGCTGCATAAAATCACGAATAGCTGCACCTTCCCGCAAAAATTCAGGGTTGCTGACCACATCAAATTTAGCAGCGACATTACGTTTTTTTAAACCCTCTTGAATAATTTGTTTGACTTCATCCGCTATACCGACAGGCACTGTGGATTTATCTACAATGACACAATAATTTTTGATATGCGCACCAATGTTATGCGCAGCCTGTAACACATACTGCATATCTGCAGCACCCTCTTTATCGCTAGGCGTGCCTACCGCAATAAAAACGACTTCTGGCTCTGCCGTCAGTTCTTTCAGTGAAGTTGCAAAATGTAACCGCCCTTCTGCCATGTTCGATACAATCATGGCGTCTAATCCTGGTTCATAAATCGGTAAAATTCCTTTTTTCAAATTTGAAATTTTTTCTCTATTCACATCAACACATGTCACATGATTACCTAATTCTGCAAAACAAGTTCCCGTTACCAAACCTACATATCCTGCACCAATCACTGTAATTTGCATGCGCGCTCCGTTATTTCATGACCCATTTGTGTGTACTTGGTAAATTGCAACAAAATCACCTCTTTTATTATGAAATATGACAATGGGTTTTTGTTTTATTTCATCTAAGATAGGAGAGTTTACGGCCAAATGATGTTTGTTAGTCCGTAATGCAAGATAATCATATTGCTGCCATTGATGATTTGCAATTTTATGGATGTCCGCAAATTCATCTGCCTTCGCAAAAATGCTATTACCAAAGTGATTGGAATAATATAAAACTTGAATATCATTACTATAAATTTTTGCATGTTCTCTCGTATGAATCGCCAGCCAATCTCCTGCATCACGAATATATTGTTTTGAATACCCAAAATGGACAACACCGCTTATCCCGAATATCACGATAAAAAAAACAGCGGCGATAACAGGCCATTTCCGTACAGCCCATTGTTTTAATAAATCGTCTAAAGCAAAAGGCACCCATAACATGAATACCAAAGACAATGCCATGAGATAGCGTTTAGCAAGAAATAAATGATCAATCAAAAAAACAGCGGTAATCAGAATATTGACCGCAATATACATCCACACAGCAACACGCATCTCTTTAAAGGGAGATATTCTTTTATACCAAGCATAGCCGATGAGTACTGCATAGATAAGAGAAACATTTCCGATAACATTTGTGATGTACCAGCCGACCAACATACAAAACAAAATAAGTCCTGTATCGCGAGCAGAATATACGCTTAATACATGCAGAGCCAGTGCGTGCGATGCAAGATTGTAATTTTTAGTCAGTTCGCTTATCCCATGCAAAAATTGAAATTGCACTTCATTCAGCCGGCTGAATGAATAGGCTGGGTGCAATAAAATCCAGAAAATCATGAACGCTATTACAATAAAAGTTAAAATATTTAATTGTAAAAATGCATGAATGCGCGCACCAACCCTCAACCGCGGCATAAAAAAAGCAGTTAACGGCAGTAACAATAAAAATATAGCGCCCTCAATCCGAAACAATGTCGCTGCGATGAGTGCCATACCCCAAAGCACAGCAAAATAAAATCGTTCTGATGAAAGCCAATAGCGCAGGAAAAAAAATAAAGAGACTAAGTAAAAAGCCCAGTAACCATGATCACGAATAATTTCGCTGCGAAGATCATTAAACATATGAGCAAATAAAATAATGAAAGCTGCAAGTCCAATGATGCGCGAGGATATCGTAAATAATCGGACAATTGCTATAAACGTCACCACAGAAATTAAACTAAAAAGACCATTCAGCACATAAGCCGCAGCAGTATATGAAAGATGCGTGATGCTGACCATGCCAAAGATAAGCATAGAATAAAAGGGCCATGCTGCCTGACCGCACACGTGGACCGCATTCATAAACCCTAAAGGAAAGGTCTTTGCACTTTGCAAATAACAAATAGCATCTGGATTAATTACTGAAGTGCTAAAAGCTGCCAACCCCGATAACAAAATACTTAAAAATCCCGCGATAAAATAAGCATTACATAATCTAGAGCGGATTGATTCTATCCTACACATTCGACTAACTCTCGTAATAAGAGTTTAAAATCCAGTGCGACTTCAGGATGTTTCAGCGCATAAGCAATAGTCGCTTCTAAATAACCTAATTTGGTTCCGCAGTCATACCGTTTTCCGCTAAATTTCAGCGCATGCACTGTTTCTTCCTGTAATAACGCAGCAATCGCATCAGTTAGCTGCAATTCATCTCCTGAGCCACGTTTTGTTTTTTCTAGCAGGGGAAAAATACGCGGTGTCAGAATATATCGCCCAACCACTCCAAGATTAGAAGGTGCATCTTGCGGCTGGGGTTTTTCAATAATGCCTTTTATTGCGGTCAAGGTATCTGTTGCAGCAATGCTATCAATAACGCCATATTTTTTTGTCTCATGAGGGGCAATGCGCTGAACTGCAACGATGCTTGATTGAGTCTTGGAAAATGCATCAACCATTTGTTGTAAGCAGCTCTTTTGTCCGCCATCAATCAAATCATCTGCCAGTAATACCGCAAAAGGTTCATTGACCACTAATTGTTTGGCGCACAGAACAGCATGTCCGAGTCCCTGCGGAGAGCGTTGGCGGATATAGGCGCATGATATGCCTTCCGGCAAAATATCTCTGACCATCTCCAATAAATCGAATTTACCGCGCAGAAGCAAGTTTGATTCTAATTCAAAATTAGAATCAAAATGGTCTTCAATGGCTCGCTTACTGCTGCTGGTTACAAAAATTAATTCGGTAATTCCAGCACTCACCGCTTCTTCAACAGCATATTGAATCAAGGGCTTATCGACGATGGGCATCATTTCTTTAGGATTTGCTTTAGTCGCAGGCAGAAACCGTGTTCCTAAACCTGCCACCGGAAAAATCGCCTTAGTCACTTTCATATTGGATCCTATTCCAGGTACGGAAAAATTTGGGTATGTTACCATAGTTAAAGTTTCGAGAGTATTGGGTGCGATTGAAATGAGGACCTACGTATGAATCCAGAGCAATCACGGTCGACTATAATCAATAACAGCTAGTATGAGCAATAACAAAAAGAATGTTATTCCCGCTGCCAAGGAAATCATGCGATATTCTGCGCCAAACACATGGGTAGCAATACCTGCCAGGCCTAAGCTCAATCCGCCAATCATCGCAATCACGACTCGCCATCTAAAAGCCAGATCTCCAAAAAAACGATTGCCTAAAAGGCGTGCTTTCCACGTTTTAGCTTGCATGAATGCTGCAAATTGATTAAGACCAATGAAATACGTAACGCACGTAACGAACATCAATTCCCATGTCCATGTATGCGGATCATTAGGATGTGCCGGCCAACGAGCGGGTACGCCAAATTCAGTATACATTAAGATAGTGAAGAATATTGCTATCAATAAGACAAAGGGAAATCGTAAAACAAAGGTCACAAATAAAATCGCAGCTATCGATTCAAATGCAAATTGGATCGGCATCATGGTTGCTGCATGTTGTCTTGTCCATTCTAAAATATATTTCATCCATTCTGGCGCGTTGGTTCCTTCAATGTAAGTTGAAATAAGATGAGAATAGCCTTTCACAGTAAACCAATGAACAGCAATATCTGAATAAACTTGAATAATTAACATTGCGCCTACAATAATCGTCATTAAATCCAACCAGGGAAATATCTCTAATCTATAAAATAAGCCAATTTTTTTATAGTTTTTAATATGTTCTTTAGGACGAATGTAATCAAAACAGGCTAACAGTAAGAATAAAATTCCAAAGGTTAATGCAGAGTGCCACGCAACAGTAAGATAGTGAGGTTTCAAAGATAAATTAATAACATACCACAGCGCTAAAGAAGAAATAATAACGATTAAAAATCGATAACGAAACTTTAATTTTCCAAAAAAACGCGGCCCTAATAAACGTTGCATCCAGTTATCCGGATGAATCAATTCGGGTAATGTTGAAAGCGCTGCACATAATCCAAATAAAGCTGGAAATAAAAATTCAAAGATCCAAGCGCCTGGATAAGCCCATTGAGTTACCCATAAAATAAAGAAAAAAATTGAAACGCCTAAAGCCACTAAACCCCTTACAATTAACAACATAAGAAGAACCGTTGAAATTGCAGAAAAATAACATAGTAATGGCACAAAGTGTACGCTATGCTTTGCAAGCCAAATTAATCCCTGATTCCACTCATTCGGCGCATTATTATGGGTAGCGTAATCGATGGTATGTTGAGAAAATATTGCTGGATCAAAAGAACCCATTGCAAGTGCAACATAAAACTCATTAATCATTACGGCGCCAAGTAAAAGAATCACGGCATCGATCCAGCGGATTTTTCCCAATGGATCAGCAATCACTTTAAGTATATGCATTATATAGCTCTCACATCTCTATTTTTAGGAATTTTAACACATGGATTGCGAGAGATTAAAATATTCTTCAATCGAAAAAGCTCGATATAGCAACAACTACGCCTAGGCTTAAAATTATGAAGATATCTTCCGACTTGTGCACGCCAAAACAACCTGCTATAACCAACTCATTTTAAGGATTTTTCATGAAGCTTGCTTATGCCACCACATTTGATGCAAAAGATGTTCTCAATTGGTCGGGCACGCCTTTTTATATGTCTCATGCCTTTCAACAAGAAGACGTACAAATCGATTATATTGGAAATTTATCCCGTAAACTTCCGCCTTTTTTTAAATTAAAACAAACCTTCAAAAAGACTTTCTGCAACCAACGCGAAAGTCCGCGATTTAATGTGGTCGCAGCAAAATATTATTCTCTGCAAGCGGCGCGACAATTAAAAAAATGCAGCGTGGATGCCATTTTAGCCCCTCAATTAAATCCTATTTGCTATCTTGAAAGTCAAAAACCTATCCTCTTATGGACTGACGGTCTTTACGCAAGCCTGCTTGGATTTTATCCCGGCTTTTCTAGTCATTCTGCATCATCAATAGAACAAGGCAACGCGATTACTCGAGAATGTTTGTCTCGTTGCAGCCTTACTATTTTTTCATCTGACTGGGCAGCAAATAGTGCGCGAGAAATTTATGGGGTCCCTAAAGAAAAAGTCAAAGTGGTTCCCTTTGGCGCCAACCTCCAATCTGCGCCCACGCAAAATGATATTCAGCACATGTTAAAATTGCGTCCCCGCGATCGAGTAAAATTATTGTTTTTAGGAAAACATTGGCATCGTAAAGGTGGGGACATTGTTTTTAATGTAGCAAAAGCATTGCATCAAGCAGGACAACCCGTTGAGTTAAATTTTGTCGGCTGTCATCCGCCCAAGGATATTACGGTTCCTGATTATATTAAATGCCATGGATTTATTTCAAAACGCACGCCTGACGGCTTAAAAAAAATAACAGATCTTTTAAGCCAATCGCATTTTTTATTTCTTCCATCGCGCGCTGAAGCGTATGGCATTGTTTTTTGTGAAGCAAGCGCATTTGGACTGCCGTCGCTCACTTCTTATGTCGGCGGCATTCCAACTGCCGTAAAAGATAATATTAACGGCATGACTTTTGGGCTTTCATCACCCCCGCATGTTTATTGTAATTATATTATGGATCTCATGCAAAATTACTCGCGTTATGAAGAGCTTGCCTTATCTTCATTTAATGAATATCAAACCCGATTAAATTGGCAAAGCGCCACGCAAACTGTCAAAAAACTTATTCAAGAAATAAGATAAATTTTTGCGGCGCTTTACTTTTTTGAAGGATCATCCAAGCGTGAATTGATCAGTAATTGTTTTAAATGTTTGGTCACTCATTCTTTTAAAACCACGCACGGTTTTAAGATCATCCATCGATTTAAAATCGCCGTGTTTTTTGCGGTAAGAGAGAATGGCCTTGGCTTTAGATGCATTAAGCCCCTGCACTTTCGCCAATTCTTCCGCGGTTGCTTTATTTAAATTGACCTTGCTTGAAACAGAAGAAACTTTTGTATCTGCTTTTTGCTGAGCATGCTGAATTTCACCCGCAAATACTCCGCTAGTAACACTGATGATAACAGTTGCAATGATAAAAAAACGATAAAAAGACATGATGTTAGACTCCTTTAAAGTTAAATAATTTAGGTTGTATTTTCTATAAAATGGTTTGTGAGAATAAAGAGACAGGAAAGATTAATAAGGGGGACACGAGGGAATGTAATCCGCTTAAAATATTCTAGGATTACAAGGATAACTATATAATGCATTTAATGAAATACTGTCAAGCAAATATTCCTCTTTTTGATCTTTTTAAATTGATTAATTATGATAAACTGAATGTCCAAATTTATAGTAGATTTTTAGGGATACGGATATGTTACGTAAAATTTTGTCATTGGGTTCGTTTAGTTTAGTGCTTTTGATCAGCAGTACAACCATGGCTAACCCCATCATTCCGATACCTGGCCAACCGCAGCCCATTATCACACCTGTTGCTCCTAATCTTGATGCCAAAGGTTATATTCTGATGGATGCAAATAGCGGTAAAGTGCTCGCAGAAAAAAATTCAAATGTTCGCATGGCGCCTGCGAGTTTAACTAAATTAATGACGATGTATGTGATATCCAACGCTTTAAAAAATGGTACTATTCACATGGATGACAAAGTCAGAATTAGTGAAAAAGCCTGGAAAACAGGCGGTTCTCGTATGTTTGTTAAAGTAAACGATGAAGTACCCATACATGCCCTGCTCCAAGGCATTGTAGTTGCTTCCGGCAATGATGCAAGCGTTGCAATGGCTGAATATTTAGGCGGCACAGAAGATGCATTTGCAAGCATCATGAATGCCGAAGCGGCCGCCATTGGCATGAAAGACAGTCATTTTATTGATAGCAATGGTTTGCCGAATAAAGATCATTATTCAACTGCTCATGATCTTGCCTTATTGGCGGGAGCCATTATTAAAAATTTCCCTGAAGATTATAGGCTTTATTCAGAAAAATGGTTTACCTACAACAATATTCGCCAACCCAATCGCAACCGCCTTTTGTGGCGCTTTCCCTACGCCGATGGTCTAAAGACTGGCCACACAGAAGATGCCGGATTTTGTTTAGTCAGTTCTGCAAATAAAGACGGCATGCGATTAATCAGTGTTATCATGGGCGCTCCCAATGATAACGCGCGTACCGAAGATTCCATTCGCTTACTCACTTACGGTTTTCGTTTTTATGAAACGCATAAACTCTATAATGGCGCAACATCTTTAACCGAAGCACGTATTTGGAAAGGTGAAAAGAAGCAAGTTGCCTTTGGTTTAGCAAAAGATTTATTTGTCACAATGCCCGTTGGCCAATACAAAAATATTCAAGCCACGATTCAACTGAATCAACCGTTGAAAGCACCTATTCTCAAAGGCCAATCGTATGGCACTTTGAATGTGACATTAAATAATCAAGTGCTCACTTCAGAACCGTTGGTTGCGCTTGAAAATAATCAAAGAGGCGGCATATGGCGCAGCATGGCAGATTCTTTGAATTTTAGCTTTAACAAGCTATTTTCTAAATCCGATGAACAGGCGAATAATGGTTAATTTTCTTATACTCACATGACTGAAGATCAACCGACATCACTACAATTTCCTTGTGAATTTGTCATCAAAGTTTTTGGCAATACTTCCTCTCAATTTGAAACAGAAGTATTGACGGTTATTCGCAAGCATTTGACAACTGACTTAAAAGAAAATGCCATCCGACACAGGTCCAGTAAAGATGGAAAGTATTTAGCATTAACCATTACTTTTTTTGCTGAAAGTAAAGAACAGCTCGACACGATTTATCGAGAATTAAGCGCCCATTCAGAAGTATTAATGGTTTTATGAATACCTCAACTGTTATTATTCGCTCATTGGGCCAGCAAGATTATGTTACTTGCTGGCAAGCGATGCAAAATTTTACTCACTATAGAAATGCTGACACACTCGATGAAATTTGGCTGCTCACGCATTTTCCCGTTTTTACTCAGGGGCAAAATGGAAAGCCGGAACATATTTTAAATTCGGGTGACGTCCCTGTCGTTCAAGTCGACCGTGGCGGGCAAGTCACCTATCATGGTCCTGGTCAATTAGTTGTTTATACTTTAGTGGATTTGAAACGAAAACAATTAAATGTGCGGGAAATGGTTTCTATTTTAGAGCAAACCATTATCCAATTGTTGGCAGAATATAAAATCCATGCCATTGCAAAACGTGAGGCGCCTGGCGTTTATGTCATGAACAAAAAAATATGTTCTATTGGGCTTCGTATTCGAAAAGGGTGCGCCTATCATGGTCTTGCTTTTAATGTGGATATGGACCTTACCCCTTTTACGCAAATTAACCCTTGCGGTTTTAAGCAATTGACCATGACCCAACTGAAAGAATTTATCCCTCTGATTGATTGGAAAATATTAGAAAATAAATTGATAGATTATTTAACGACACATTTGAGATATAATAAAAATTTAATGGAAACATCTTATGCAAGAGAAACCCCTTAATTCTACCAAGCAACGCGGCGCTCTAAAGCTTTCGCGTATTCCTATTAAAATTGAGCCGACTGAAGATCCTTTACGCAAACCCGATTGGATCCGTATTCGGCTGCCAGCAACATCCGCGGTTGCTCATTTAAAACAAATTCTACGTGAAAATAAACTCGTAACCGTTTGTGAAGAAGCATCCTGCCCCAATCTGCCCGAATGTTTCAGTCATGGCACGGCTACTTTTATGATTATGGGTGATAAATGCACGAGACGCTGCAGTTTTTGTGATGTAGCCCATGGGCGCCCTGACCCGCTTGATCAGAATGAACCGATGAATCTTGCTAACACAATTGCTCAAATGAAATTGAAATATGTTGTCATTACCTCTGTTGATCGAGATGATTTAAGGGATGGTGGCGCCGGTCATTTTGTTGCATGCTTAAAAGCCATTCGTGAAAAAAATCCAACGATTCAGATTGAAACACTAGTTCCCGATTATCGCGGCCGATTGCAAGCAGCACTCGATGAAACGGCAAAAGAATTGCCAGATGTATTTAATCACAATATTGAAACCGTACCGCGTTTATATAAACAAGCGCGCCCCGGATCGGATTATGCGCATTCATTACAACTGCTCAAACAATTTAAAGTACGCTTTCCTTCTATCCCGACGAAATCAGGGATCATGTTAGGTTTGGGTGAAACGATTGATGAAATCAAGCAAACGCTGCATGATTTGCGCGCGCATGATGTTGATATGTTGACATTAGGACAATATTTACAGCCTAGCAAATTTCATATGCCGGTTATTAATTACATCACGCCAGAGCAATTTAAAGAATTGGGTGAGTTTGCATTAAAAATGGGTTTTAAAAATGCCGCCAGCGGCCCTTTGGTACGCTCTTCTTATCATGCAGACCGGCAAGCGGCTGGGGAGCATGTAGCATAATATATTTTTAGCTGCGGCCATTTCCGTATGTTATGATGATATTTATTGTTTGAATCGATGTTTTAATATTCTATGTCAGATACGTTAAGCCCTATTTTGCAATGGATCAATGCGCATCCTCAATTAGCGGGACTCGCCACATTTATCATTTCAGCCGCTGAATCCATTGCCATCATTGGCACCATTGTGCCAGGAACCGTCATGATGACAGCCATCGGCACGCTTGCCGGTATGGGCGTTATTCCTCTTTGGGAAACACTCTTTTGGGCAATTTTAGGCGCCATCGTGGGAGACGGCATTAGTTATTGGATGGGACGATATTTCAATACCCGTTTGGAATTCGTTTGGCCCTTCCGCACGCGTCCTTACTTACTGGAAAGAGGCGAACTGTTTTTTCAAAAATACGGCTGGATGAGCGTATTTATCGGCCGCTTTGTGGGACCTGTACGCGCCATTGTACCTTTGATTGCCGGCATGCTGAAAATGCCTCCTTTACAATTTACTATTGCCAATGTGGCTTCTGCAATTGGCTGGGCACCTGTTTATATGCTGCCGGGCATTTTATTAGGCGCTGCCTCTCTCGAATTACCGCCCGATATTGCCATCCATGTGGTTGTGATGCTGATCGCTACCCTTTTATTTATCATGTTTGCCATCTGGTTAATCCAAAAAATATTTACTTTAATCAGCAAGCAAATCGATCAATTGCTTACTTGGTTTTGGAATAGATTATATAAATCCCGCCATTTTCACCTCATCACTAGTTTGTTAAAACACTACAATCCTAAAAAAACTTACGGCCAATTGATTTTGGCTTTTTATTTTCTTTTTACAGCTACTCTTTTAGGCTATCTTGCTTTTTATGTTCACACCCATGGCGCACCGACGCTTCTCATTAATAAAGCCTGTTTGCACTTCTTCCGCAGCATTCGAACACCTTTAGGCGATAACATCATGCTGGCCATTACCTTTTTAGGCGAAAAAAAGGTACTAGTGCCTATCATCATGGCTTTATTTATTTGGCTCATCTATGCCAAAAATAAGCGTACTGCTTGGCATACTCTGGCGCTTGGCGTACTCGCTATCGTTAGCATTGAAAGCATTAAAATGTTTACTCACATTCCTCGTCCGTGGGGATTACTGCAAAGTTCAGAAAGTTTTTCTTTCCCAAGCGGTCATGCCACTCTAACAGTCATCTTTTATTTGGGCATTGTTTTTCTATTAATCAAATCATTTCATATAAAATATCGGCGTTTTATTTATTACCCAGCGGGTTTTATTATTTTAGCGGTGAGTTTATCAAGACTTTACTTAGGTGTGCATTGGTTTACAGATATTATCGGCGGATGGTTATTGGGCGCTTCACTATTTATGTTGATTGCACTGTCTTATAATCGCCAAGCTGAAAAAATATTTAAACCTATGGGCATCTTCTTAACCATTATTCTCACGTTTATGGCAAGTTATAGTTTAGTGACGCTGCACGAATTTTCTCGACTTAAACAAAATTATACTGCGCTTGATTGGCCCACTCATACGCTGACTGTGAAAGCTTGGTGGGAACAAAAAGGCCGGCATTTACCGCTTTACCGAATTAATCGATTTGGAATCGCGACCCAAATCTTAAATTTACAATGGATGGACGATTTATCTGTGATACAAAAAAAATTAATGCAAAATGGTTGGGAAATACCGCCAGAAAAAGATTGGATCAGCGTTCTACACCGCGTCAGTGATGTTGAAAGTGCTGCTCATTTACCTGTAGTCGCGCCATTATATTTAGATAAGGATCCCGTACTCGTATTAATAAAACATGTGAACGGTAACAAAAAACTGATTGTCCTTCGGCTCTGGAATTCATATATTTTAATCAAAGATATTCAAAAACCTTTATGGGTGGGATCCGTTGAAATGGTGCCGCGCACCTACAGTTTCATATTTAAACATCGACATACTCAGATTATTCTTTCACCGCAATTATTATTTAGAAGCGTGCCAGCAGAATATGACATTAAGCAATTAACAGTCACCCTGCACCCTTCATTCCGACCACGTGTGCAGCCATTAATTTTAATTAAGCCTAAAAACATTAAATAGATAGGGAAGATATTATGTCACATGAGCTATTTGGATTATTCATCTTTACTACAAAAGCCTTGATTATCGTCGTTTTATTATTATTTTTATTGATTGGAATAGTGGCTATCTTAACACGCGGGAAAGAAAAACTTTCCGGCAAAATTCAGATTAAACATCTCAATAAAAAATACCAAGACATACGTGAAGGATTGCTTGAAAAAATCTTGCCAAAAAAACAATTTAAAAAAATTCATAAAGAATCTAAAAAAGCAGAAAAAACTGAAAAAGAATTAGCGGGAAAAAACCCAAAGAAACATATTTTTATTATTAATTTCAATGGCGATATCAAAGCATCTGCTGTGACTTCTCTGCGCGAAGAAATTACGGCCGTTTTGGGAATCGCAACACGAGAAGATGAAGTCGTCGTCAAAATAGAAAGCGCGGGAGGCATGGTACATGCTTATGGATTAGCTGCATCACAATTACTGCGCATTCGCAAACAACACATTCCACTCACTGTCATTGTCGATAAAATGGCTGCAAGCGGCGGTTATCTCATGGCGTGTGTTGCCAATAAAATTATTGCGGCACCCTTTTCAATTATTGGATCAATTGGTGTGATTGTTCAGCTACCTAATTTCCATCGATTATTAAAAGAAAAACATGTTGATTTCGAACAATTAACCGCGGGAAATTTTAAACGTACCATTACTTTGTTTGGTCATAATACAGAAGAAGGCCGCAAAAAAATGCTGGAAGAAATCGAAGATATACATGGCTTATTTAAAAATTTAATTCAAGAATATCGCGAAGACATTGATATTCAAAAAGTTTCAACGGGCGAACATTGGGTGGGTTCACAAGCGCTTAATTTAAAATTAATTGATGAATTGGGCACAAGTGATGATTATTTATTATCACAAAGTAAACACGCAGAACTTTATGAAATTCATTATATCATAAAAAAATCGCTCAGCGAAAAATTGACATCTACAATGAATCTCTTGAAAGATCGTTCTATTGAAAAAACATATTTTATGTGATTTTTTTCTCTGCACATAACAAAAATTGAAATATCGCGTTATCCGACGTGCTAGCATTATCGTCATTGCGAGCGAAGCGAAGCAACCCAGTCTTTATTGTCCCTTTTTAAGAAGCATAATCTAAACTTATTTTTGAGAAAAAAGTAAAATGGGTTACCAGTTAGCAACTTCTTCGGCTGATAAATTTATTCCGGTTTTTTTTCTAAAATTTTCGATTTTATTTTGAATATATTTGTTAGCTGGTTTTCCTTCGTAGATATCTTCTAATTTATCAAGACGACAAAAATGCAATTTTTTATTTGAAATCAAATCGAACAATTTATATATATCCATATAACGCCATATCTTTTGAGGTGAAGGTTGATTAGATAACATTTTATCTTTCCTTTAAGTTATATTTTTTCGGACTAGCATCCATTACTTGCTCCACAAAATATCTATCTTTACCTTATCTGAACCTAACACTTTAGCAATTTTTAAAAGCGTTGCTCTTCGCGGTATCGCGTTAGAATTAAAAAACCTGGATAAAGAAGGCTGCGGAATACCCGTTGCTTCAGATAACTTGGTAATTCCACCAAACTCTATTACTATTTGATAAAGACTATCCTTAAATCCTCTAATATCTTTAGCAATAGCATCAAGATCATTAAACTTAATATAAATTTCTTCTGATTTTTCTTTTTGAGAACATGCATCAATCATGTCTTGAATATCAGCAATAATTTCATCTCTTTCCTTACTGTTTTTTTCCTCCGCCCAAAGATGCATAAGGTCTGCAATTCCCTCTAATTTCAGAGCCGCTTGCACAGCATTAACAATAAAGAAGTCGGTTAAACCCATTTTTTTCATTTTTACAGCAATAGAAAATAATTCCACTTGATTAGAAGAGCAAGAATAATCACTTGAAAAAGATTTTTTGGAAGCGGTAGCGCCTTTGCCACGTTTGGCGTGTGCTTGAGCTATCATGTAATTTTCCCCCTAATGGTGTAGCATCCTTGTCGAATCAATTCTAAATAACCTTTAAATTTTGCTAATTTTCGCCGATCCAGTTTTTCATCATTTTTGACATACGCTTCACATAAAAAACATTCACTGCCTAACAATCCAACTGTTAATCTTAATTGTACTTTGCCATTACCTATTTGGTGCCATTTCATTTTGTATCCAAAAGGTATTTTTTTATTATTACGGTCTTGTGCCGCTGACCAAAATTTCCCCTGGTTAAACTTGGGATCGTTAGGGTATGATTTTAGCAAAAGCACATCAGGCCTGATGACTGTGTCATATTCTTCATTACTAAAAATCCTGTTTTGTTTTAATTCTAAATATGAATTTAATGCCCACTCTGTGATAATGAGATCCATGCAAACCCCTCCTATTCTCTTATATACCAATTATAACATATATAACATAAATAATAATAGCGCTTCATTGCATTTTTTCTCTAAAAGATACCATTTGCGCTTCCCCTTATTCGACGATATGCTTATTTTTGACATGAATTGCAAAGGAGATGCTCATGAATACCGCTTTAATTGTTGCAGGGATTGTGTTTGGTTTAGTTGCTTTAGTGCATATATTACGCTTAGTTTTAAAATTTGATGTCATTATTGCCGGAAAACCAATTCCTATGTGGGGCAGTGTTGTCGGTTTGGTGATATCACTTATTTTAATGCTCTGGATGTTTTCAGCAAGCACAGGCTAACTTAAAATAAGTCGTTACATCCTTCTATGTGCTCTGCACATTTTTCTGCACAAAAATCAACATCCCGCGGCTCTGTCCGCGTTGTTGCAGATTTTACCCAACAGCCCAACGTCCCGCCGCCTGGTGGTTGTCGCCGGCTTTAACCCACAACTATGTAACGATTATATAAATAAAT
>CAZUQP010000040.1:0-43762 GCA_964622455.1 uncultured Coxiellaceae bacterium
GGATCATTCTTATCCAAACCAGTCCACAAAATATATTTGTACTGAGAAAGCTCTATATTTTTTTCAAAAGCACCAATTTTTGGATAGGATTTTTTAATATAATGATCTAACCATTTTTGGTTACTACAAAGGTAAGTCACATTACCATGATTATCTCTATGAATATAATTTAGATGATCAAGTCCAAGCCGCTTAAAATGCGGCTCGCATATCTCTTTAATATCTCTTGATACATTTACAAGTACTTTGCTCATACTAGGCTAGCTGTTTTATTTGAGTATAATCATAATTATTTAGTTTTGTTACACCTACTTGATCTTCAACTAGCATTACCTTGTAGCCATCAACTACTTCAATTTCTTGCACCGCATCAATATGCATATTTTTCTTTCTAAAAATCTCTTTTTCTTCCATTATTTTTTTAACATTACTAACGTTGGCCGCCGCCACTAAAAAATTAGTATGCAACTCATAAATTCCTATTTCGCCATCATAATAACCCGCGTGAACAATGAACAATTTCATAAAAAAGCGCTCCTTAAAAAACAGAAGAGGTATATCACACCATTCCAAGTCAAGCAACATCGCCGTATCAGTAAAAATACGGATATATCGTTTATCGAATTTATATAAATATTCTGCTCGGGATTGTTCGATCAGGGAGTCATAACCATGTCAAAGACAGACTTGATATGCTGTTTACTAGGGTCACAAGCGGTCAAATTATCTATGGCTGAGAAAATTTTGTTGGAAATAAATCTTCTCAATTGCATCTATTATGAGCTTTGCGAAATTTTCAAGGCTCGTCACAAGGAATATCAGCGATTAATTAAATCAAATTTTGATCAGGAGGATGGCATGTATAATGTAAAATTTATGCAGGAAATGATTAAAGATATTTTATCAACACAAGAATATTCTCTTGCCGGTATTGCAGCACATACACAAATTCCAGAAGAAGTGTTATACGATGTAGCTTCTGGCATGAATAGTAATCCAACCTTTGAGCCTTCACGACGCCTCTTTGAATTGCACATTAACGTAAGACATGATCTGTACCAAGGGATTATGCAAAAAATTGCGTTAAAATATCTAACGCCTACATAAAGCATTCCATAAAACGGGTCAAGTTCTACCATCTATAAGTATCTAAAACTTATCGCAGTAAAATTAAACGGGCTGATATTGCAGAGGCTTTAAAATTTGTAAAAACCGAGCATAAGAAAAAAGTTGGCCTCATCATTCCTGGCCATCGTCACCCAAGCAGGGTTTTAATGAAATATAAAGATTTTATGAAAGAGATACGTCATTCAGTGCTTGCCGATTCGCAGCTACCAAATCCCATACCAGGAACAAACATTTATAAGCCATCAACTTGGTAAAAATAAATTTTTATGCATAATTTTTTGGCATAGTTGATAGTCATTTATGTTATCTACTTCACACCACGGAGAATTGATCGCTGCAACAGTGATTTTAAAATTATTTTTTAACATTAATTTCAATAGCGCGGTCATATCCATTTTATCAGTGATACCGCTGGATAATTCCTGTAAGAATTTCTTTGTTTTTTGCCAACCATCGACAGTAAATTTTAATAGACCCATATATTGACCCTGTATCTCATCCAATCCTTTAGCCTTACCTCCAACATCGATAAGAATGTTATTTTCATATTTAAAAATTTCAGCATCACTTAAAGGATCATCAAAACGTTGTTCCCATAATTTTAACCAATTGGGATCGAAAGTAATTGAAATATCGCCTAGCGAATTTTTTAATGCTTGAACCGCTTCTTTTGTGTAAATAATATCTGAATAACTAACTATGCACGTGTGCTGACTTAACCAACTGTCAGCACACATTAAGGTGGAAAGCATATTAGTTTGTTCCCACCGTGTATTTTCAAAATAATTCACCTTATAAGAAAAAACATCACCCATATATCCTTTAACAATTGCAGTGTCTGTAATACCCGCTCGACGTATGGCTTGCATCTGCCATTCTATTAATGGATTACCGTGCAAATTTAACATTGCTTTGGGGTATTTTTCTGTTAAGTCACCCATGCGTTTGCCACGGCCAGCAGCTAATATGATTGCTCGCACCTTAATTCTTCTCCTAAAAAAATTTTTTTAATAAGCTGAATATCACGCCCCCTAACTGGCTGATATCTTTCTGGATGCCACATAATTCCCACAATGGGTAAATCACAATGTCGAATAGCTTTTACCACTCCATCATGCGCTTTCGCCCATACTAATAATTCTTGTGAGGTTTGAGTCGTACCATAATCGTGATAGCTGTTTACTATTTCAGGTATTCCATTGATTATTATTTCTAGATTCTCTGATACATGGTTCAATACTTTTTGTAATTTAAGTCCAAAATATTTTTGGATAACCTGCATTCCATGACATATACCGATTACTGGTATTTTTTGTTGAATTGCAAATTCTAGCAATAAAGTTTCTGTTTCTGCTCTAGAAGAAGAATCATTTCCGCCACTCAATAAAATACCTTGAATAGGAATATTTTTTATTATTTTTTGTGTTAAGTGAGAATCATTCGGAATAATCAACGGAGTAGCACCGCAACAATTTAAAAATTCATGCCACCGCTGATCAAGTGCATCTCTTGATTCGTTATGCTCTGCATGATGTTCTGTTCTTTGAGTAATTGCAATAAACGTCATAACATTTGCACTTGTCTATTTAAACAATCCATATGCAATGCCTTTGCCTGACTCCATTGGTTGAATTTGATTTCTCCAGCACCAATAATTGCCGGGATACCTAACTCACCCGCACGAATTGCCATATGAGAATTTACTCCGCCATATTTAGTGATAAATCCTGCAATTTTATGAGAGAAAATCCAATCATAACCTGGATCAGCGCTAGGAATCATAAGTATGGCATTTTCTATTAATTGCTTTTGAACATCAGGAAATGCAACTCGACCAGTAGCATTTTTTTGAGTAATAAAATTAGGCAGAGTATCAGATAATTCAAAAGCCCATGCCTCCGAAGGATGCGTGACTAAAGGTGGCAATGTAATAGCTGAAGTCATTTGATAACGTTTTTTACCAATCGCAATGCTTTTCTGTAGCGCCTCTACTGGATCTATGCTTGAACTATACAATGAGATAATTGTAGTTAAATCAATAAATGCACAGTCTTCACGAGTAATATTATATGACAAAGAAAATTCCGCACATATTCTTAAAAACTCGCTCACACTTCTACTAAAAATAAATTTAGAATATTCTCGTGACTCAATGGCAAATTTAATAAATTCAAGTAATTCAAGGACACTAATTTGCAATCCGTCTTTATCAATATGCTCTTGAATTTTTCGCAATTGTTGAATGGTCAATGAAAAAGAAGAATGTTTTTCATGTTCTGCTAACGCAGTATTATTTTCCCAATCAAAATAAAGTTCAGCTGCTTCATCATATCGCGGAGATAAAATATCATATGTTCCAGGCCTTAAATGACCATATTTTTCTAAAAAACTACTTTTAGACATGTTTCTAAAATCATTATTCATCGCAGAACTAACGGAATTAACAGATGATAAAAACCTAGCATATTCCTCTTCATTAATAATACCCACGGTAATACAAGACTTTAAAATTTGCACAGCAATAAAACCAGCACGGGCAAGACCAGCAAATGGCAAAGTACCATAACGTTTGCAATCTTCTAATATCCAATACATTTTAGAAATGGGGTCAAGATCGGATTGAAATAACTGCTTTTGACGATGACATAGCTCTTCAATTTTCTCTAAATCTTTTCTCCATAGCCCTTGCTGATTATGAATAATTTGATTAGTTAATTTAATTAATGCATTGTAAATTGTGTTGCAATCATCATTACTAAACCCATAATTATTCAAAACAGCAAGTCGTTTTTGAAGATCAAGGGTATAACAAGAAAAAACAATATCAAATTCTACTTTGTCATGTAACGAAGGACAGTCAATTAATCGATCTAGGTAATAATTAACTAGACACTCTGCAAGATCAGTTGGCAATTCCTTTGGTAAAAAAGAATTAAAACTTACGCGCACATCGATATAGGGCAATCCTTCAAAATCAACAAGCAAAGGAAAGCTACGTAAATTTGCATAACCATAATTATCTCGTTGATACGCCCAGACTGCATCAGTTACTAATTCTCGATAAAGACTTAAAGCCAAGGGTTTGGGTCTAATACCAATAATTTCAGCAGGATTCCAATCAGGCATCACGCCATATACCGTTTGTTTTCCATGTAAATAAGGATGAGGTTTCATACCGAGTGAAATGCGATTAGCGACACGTTCAATAGCTTTTTGATGAGTCTCAGTTGCAATTGAGCACTTTATTTGACTGATAAGCGGTCTAACTTGAAATAAATATAATTGATGATTGTTATTTATTGCAAATTCGATATCTAAGTAATCAGTATTAAATAAATTCTTAAGCTCATCGATAAGGTTAGTGATCTTGCCAATAGAAGTGTTTTCATACGTAGTATGTGTTGGGGGGGGGGCCAGTGGTGCCGGATATGACACTTATGGTTAGATAAGCCAGAAGTAACGGAAGTAGTATCCCCACTGCTATCATCATAATTGATGACAATATAAGGTCCATCCGTATTAGGGTCTCGTCCAAATACAACGCCTGATATTATGACGTCAGATAAATGTGGCTGGACTAGCACTTGGTGATTCAAGTTATCACTATCAAAGGAAGCGATAACCTTTTTAACAGCCGCAATAAAACTTTCTTCACCCTGTACATTAATAACGGAAGCATACTGCCCTGCCAATGAACTTTCTTTACTATCCTCCCCAATAGCGCTACTACGAATAACTATTTTTTGATGAAACCAATCAACTTTTCTCAATTCTGATAAAACATTATTTCTATCAGCTTTCCAAGCAGACACCGTAAAGAAGTACAAAGGCAAAACTTTTGCTGTGGTTAATTTAGTTAACAAATTAAAAAGTGTTTCTGCCTTAGTAGAAAAGTGATTTTTCTCATCAATTTTTATAGCTTCTGTTAGCATAATATCTTCACTTCTTTAAAAATTTAGCAACCCAGATTCGCGTTACGTAGGGAATAGTGATACTTTGCATATTTAAAGATCGCAAATATGTCTCAATCTCGCTGATAATTTTGTTAAATAATTTATCATCTTCATTAGCTTGTCTGTGCAATGTTCCATGGGAACGCCATGCCTCAACACATTCATCAATTGATTGTTGGTGAGAAACATTACCATCTATAAATTCGATTGACTCAAACAAACCAGAAGATTTTAAGATGGGCTCTTGATCTTGACGGCGTAAACCATAATCATAATTTGGTAAATTAGTTTTGATAATTTTTTCAATATTTTTTTGAATAGGATCATCCAAATCACGATGGTTCCACATACACGCAAACCAAGCGCCTGACTTGCAAATACGTAATGATTCTTGCAGCGCAATTTTTTGATCGCATACATTAAATGAAGAACCAAATGTCACTGCGTCAAATTGACTATCTTTTTGGTTGGTTTGTTCTCCTGTTCCTTTCGACCAATTTATATTCTTAAATTTCTCAGTTCTTTTAATACCGTTTTCTCGCATAGCATCATTAGGTTCTACTGCATTAACGCTCGTATCACGCTTGCCAAGTTCTATGGTTAAATGACCAGCACCTGCACCAATATCACAAATTTTACTATTAGACGTCACACCCATCACACTGCACATTTTATCAATGGCAGCAGCAGAGTAATCAGGTCTCTTAATATAAGCATCAGCTAGTTTGGTATAATTCCACGTTGCTTGCATCGATGTTCTCCTTTAAATAAATCCTTGCATCATAAGTTTCTAAAATTAGACTCACATTATCCTCAACAGCAGAATTATTATAATTTTTGATAATAATATCTGCTTTTTTTGGTAATTCTGGTTCTATATCAATACCAACAATATTTTTTAATTCTCCCGCCTTTGCTTTGGAATAAATATGTTTACTATCACGCTTTATTAGTTCTTCTAAAGGAACATCAACAAAAACCTCAACATAATTTTTAATATTTTCTCGATTCCAATCTTGAGTTTGATGAAACATAGAAATAGTTGCGCAGACCACATGAACTTTTTGTTCTGTCAGCATTTTACAAAGTCGTGCATATTGCAGACTTGCCTCTAATCGCCCTTCTCGATCGTGGCCAAAACGATTATTGTAAATTTCTCTTAACGTATCACCATCTAAAAAGACAACTGGACAGCCGCGATCTCGGAGTTTTTTCGTTAATAAAATACCTAGCGTTGTCTTTCCTGCACCAGAAAGACCTGTTAGCCAAAATAATGTAGGTTTGAAATTTGTCATGCACATGCAGTCATCAATTCGGGTTCAATCTTTTTCATCATTTCTGGATAAACATTTTTAGAACTTGCGATAATCCCATTTACTCTTATATTTTTTTGATTAAATATAAATGCATTTCCGGAAAGATCATGAATTATTCCGCCTGCTTCTTGAATCAAAAGTACTCCGGCAGCAATATCCCATTCGCTACGAGGTTCCAAACTAAAAGTTGCATGAGTTTGGCTTGCTGCAACTAATGCGAGTTTGTAAGCAATGGAACCCATTGGTTTGACATCAAAGCGATCAGTGAATCGCTGCCAATCGCCTTTATTAATTTCTGAACGACTTGCTAATACTTCAATTTTATCTCTCACAGAATAATCACAGGAAATAGATTTCTCATTCAACCAAGCTCCTTTTCCTTTCATTGCATAAAACAAATCTTCTGTCGCAGGATTTAAAATTGCAGCCAGTATAGGAACACCATCTTCTACTAACGCTACTGAGACAACATATTCAGGAATTTTATTAATATATTCTTTTGTGCCATCAAGAGGATCAACAATCCATACTCGTTTTTTTTCCAACCGAGTTAAGTCATCATGGGTTTCTTCTGATAGCCAACCATATTCAGGAAAACAGCCAAGAAGTCGCTCTTTTAATATTTGATTTGCCAATAAATCAGCAGCAGTAAGTGGAGAGTTATTACTTTTTTGAGTTTTTATAATATCCTTTTTGGATATTTCACGGATGGCATCGCCAGCTTTAATAATTGCATCCTGTAAAATGTCATACTCTTTCATCCTGTTGCAATCCTTATTTTTTTATAAAAGTGGCACTTCGCGTACTTCATCAGTTAATGAATATTTCCATGCAGCAATTAAATAATTTCGTCTTTTAGTTCGATGTAACCAATCAAAAATAGCATGTTTTAAACCACCCAATCCTCGTGTAGAAATATTTTTTCGCCAATCAATGACTTCCATCTTAAAAGGTATAAATAAGAGAGGGAGTAGTAGAAAGCGTTCTAATTTTGAAATTTCTCTATTAGAGTGATAACCCCATAATTTGAAGCGTTTAGAATATAGTACTTTAAATCTATAGTTATCCAATTTGTAATAAAATCCGCCATGATTTTTTGAAATGATAACCTTATTAAATCCACTTACTTGCTCGGTATTTTTCATGTTCCACCACTTTTTTCCATTAAAAGTGGATTCTAGAAGTGAGTCCTCCCAGCCAATACCCAGCCATTGAATAATTTTTTCTAATGTGGGTTTAGGTTGGGAATGTAAATCTTCTAGCTTAATTGCCTTTGATCGTTCTACCCCTGCTTGTGGAAATCCATTAAAATAAAATTTATGCATTACATTGCAACCATAGCCAAACTCTTTGAAATGCGATCCTAATGTTTGAAATGGTTCCCTAATCATATGAAGAATTTTTGTTTTTGGAAAATCAGAACATAACTTGCTAACCATTGTAGGGCAATTAACATGTAATTGATGTACTATGATAGGTAATTTAGCTTGATCAAGATGTTCGCTTTGGTTAATGGCAATCGTAAAAGCAACATGGATGGCTTGAAAAAAAGTTTTTCGATCCACTTTTGAAAAATTAGCCAACATTACAGATAAAGCAGAAATAAATTTTTCTCTATTAGCTTCAGCTCTTTCATTTCTATCAGGTCCCATATCAGCGAGACCCATTTCATATGCAGGTTGGCTACCCTGAATTAATGGACAATATGCATATGCATCAAAAAAACACGCAAAGTAAGCACAAAATTCGCGAATTAAAATTTCTGTATTCGGAGCTGTTTCTCCTTTTTTTTCCCAAAAATCATAGTAGAAAGCTAAATGACAGCCGCCAAACATAATTACTTGCGAGTGATTATCTAATAAGCTTTGAAGAAAAACGCTACCACTTCGTCCAAGAAAAACAATTGCGGTAACATCATTTATATTTGACCAATTCGCTAATAACCAGCGGTCAGCCTCATTGAAGGATTGGTTTAAACTTTTTTCCATTGTCTTAAATCCTTTTAAACATTCTCAATTCCTGGCTTGAGCCTCAGAAGGAGGAACCTCCAGAGGAACCTTGAAAAATTAATTGTTCGTTTTTAATTCGGCAAATTCTAATTTCTAACCCCTTGTTTATACTGATGCCGACGGCGAGAGTCGAACTCACGACCTACTGATTACGAAACAGTTGCTCTACCAACTGAGCTACGTCGGCTTATAAAAACTTAATGAGGCGATAAGCGCTGAATCTTAGGATAAAGTCGGGGGAAGCGCAATAGTTTAAGGGGTTAAATCGCCTTCTTAGGTCGAAGCAGTGCCTGCATCGCATCGGCATCTAGGGGTTTGCTCAAAAAATATCCTTGCACATAATCACAATGGATATTTTTTAAATGTTTTAATTGCTCAATGGTTTCTATCCCCTCAGCCACTACAATCAAATTGATTCTATGGGCTAAATTAATTAATGACTCAATAATAATAGGGCTATTATTTTGATTGACTATATTATCAATAAAGGATTTATCAATTTTAAGACCTGAAACAGGAAGTGTTGTTAAATAGCTTAATGAAGTATAACCTGTACCAAAATCATCAATCACAGTGCGGATGCCCAATTCATTTAGCTTTTGCAAAATAGTAATCGCATATACTTCATCTGTAATCACTGCAGTTTCAGTCAACTCAAATTCTAGATTACGCGGTGGAATTCCCGTTTCATCCAATACTTTTTCTACAAAATAAATAAAATTTTCTTTATACAATTGATGCACTGAAATATTAACGGCAAGACAAATATCATTATCCACCAAACCCGCTTTAAACCATTCCATGTATTGCACACACGCTTTTTTTAAGACCCATTCGCCCAGTTGCGAAATCATCCCTATTTTTTCCGCAATGGGAATAAACACATTGGATGGAATATCAAGAAATCTGCTATTGTTCCAACGAAGCAAAACTTCAATAGCGCGGATTTTTTTAGGATTGTGCGTTTCAAATTGCGGTTGAAAATTCAAAGATAATTCATGATTCAATAAAGCATAAGGCAAATTACGCTCTATTTCGATCAGTAATGCATCTTCTTTTGCTAACACTTCTGTAAAGTAATGCAGAGTATTTCCGCCCAATTCTTTAGCTTTCGCCAATGCTACATCTGCCTGGCGATCAATAAAATCTACATTAAAATGATCTAATGGATAACTGGATATCCCTGCACTCACTGTCACATTAATTTCGTCTTTATTAATGTGATAAGGTGTTTTCAGATCTATTAAAATAGCTTTTACCAACTGTTTAATTTCATCAGGATCTTGTTTATTTTCCAAAATCACTTTAAATTCATCTCCCCCTACACGCGTTATTTTATCCTGCGACTGCAAATGACTTTTAATTCGTTCTGCTGCTTTTTTTAATAAAGCATCTCCAATCACTTGTCCAAATGCATTATTAATTTTTTTAAAATGATCGATATTAAAATAAAGAATAGCAAATGAATACTCCCCTTTTTTAGCCCGATAAATCAAACGCTCTAACATTTCATCATAAGCAACACGATTGGGTAAATCAGTTAGTCCATCATGGTAAGCAATGTAATGCAATCTCGATAAGGCAGCTTTTTTACTTGTTTCATAAAAATAAACCAACGATATGACCACCAAAATTAAACCGCCCATCGAAAAAAATTGTAATAATAATGGATGGGTAACAGGTGAAATGGGAAATTGAAAATGAGAATATTCCAAAAAATAAAAACTACTAATAACACCAACACTCACCGCTCCCCAAAAATATCCTGCTCTCATTCCACCCACAAAAACTGCGATTAAAGGCAGCAAAAGTAACCAGTAAGAAGGCGATGAAAAAATACCTCCTAAACTATAAATAAGCCAAGTAAATATTAAAGCTAATGCTATCATTACCAAATTATACGCATAAAATATCGATGAAAAATATTTTAAAATAAGAAGGGAGCTCAAAATAATAACTTCAGCAATAAGAATTAAATAAGCAGCAAGATAAGCATCTAACGCATAATATAACAGTGCAAATAAAGGCGCCGTTATAACAGAAATAAGACAAGCACCCACTAAATTTTTAGCACACGAAAAAGCACCAACATCTTTGGCAATATCATCAGGAATGAATTTTTTAAAAATTTTTTCAATCAACACACGCCCCTTTTAATCAGTCAAAAAGGATGAAACTCATCTTTAAGTATAGCTTAAGGTTTCGAAAAAAGGGCCTGGATGAATAGAGATATCTCATTGAAAAATAATGTTTTTTTAAAAATAAAGTGATTAAATTAGCTTCTTTACCAATATGAGATAACTCTCTAAAAGCTGCTGTAAACGTTTTTGAAGATCTGCCTGTTTTAAATGGCCTTTTTCATCAAAAGCTTCATGCGCACTTGCCAGTGAAAACATATCAGGAAAAATAAGCGAGCCGCAACTCTCAAGCGGTATACGGGCCGCCCATAAACCACGATTTCCGCCAACCAAAGAAGGGGATGCTGATAACAATAAAATACGTTGCTTTTGCCAAGGCATGGGCGTCACTCGAGACACCCAATCAATTAAATTTTTAAATGTGCCTGGCATTGAAAAATTATATTCAGGTAGTGATAAAATCATCGCATCCGCCTGATGCATACGTTGAATAAATTTATTAACTTCTACTGGAAATCCTTCATTATTTTGAATGTCTGCATTATAAATGGGTAAATGAAATTCACTGAAATCCGCTAAATCAATCGTATGATCTTTTTGAATTAATTTTGCGGCTAAATTAATTAATTTTTTATTGACTGATTCTTTACGTAAAGATGCTGCAAACATAAATAATCGCATGTGATTTCCCTATTTTTCTTTTGCTAAAGAAACAAGTTCTCGATTCAAGGTATAGCTTAATATGGAACGAATGGCAACAATGCACGCCACAATCCCTACTGAATAATAGTCCGGCGTTGTGGTCGTACCAATTAAATCAGCCGCAATAATAAATTCTAATCCTAAAATTAAAATTCTGCCTAAACTAAGACGAATCGTATTAATACTGGTATGAGGGTGTTTCATTTGTTTAATTAAAATATAATATACATATTGAAATAACGCGATTAATATGCCGGATAAAATAACGAGAATACCTAAAAAAGAAATCGTACGTTGAATGCCTAATAATGCGGTATGTAAGAGCGATCCATCCATGGGAATATCTCCTTATTTTTTATGCCGAAAAAGATGATCCACATCCGCAAGTTGTTTTGGCATTGGGATTGCGGATAATAAATTGCGCCCCTTCAATATCTTCTTTGTAATCAATTTCAGCCCCTTGAAGATATTGAAAACTCATAGGGTCTACTAATAATTTTACTGTACCAGTGCCCTCGCCTTCATCTTCTTCATCTTCTTCATCTGCTAAAACCGCCTTTACGACGACTGTATCATCATCATTGACAGCTTCATCAAACGTAAAACCATACTGAAACCCAGAACATCCCCCGCCCGTCACATAAACACGCAATTTTAAATTAAGATTGCCTTCTTCTTGAATCAGTTCAAAGACTTTGGCTGCTGCATTTTGGGTAAAAATCAGTGGATCATTCATTTTAACAACTTCTCTCTGTTAATTTTAATGCTATAGTATCACAATTCATGGGATGAGATGATGCTCTGGTTCAAAGCATTTCACATTATCTTTATAGTCACCTGGTTTAGCGGGTTATTTTACCTGCCAAGGCTCTTCGTCTATCATGCAGATGCAACCGACCCTATCAGTCAAAAACGCTTTAAAATCATGGAAAAAAAGCTTTATTACTTTATCACGACACCCAGCGCCCTCTTAACGCTATTCTTTGGATTAGCCCTCTTAATTGATTTGCCGAGTTACCTCAAAATGCCCTGGTTACAGATCAAATTAGGGTTGGTATTTTTATTAATTCTTTATCATATTTATTTAGGCAAATTATTGCATGACTTTAAGCACAATCGTAATAAACATAGCTCCTTTTTTTATCGCGGGTTAAACGAAGTGCCTACGTTATTTTTAATAATGATTGTTATCTTGGCTGTCGTTAAGCCTTGGTATTAAACATTTTTAGGTTGAATTATTTTTTTCTTGATTTGACGTTTAAGGCGGGTTGCACGAATAACATTTTTACTCTTACGAATATTACGCAAAATCTTAGCTAAATGCTGGCGGCTGTGCGTCGTAAGCGTTACATTCACTGAAAAATAACGGCCGTCGAATTCTTCCGCATTAATATGCTCAATATTAGATTCTGATTCAGAGATCGCGAGCGCCAAGCTTGCAAGACTACCTCTCTGGTTTAAAATATCAACGCGTAAATCAATGGGAAAATCTCCATACACTTTTTCTTCCCATCGTAACGGAATTAATTTATCTGGCACGTGCCGATAATTTTCTAACAAATCACACTGCTCAACATGCACAACCACACCTTGTCCTGGTTCAATATAACCACAAATATGATCTCCCGGAATAGGTCTACAACATTTTGCATACATGACAACAATACCTTCAGTACCCTTGATGGCCAACGGATGAAGTGCTGCCATATCATGCGCTTTAATTCTGTCCGCAGCATCACCAAATTTTGCTAACTGTTTTGCTGCTAATAATGCCGTGCGATTACCAAGCCCCACTTCTTCAAAAAAATGATGCAGAGATTCTAATTTTGCGGAATGGACGACTGACTCTAAATGATCTTCCGGAATATCTGCAAAACTTAATCCATAAGTACGCAATGATTTTTCAATTAACCGTTTTCCTAATTCAGCAGATTCTTCGCGATGTTGTTTTTTCAAAAAATGTTTTATATTGCTGCGCGCTTTACCCGTCACAATAAAATTAAGCCATGCGGGATTAGGCCGTGCGCCAGGTGCTGTAATAATTTCAACTTGCTGCCCATTCGTCAACGGCGTGCTTAAAGGTGCCAATTTACGATCAAGTTTTGCCGCCACACACGTATTCCCAATATCTGAGTGAATGGCATAAGCAAAATCAACTGGCGTTGCACCCGCCGGCAATTCCATAATGCTGCCTTTGGGAGTAAACACATACACTTCATCAGGAAATAAATCAATTTTAACATTTTCAATAAATTCCAAAGAATTCTTGGAACTTTTATGCATTTCCATCACGCCTTTTAACCATTCCTTGGCACGCAATTGAGCTTCGCCAAACACTGATTTTTCTGTTTTATAAAGCCAATGCGCAGAGATGCCGTATTCAGCCATTTTATGCATTTCTTCCGTGCGAATTTGCACTTCAATCGGAACACCATAAGGACCAAATAATACCGTATGTAATGATTGATATCCGTTGGCTTTAGGAATAGCAATGTAATCTTTAAATCGCTGCGTTAACGGTTTATATAAATTATGTAAAACACCTAAAACGCGATAACAGGTATCTAATTTATCAACAATCACTCGAAATCCATACACATCCATGACTTCGGAAAAAGATAAATGTTTTTCATGCATTTTTTTGTAAATACTATAAATATGTTTTTCACGGCCCGTTAAAAAACGGATAGGAATGTTTGTTTTTTTTAAACTATTTCTAATTTCTTTATCAATTAATTCTAAAATTTCATGGCGGCTGCCTAATGCTTTTGAAACGGCTGATTTTAAAATCCGATAACGCATTGGATAGAGTGCAGAAAATCCAAGGTCTTCAAATTCAATTCGAAATGCATGCATACCTAAACGATTAGCAATCGGTGCAAAAATTTCTAGGGTTTCTTTGGCAATACGGCGGCGTTTTTCAAGTGGTAAACAATCAATCGTTTTCATGTTATGCAAACGATCCGCAATTTTCACTAAAATCACACGAATATCACGCGCCATTGCCATGATCATTTTACGAAAATTTTCAGCTTGCGCTTGCGCGCGGCTTTCAAATTCCATTTGGGTCAATTTGGTAACGCCATCGACCAAATCTGCGACTTCTTTGCCAAATTTTTCAATTAAATCGGGTTTTTCAACAGAGGTATCTTCAATCACATCATGCAAAATAGCCGCGATAATAGTAGGCGGGTCCATACGCATAGTCGCAAGAATCTGCGCCACCGCCACAGGATGGGTAATGTAAGGTTCCCCTGTATGGCGTTTTTGGCCTTCATGCGCTTTTTTAGCCAGCACATAGGCTTCTTCGATAGCGCTAATTTGACTGCTGTCGAGATAATGTTGTAACTCTTGACGTAGCTCTTCAAATTCTTGCACAAGTTATCCTAAAAATGACTTCATGATTTCATTATGTATCATTTTTATAGGGCGTGAGAAGAGGAAAAAAAGATTAATCTTCTTGGCTGGTCGTGTGATCACTGGTCGTAGGCGTCGATATTTCCTGTGTCGTTTCTGCCACAAACGCTACTAAATCCGCATGATGTGCATCGCTAAAATCGGTATGCCCCGCTGCAATTTCACGTAATGCAACGACAGTTGCTTTATCATTTTCCCAAGGAACAATAGGATCTACACTGCCACGCATCAACTGGCGCGCTCTTTTAGCAGCAAGCATCACCAACTCGAAACGGTTATCTACATTCTCTAAACAATCTTCAACAGTAATACGTGCCATTTAGTCATGCCTCACACTATACAAAAGTAACAAAAGACCGCTATTTTAACCCTATTCTTGAAAAGTCGCCACTTAAAATAGAATCTTCTTCATGAAGAACGCATAAGTTCTGCGATTAATACTGCAAGCTTTTTGCTTTGCCTACGCTCTCGTAAACGTTCAGCACCGATAATCACCCGAAGATCATCTAAGGCTGCCTGGAAATCATCATTGACCACCATGTAATCGTATTCTCTGCTATGTGAAATAGTCTCTTTGGCATCTGCCAGACGCTTTTGAATGATCTCAGATTTATCTTGATTACGCTGCATTAAACGCTCAGATAAAGCAAGAAGCGAGGGGGGTAAAATAAAAATACTGATGCTATCTGGAAATAACTGCTCTATTTGCTGCTTACCTTGCCAATCAATTTCAAGCACCACATCCAAACCGCGTTTTAAGGTGTGTTCTACCCATTTTTTTGAAGTGCCATAACAATAGTGAAATACTTCCGCATGTTCCAAAAACTCGCCTTCCTTGACCATGCGGCTAAATTCATTTTTGTCGACGAAATAATAATTGATCCCTTCCATTTCAGCGGATCTTTTGGGACGCGTAGTATGCGAAATCGATACTGTAATACCCGAGATGGATTCAATTAATGTTTTAACCAAAGTCGTTTTGCCCGTACCAGACGGGGCCGATATGACATATAAATTTCCGGGTTCTGACATATCTTTTCCTTCATCGGTTAAGTGAGCTGCTGTTTTACCACTCGATTAATGATTGAGGTGGTTGACAGATTTTTGATAGTACCTAACACTCTGACATCACCGCCATAAGTACGAACAATATCTGCGCCCACCACTTGATCCACAGAATAATCACCTCCTTTGACTAAAATATCAGGCTGTATTTTCTTCAATAATCGCTCAGGGGTGTTATCTTTAAAAGAAATCACCCAGTCTACTACACCTAAACTTGCTAATACCGCCATTCGTTGTTCTACGTTATTAATAGGACGGCCTGCACCTTTTAGACGTTTAACAGAATCATCGTCATTGATAGCAACAATTAAATGATCACCCAACTGCTTTGCTTGCTGTAAATAAGTCACGTGTCCTGCATGCAAAATATCAAAACAGCCATTCGTAAAAACAATCCGTTTGCCGGAAAGACGCGCTTCACTCACCGCTATTAATAATTGTTCTTCGTTAACAATACCGCCAGCAATACTTGCTTTTGCTGCTAATGCCGTTTGTAATTCAGGCACACTGACAGCAACAGCACCCAATTTTGCAACCACTAAACTCGCGGCCAAATTAGCTAGCATCATGGCTTCAGATAATTTTTCGCCGCTAGAAAGTGCTGCGCCCAAAACTGCGATGACAGTATCACCCGCACCTGTCACATCAAATACTTGGCGCGCATGAGCTGGAAGATGAAGCTCTTCTTCATACCGCTGAATCAGTGTCATGCCGCGTTCACCGCGAGTTAATAATAATGCGCCGATATCATGTTCTGCTAATAATGCTTGGCCTTTAGTAACAATATCCTGTTCGTTATGACAAACGCCCACAATCATTTCAAATTCTTTAAAGTTTGGCGTCACTACATCAGCGCCGCGATATAAATTAAAATCAGTGCCTTTAGGATCCACCAACACGGGAATATGATTGTCTTTAGCAAGCTTAATTAATTCGCGTGAACAGGCGAGCGTTCCTTTTCCATAATCAGACAAAATAACGAGTTTGGTATCGGCTAAATTCCGTTGGTAATAATCCAAGATTGTAGCAGGATCGAATGCAGGAAATTTTTCTTCAAAATCCATGCGGATTAATTGCTGATGACGGCTGATCACTCGCAATTTGGTAATGGTTGGAATATGCGCCAAACAATGAATATCGTGATTAACACCTGCCGCGGCCAACTGTTCCATTAAAATGCGGGAAGCATCATCATCGCCGGCAATGCCAATGAGTGTTGTACTGACCCCTAATGCCGTTAAGTTTAAGGCCACATTGCCGGCACCCCCTGGGCGCTCATCCACCTGTTTAATATTGACGATAGGAACAGGGGCTTCAGGTGAAATACGCAAAGCATCACCAAACCAATAACGGTCTAACATGACGTCCCCAATGACCAATACGGACGCTTTACTGAAGTCAGGTAATTGATTTTTCATTCGTTTATAAGCACAGGTGACGGAAATAGCGTAATGGTAACATAGGCCTATGAAACCAGAAAGATTTTATTCAGATAAGCGCTCAATTCTTCCGAGTGTCGAAGTGCGCATCTAAAGCCAATATACTTATCCGGGCGAATGAGATAAAGGCTCGGTTCCTTGACCCCATAAAGCTGATGCAGTGACTGATCTTTATCAAATAAAACGCCATTCCCTGCCTTTTTTTCTTCCGTGGTAATAAACAATATTTTAATCAACTGCGGATAATGCTGCTGCAATGTATTTTTCAGATGCACTAATGTTCCTTCTTCTGGAAAATGCAAAACCCCGCAAAAAACCAGTAAACAATGTTCCTTGCCGCGTACATAATCCAATAAACGTTTACTATCAACATGCCCATCTAACATGCGTTTGCCCGCAGCAGTAGCCGATGCTTGCCGCAAACAATCTTTGGTTAAAGGACTTTTCATATAATTCACCGAAAGCTCAGTCACCATCATCGCTATTTTTTGAAGGAACCATCGAGACCGAGCCAAAAGTATCAATATAAAATTCCGTATTTTTTTGAGGAGTGGATTACGTATCGTCATGATACGCGTTAACCCCGTTGTATTTTTTAATACTTCTTTTGCAACGCCGTAGCGTTCGTCTTGATAACTGGACAGCAAAGAAGGTTGTGCGCGTTTTTGAATGACCAAAGCCAGTTTCCACGCCAAATTATAAGCATCCTGAAGTCCTGTATTCATGCCCTGCCCGCCCGCGGGTGAATGAATATGTGCTGCATCCCCCAGAAAAAATAGAGGACCGTGCCGGTAATTTGAAATCAATCTTTCATGAATCCAAAAACCCGATGTCCAGGAAGCAGCGTTAATTTTCATTGGGAATGGACAACGTTCCCGCATGATATCTTGCAAGTCTTCGTCTGTCAGCCATTTTGCTCTCGAAAGTTTTTTATCATGTGTCACTTCTGCAATCACGCGCACGTGATCTTGATTGTAACGCGCTATAATTAATGGACCGCCTTTTGAAAAAAATAAACAAATTTCATGTTGCGCAATATCTGAGTTAATTAAAAAATCTGCCAGCATAAAATGCTGATCGAATTCTTTGCCCCGAAATTCTAAATGGGTTTTATCGCGTATGAAACTATGGCTGCCGTCAGCGGCGATTAACCAATCGGCGTGTAAAGTTTCTGTATGGCCGTCTTTATGGCGAAGTGTTGTCATCACACTTCCATTTTCTTCCGAAAAATTGATTAATTCCACTTCAGTTTCAATCAATACACTCTGCTGTTTTAGGTGATCATGCAGCATTCGTTCTGTTTCACTTTGAGCGAGCCCCAAAATAAAAGGATAATGACTTTGAAGTAAATCAAATGGGATACAAGCTAATTTTTTTTCTTTGGAATAAATACTCAATTGCTTGATCACATTGCCACGTGAAAGTGCATGGGTCAAAAGCCCCATATCATCCCACATTTCTAAGGTGCGCGTTTGAATCACAATGGCATTGGACGTCGTGACAGGTTTGACTTGTTTATCAATAATCCGGAAAGAAATACCGTAACGTTTTAAACAAGCCGCCATAAAAAGCCCGCTTGGACCTGCCCCCACAATCAATACGGGAATTTTGTTTTCCATCAGCATCCTTCCAAAAATAGTCGAATTGAAGCAAAATGAGTCCATTCACTATGAGCATTACTCATGAAATTAAATCACTTCTCCATCACAGACACCACTCTCATTTTTTTGGGCAGCCTATTTTTTTTTACATTCGGCTTACAACATGCAGAAATTATCGGCTTTGAATCCCGATTTTATGTGTTTTCGCTTGAAATGTATCGTCATGGTGTTACCTGGTTCCCAACAACTTATAAAACACCCTACCCCGATTATCTGGGCACTTCGACTTTTTTAATTTATCTGGCTGCAAAAGGATTAGGTGGTTTAAATAAATTGACTGCCGTTTTGCCGAGTGCAATTGCAGGAAGTATCACATTGGTTGCCACTTATTTAATTGGCGCCCTTCAAAAGCGCGCCTTAGGATTATATGCCGCGGGATTTCTTTTATTTACACTCGCATTTTTAAGTGCAGCACGCACCATTTCACTTGATATTTTTGTAACAGCCTTTACTACTTTGATTTTTTATATTGCTTATCGCGCCAAATTACAGCAACAAAAAATTCCGCTTATTTTAATTCTATTATTGCTCACAGCTAGTTTTTCCATACGAGGGCCTTTGGGTATCGTGATTCCGGCAGGCGTTCTTTCTCTATTTTATTTACTGTATCAAAATATCAAATATTTTTTTGTGATTGCCATTAGCTGCTTAGGATTATTACTCATTGAAACAGGAGTGCTGCTTTTGATTGCAGCACATGTTGAGGACAAATCCTTTATGCACGCTGTATTGCATATGCAAGTCATCGGGCGCCTGCAAACCAATCAAACACCCCCTTGGTATTTTTATTTTTTAGAAAACATAGGCGCTTATGCAATTACCTATCCTTTATGTATTTTAATTTTATTGGGCACTGGCCGAGAATTATTGAAATTTAAATTATCACCTGATTTAAAATTGTTGCAGCTTTTATTTGGCTGGCTATTGGTGATATTAATTGGATTGAGTATTCCCGCTGATAAAAAAGTCCGATATATTTTATCGATAGCGCCGGCACTTGCGTTAATATGCGGATATTTATGCGTCTTAACAAATCCTAGTGTTTACTTATTTTGGTTACAGAAAATTTTTTATGCCATCTGCCGAATATTCCCGCTCATTGGTCTTGCCGCATTAACTATTTTGCATTTTCGTTGCGCTGCCAGCAATGAATGGACGTTAGCTGCTCTTTTTGTCACGCTACAAGTTGCTGTTCTTTTATTAAGATCGAAACATACAGCATTTGCATCAGCGTTATTCATCTTTATTCTTTCATTTATTTTAATCGTTGAACCGATCAATATAAAGGCCAATCAAGCATCTTCCTTTGTGCAGAAAATAGAAAAACTGCGTAAACTTAAAAAAGCAAAATTATTTTTTTATCAAGAAGGAAGGGATGGGTTAGTCATTAAATATTTAGCGAATATGTCAAGTGAGGATTATCCTCTTTTTATCGACACAGTCGAGAATGCGCCTTCAAATGCATTTATCATTGCAACTGAAGAACATTTTGAAGCACTGCCTAAAAATAAGCGCGCTGACTTGTATCCAATTGCGCGAGGAAAAATCGGCCATGACAAAGTCATTGTATTCAGTAAAACCGTGCCTCGCCCAAAGGTCTTGTTTTAAAGCGTTTATATTGCCAAACGTATTGTTCTGGCTTACGCCGAATGGCATGCTCTAATGCAGCATTCAAACGCAGTGCATCTTCTTCTAAATCACCTGTTGGAAAATGTTCGATCGGCGGATATAACACCACATCATAATTAAATTTATCATCATGCCGATAAAAACCAATAGGAACAACAGCAGCACCGCTCATCCGTACAATACGCGAAACGGATGTGAGTGATGCTGTCGGTACACCAAAAAAAGGTGCGAATACACTGCGCTTCGCCCCGCCATCAACATCATACGCATACCAAATCGCGACATTATTATTCAAAGCACGAATTAATTGTCGAATACGATTGCGCGGTATGGCTTGCAAATAATGTTTTTTTCGAAAACGTTCTTGAATAAAAGCAACCAAGCGTTTTTTATGCGGCCGATACATTACCGCAAATGAATATTTCATACTAATCAAACGGCCTACCATCTCAAGACTCATAAAATGCGGGCCCAATAAAATAATGCCTTTCCCTTTAGCAAAAGCATTTTCTGCATGTTCTAACCCATGCAATTGAAACAGCGATTGTAATTTATGATCAGGCAGCCACCAAGCCATCGAAGCCTCTATCAAACCAATCCCTAATGATTCAAAATTTTTTTTCGCGAGTTGTTGTTGTTCTTTGACTGATAATTCAGGGAAACATAATTGAATATTGATAGTTGTCACATGCTTTAATTTGCCGGGAAATAAATGTAACAATCGGCCTATGCTCTTGCCAAAATAAAAACGCAAACGCGCCGGTAAATGGGCAATGACCCACAATAGACCGAGGCCAAGCAAGGCGACCCAATAAAGAGGGTTTAGAAATACGAGTAGGTTTTTAAATTGTTTCATGTGCTATATTATATACTTTCCGCAACAATACTCTAGGAAGCGGGAAGATGCAAAAAAAAATATGTGTCCATTGTTTCGTATCTGGAAAAGTACAAGGTGTTTGGTTTCGAGCCGGCACCCAAGATAAAGCGAATGAATTAGACATTACTGGCTGGGCACGCAATTTACCCGATGGCCGCGTAGAGGTATTAGCTTGTGGCACCCTTGAAAAAATAGCTGAATTATGCAGTTGGCTTAAAATGGGGCCTGAACTCGCAAATGTGACTGATGTCACTTATGAAGAAATCCCTTGGCAAGACCATAGCCGGTTTGCGGTAAAATAAGGAATCATTGCGTGATATTAAAAAAAATTTTACAGCGATTGGTATTCTTCACATGCGTTTTTACGAATTGCACTGAAGCAGGCATTATAGTGCCTATGCGATTTGTGGATGCTGAGGGGAACGGCAGACCGCTTGGCACTTTTCAATTAGATGACACACTCTACGGATTGTTATTGACGCCTCAATTAAAAAGATTGCCCGCAGGAATACATGGTTTTGCCGTACACACACTTCCTTTTTGCAATAATTACGGCCTTGCAGCAGGCGGCCATTTAGATCCAGAACGAACTTTTCAACATCGGGGGCCCTATCGCGGTAATGGACACTTGGGTGATTTGCCGATATTAGCAACCAATGCTTACGGAAAAACAACACTTCCCGTCCTAGCTCCCCGCTTAAAATTATCACAAGTCTATGGTCACTCCCTCGTGATTATCGCCGGTGGTGATAATTATTCAGATGCGCCCTTAAAAGAACATGCAAGCAAGATACGCATTGCATGTGGGATTATTCCCTATCATTGAGGAATAGCAATCATTTCAAAATCATCTTTACTCGCACCGCATTCAGGACATTGCCAAGTTAAAGGCACATCTTCCCAGCGAGTGCCGGGGGCAATCCCATCATCTGGCCAACCTTCCGCTTCATTATAAATAAAACCGCATAATAAACACATATAACGCCGATACGGCATTTCCATTTCCCCCTCATCTCAGGTATTTTATACGGGGCATTATATAGCAAGAAGAATACTCTATGACAGAATCTAAAAAATTATTTGAAAGAGCAAAACGCTATATGCCAGGCGGTGTTAATTCGCCGGTGCGGGCATTTCAGGGTGTGGGTGGTGAACCTATTTTTATTAAAGCCGCACACGGTGCTTATTTAGTTGATGAAAATAATCAAGAATATGTTGATTACGTGGGCTCATGGGGGCCCATGATTGCAGGGCATGCGCACCCGCATGTGATTGATGCTGTCACAAAATACGCACGTTTAGGATTAAGCTTTGGCGCACCGACAAAACTTGAAGTAACACTTGCTGAAAAAATCTGTACGCTCATGCCATCTATCGAACAAATTCGCATGGTAAATTCAGGTACAGAAGCTGCCATGTCAGCCATTCGTCTTGCACGCGGCTTTACAAAGCGTAATAAAATCATCAAATTTGCCGGCTGCTATCACGGACATGCCGATTCCCTATTAGTCAATGCAGGTTCAGGTGCTCTCACTTTAGGAGTACCGAGTTCCGCAGGTGTTCCAGAAAATATTGCTCAGCACACCTTGGTTGCCGAATTTAATTCACTGGATACCGTAAAAGCCTTATTGGCTAAATTCCCTGATGATATTGCAGCGATTATTGTGGAACCGGTCGCCGGTAACATGAATTGTGTACTCCCTTCGCTTGAATTTTTACCTGGATTACGCGCTCTCTGTGATCAATATGGCAGTTTATTAATTTTTGACGAAGTGATGACGGGATTTAGAATTGGTTTAGGCGGGGCAGAAGCTTATTTTAATATTAAACCTGATTTAACCATCCTTGGAAAAATCATTGGCGGCGGCATGCCGGTCGGTGCATTTGGCGGCCAGAGAGATATCATGAGTGCCATTGCACCGCTTGGAAATGTTTATCAAGCAGGCACTTTATCAGGCAACCCAATCGCAATGGCAGCAGGCATTGCTACACTAGAACTTATTTCAACACCTCATTTTTATGAAAAATTGGCGGCGACCACGGAAGAATTAATGGAAGGTCTTAGAACATTGGCCAAAGCATCTCATATTCCATTTTATACGACCTCTATTGGCGGCATGTTTGGTATTTTTTTCACAGAAGAAAAACAGATGACGACATTAAACGATGTGAAAAAATGCAATATAGAACGCTTTAAAAAATTCTTCCATGGCATGTTACAACAAAAAATTTATTTAGCGCCCTCTGCCTTTGAAACGGGTTTCGTATCCTCTATGCATGGTAAAAAAGAAATTGATAAAACACTTTCTGCTGCAGAAAAAACATTCACTGGACTTTAAAAAAATTATGAAAAATATTTTCTGGACCGCATCAAAAGCACGCTTAACCTTCATACGTAAGAATAACCTTGAAAATTATACTTGGCTATTTCTGCCGGGTGGCCCTGGTCTTGGCTCTGAATCATTGAAAGAATTGGTTGATATGATCGATTTACCGGGAAGCCTTTGGTACATCGATCTTCCAGGGGATGGTTCAAATCATTTAGAGAACGCTGATTTTTCCGACTGGCAAGCAGCGTTGATTGAAGCTGTGCAACCATTTGAGAATGTAATTTTAGTCGCCCATTCATCAGGCGGCATGTTTGCACTCGCAACACCTGCAATAGAAAAAAATCTGACTGGACTCATTTTAATGGATTCTGCACCCGATGCCGGTTGGCAAAAGTTTTTTACAGCACACGTGGAAAAAAACCCCTTGCCAGACGTTCCAAAATTACAAGCGCTCTATCAACAAAACCCCTCCAATGACACATTAAAAATGCTGACAATAGCCTGTGCGCCTTATTTTTCAATACCAAACAATCTTCTAAAAATGAAAAATATTTTTAAACAATTACCATTTAATTACAAAAGTCATCTTTGGGCAGAAAAAAATTTTGATGCAACGTACAAAGCGAAATGGATTCCACAAAAAATACCGGTATTAATTTTTTCAGGCGATCAAGATCCCATTACACCATTAAAATTATTTTCTGAATCAAAAAAATTTAAACGGCCTAATATTTCGATCCAAGAAATAAAAAACGCCTCTCATTTTCCTTGGATCGATCATCCAGAACAAATAAAGCGGGTGTTTAAAGAATATGTCGAACGACTGAAACCTATCACTTACAGCAATTCTAGTGGTTTATAACTATCTTCCCCATACACATAGTTAAGACAACATTGAGTTGATCATCAAGCACGACCAAATCCGCATCTTTGCCCGCCGCAATACTGCCCTTTTTATCAAATATATTTAACATCTTGGCTGGATTTTCGCTCGCACATTTTATTGCATCAAAAAAGCTACACTGGGTAAATTGGATCATGTTTTTTAACGCCGTAAACATTTTTAACGTACTGCCGGCGAGTGTTCCATCCGGCAACTTTGCAATTTGATTTTTAACATGGATAGTTTGACCGCCCAATTCATAAGTATCATCCGCTAAACATTTAGCACGCATGGCATCCGTTACCAAAATAATTTTTTCTTTATTTTTTATTTTAAAAATAAGCTCGACGATTGCGGGATGCAAATGCACACCATCCACAATGAGTTCTGTCGATACTTTATCTCTCAAAAGAGCCGCCGTCACTGTGCCAGGTTCCCGTTGGTGTATACCACGCATTGCGTTAAATAAATGCGTGACGTGGGAACAACCCGCATCAATTGCTGCTATCGATTCTGCATACGTTGCATCTGTATGACCGACGCTTGCTACAATCCCTTCTTCTTTTAAAAAATGAATTAGTTTCAAGGCGTCTTTTAATTCCGGTGCAAGTGTAATCAGTTTAATACAATGGCCTGAAATTTTTTGCCATTGTTTTATATCATCACTATTAGGCGGCAAAATATAAGCAGCTGGTTGTGCACCTATTTTTTTAGCGGATAAAAAAGGGCCCTCTAAATGCGCGCCTAGAATACGCGCGCCATCCATTTTTTCTTGTTTTTGCATAAAAGCATGAATATTCATTAATGCTTTTTCAATCGCATCGGGTGCTGCTGTCATCGTTGTTGCAAGAAAAGATGTTGTCCCTTCTTCAGCTAATGCATGACTAATCGTTTCCAATGCGTGAAAATCACCATCCATCACATCACTGCCATTTGCACCATGAATATGCACATCAATAAAACCGGGAACAAGGTGATAATTTTTTGGAAAAGTGAGTGAATCTCCCCGAATTTTATTTTCAGGAATAATCGCTTTAATTTTAGTTCCCTCGATATCGAGAGCAGCATTTTCAACGATACCCTCTTCTGAATAAATAGCAGGGCCTGCGATCATTACCATGTTTTGGTCACCTTTGTCAGATGTGAAGGTGCATCAGGATTTAAACCACGCGCCAAACTTAAGCGTGCCATCATCACATAAAATGCCTGGACCATTAATAAAGGATCGCATATTGGATGCAATGATTTCGGCATCGGCAACCGAATAAAATCTGTCTCATCCCAAGTATTTTCACTTTGAGGGGATGCCATCATCACTTTTGCTCCCATCTCATGAACGCGCTCCGCAATCGAAAGAGTCCCTGCAAAAGATTCATCTTGCTGCGCGAAAAAAAGTAGGGGGAAATTTTTGTCAATCAAAGCAAAAGGTCCATGCAATAATTCAGCGCTGCTAAAAGCTTCCGCATGTATTTTGGCAGTTTCTTTAAATTTTAATGCGGCTTCTTGGGCCGCTGGAAAGCTAAATCCGCGGCCAATCACTAATGTATTATGTGCAGGTTGATATCCTTTTATAGCCAAAGACCAATCCATATGGGCAGCATCCTCTAATGATGCAGGTAATTTGGCAATTGCATGCAATAAATTTTGATCTTCTTTAAACGTTGCGACAAACTGAATTAAAGCACTTAAAGTCGCTAAATATGTTTTGGTAGCAGCAACCGCCTTTTCTTTTCCTGCCAGCAAAGGAACAATATATTCAGCCGCATTTGCTAATTGAGAACCCGTTTCATTGACAAAAGCAACCGTAATAGCACCCGCCTGCCGCATCGAAATCATCATTTCAACAATATCAGGACTTTCACCGGATTGTGAAATACCTAACACCAAACAATTTTTGACGGGTAACATTTTGCGATACAAAGTGAACACGGAAGGTGCCGCAGTCGTGGTAATAATACCCGCTTCAATTTCTAATAAATATTTTGCAAATGTTGCCGCATGATCAGAACTGCCGCGCGCAATGGTAATGGCAACTAAGGGTTTCACTTCGCGTAAACGCGTCGACAACGCCTGCAACACTGGTTGATTCGCTTTTAATTGAGCACTGATTCTCTCCGGTGCTTCACGCGCTTCTTTTTCCATCTGCGATATCATAAAGAATGACTCGCTTTAGCCACGTACTCCCGTATCATAAAAATAGCGCCGGTGTTTGCATCTGCTTGCCGCGGTACTAAACAAGCTCGCAATTCATCCCCTAACCAAGGCTCAATAAAAGGTGCAATGCCGCCAAATAAACTGCAGGGCAATAATTTTTCGCGATGACTTTGTGATTTGAAAAGCGCTGTACCTAAACGGTCAATCGCATGCGCTGCTTTTTTCATTAAACGAACTGCTGCGATTTCCTCTTGTTGACTGTGATTGATGACAAGCGGTGCTAATCTTGCAAATTCACTGGAATTCGCGTGATTTGCCCATGCAGTAAAATGCTCAACATCGTTATTAAAAAAAGCAAAAACATCTTCCACTAAAGGTGATTTTTCTCCGCGATGATCTAACCATTGAAAAGTTAAACGCGCCGCTTCCAATCCTATCCAAGCACCGCTCCCCTCATCATCATGCGGAAATCCCCAACCGCCTGCACGTGTACCAATCCCTTCTTGAATTTGATAGCCAACGGCACCCGTCCCCACGATAATAATCGCACCTTCATGGCCGCCATGTGCACCTAAACACGCAACATGCGCATCCGATGTTAAATGAACGTTGGTGAAAGAATGTGGGCGAGATAAAAAATGATCGACAATTTCAGCGACTTCGCAGCCAGCCAAACCTAATCCTAAATGGAAACGATAATTTTTATTGTCTAAACGAATGTCAGTTGCTTTTAGCGCTTCATTTAATGCATGATAAATCGATTCCCAGGATTTATCGATGGATAAACGGATATTTGCCGGGCCGCCAACTGCTTGGCCCAACAAGTAACCTGCGCTATTTTCTACGCGCACCTTGCACTTGGTTGCGCCGCCATCCACACCAATAAAAATGTCATCTGCCAATGATTTATCCTCTTTCGTGTATTCTGTATGATATCAAAAATCGTGTGGGGTGATGGATTTTTTTATCTCTTTGAAAGATGCGAAATAGGAATACGCACAATTCCATCTTGATCAGCCCCATGCTCTAACAAAGCATCTGATTGAAAAGCATGCCCAAAAATAACTTCGTAGGTGATCGGATAAAAAGAATCTGTATTTTTTTCTAAACAAACTTCATGTACATTACCCATGATCATCCCTGTCACTTGCAATTCATGAAAAAGTTGCGCATGATCACAATACCTAAACGTCACATAATCAACATCTAACACAGGCTCCACAAACGACGTGTGTATCAACAAATCTCCTATGTCATGCATATCCACAAAATGCGGCACGATAAATGCTGCCTTTTGTAATTCACGTAACGTATCAGGGCCCAAACTGCTCAGCATCAAAACACCTGAAGGCTTCAGCATTTTTTTACATTCTTGTAATAAGTTAGCAAAATCATGACACCAAGGCAGCACTAAATTTGCCGTAATCAAATCCACCGTATGATGAGAAATAGAGACTATCTCTGAAGGATGAAGGGTCATGATCTGACTCTGTGGATAGCGTTCTGCCAGAAATGATTCCAGTTCCTTCCCGCCCCAGCTGATATTGACAATGAGAGCTGGCTTTATCGTCAAACAATCTAAACGCAGCAGCATTTCTCTTGCTGTTTCCTGCATTAAAACCGCGGCTTTTTGATAAGCATCAGGCGTACGCTGGTTTAATAATTGATTTAAATTGTCTTGGAGAATCATAGTGATTAATTATTTTAAAAAAATAATAAACAGGTTATTACCTTACCCCTGTTTATTCTGTAAAAAAATGGCAGCATCCTCTCTGCATGCTTGCCAAGCCTGTTTGCATGATTTGCCTATTTTACCCTATGGATGTCTAAGATGCGCTAATATTTTGCCAATTTCTGCGCAAAAAGACCTCTGTGGGCAGTGTCTAAAAAACCCGTCTGCCTTTGATGAGACGCATGCCATTTTCATTTATCAACCGCCCATTACCAGACTCATCCTTGATTTAAAATTTCATCATGCTTTAGTGAATGGAAGATTGATAGGAGAGTTATTAGCGGAAAAAATTGAGCAAGAGTGGTATCGAGAAAAAACATTACCTACCGCCATTATTCCTGTTCCACTGCATCAAAAACGCTTAAAAGAACGAGGATTTAATCAAGCCATTGAAATTGCACGTCCCATTAAAAAAAAATTAAAATTGCCGTTATTAAAAATGCATTGCGCCCGCATCAAACCAACCAAAGCACAAGCTAATCTACCCGCAAATGAACGCAAACAAAATGTATTGAATGCATTTACCATTCGATATCCCATCAAACATCAACATGTTGCTGTCATTGATGATGTGATGACAACAGGTGCCACACTCAATGAATTTTGCCGTATTTTAAAAAAACACGGCGTTCAAAAAATAGATGTGTGGTGTACAGCCCGCGCTTTAAATATTGATACGCACTCAATCTAAATAATAAATATCAAGCACCAACTCAGTTGCAAATAAACCATCCTGCCATAATCGAGACACTGTAAAATCCCCCACTATCACCATCCAAGGCAAATGAGCAACCTGATTGATAAAATGCGCGGTTTTTTCGTAAGGACCGACAACCGATAGATACAGCGGCAACTTGATATAATCATTTTCCTTTATTTTTTTAGCCTGCGTAAAAAAATTAAATTGCAATTTTTCATTTTTACCAATCGTGGTAATTTGATTGAGTAATTCTTTTAAATGAGTCGATTTTATCATTTTCTTTTGCCATTCATCTAATATTTTTTTTGTTTCTGGCAATTCCATGGCTTGTTGTTCTAATGTTAATTGCTTATAAAGCAATGTGCTGGTTTCTTTTCTGATAGTTTTTGCTTTTTTTTGTTGCATTGCTAATTGTTTTCTCAATGGAGCAATATCAAAATGATATCCAACATAAAGCAACATACTGCAAATCAAAATAATCTGCAGATAAGGCCTGTAAAAATATTTTTTAAAAAAAATAATGGACATATTATTTTATCCCAATATTTAATTGGAAATATCGATGTTGTTCCCTGGCGCTAATTGCAGTAATCACTGGCTGCTTAAATAAAGAAGTATGGGCAATATTTTCCATGAGGTGAATGATATCCAAATCAGATTCAGCCTCACCTTCAAGCATAATCGTTTCCCGCACACGCTTTATCTGGTTCACGACAATCGTCTTTGGGATGGCGCGGTTGATTTGACCTAACACTTCTGCAGCTTGATTATTTTTTTGGTATAGCCCAGTAATAAAATGTAAACGAGACTCTAAAGCGCTGACGTCTTGCTCGCGCGCCTCCCATGCACTGATTTCTTGTTTTTTTAGCAGTAAGATATGTAAGAGATGTGCATTTTTATTTTGTTGATAATGCAGTACTCCCTGCAAAGTAAAGTGCCATACCAACAAGCAAAATAAAATAAATCCGCCCCATTGAAGTAACAAAATGATCAACCGAAGTTTGGGTGCTTGCCCTGCATCCTGCATATATACCCCTCACACCTCTATTTTAGATCTTTAACAATCGACCTTAGGTAACATCAAATTTCTAATATCTGAGCGCGCTTGCTTAACAAATCAAGGTATTTCTTCTGCATGCGTTTGGACAAAAAACTATTTCCAATTAATTTTTTCCAGAGAGGAATCACCATTTTTATTTCATGCATTATCTCAGAAATAACAATTTCATTTAATGCTAACCGTTCAATGCCAAAGTATTCTATCAGATCTCGTTTCTTTAAATTATTTTTTTTACCATTTAAAGACAAAGCAATTTCTTCTGTTGGGTTCGCATGAGCAATAGTTGAATTGAGTAAATCATACGCCGGTGATAGCATCACTTTTTTATCTCGTGTAATGAGGGAGAAATTTTTTAAATGCATATCTTCATTGCCAATAAGAAAGTTAAATAATGTCAATTTAAACAATTTAACCAATTCTATTTTTGGAAAAGTACAAAAATTTTTTATAACTGTTACTACTTTTTCCATTGAGCTATCATATTTTGTGTTTCGATTTAGACCTAATAATTGCGCAAAATCTTCAATCGCTAATTTTTTGTTTCGACCTGATCGATCAAATCGTTTAATGAAATAAGTCATGCTATTATCTTTAGAATAAATCAACCCATGAAGAGGTACTTCAAGGTGAATGGTTGCAGCTAATGACATAGTAATTGCTTCATTTTCAGGTAGTTCAGGATAATGTTCACTTTGTGGTTTTAAAATATAGTGTCCGTATTGATCGACTATTGCAAAACATTCTTTTTTAATTTTTAATTGCGCGCTCAATTTAGGCTGAACGCCTTGAATCGACATTTTTCCTACGAAGGCTATGGCTTGCATACGTTGTTCAGCAGCACTTAATTCGAGTGAGTGAAGATTCTTTAATTGTGGAGACAATAAGCGTAATCCCCGTCGAGAATAGCTTTCTTGATCAGAAATTTTTTCGTATGTAATAGGGCAGAATTTCATTCAATCCCCTCAATCGTCACAGCACCCACAACATCCTGACCCACCTTGACTAATTGCGCAAAATAATCATTTTTATCTAATTTATATTTACGCAGCAATGCTTCTAGCATGCTGCCTTCAGGTAGTAATCCTTCAAAAAAAGGGGGGAATTGATTAAATTCATATGTTTTTTTTCTGAATGGCATAGTCAGTGATACAGGCAGGCCTTGATAATCTGAAAAGTAAGTAAACGCATAGTGATGATTGTCTAATTGTTCTAATATCCCAGTGTCAATGTGATTTACTTGTATCAATGCTTTTCTCATCCATTATTCTCCACGACGTGTTTCAAAAGGTGTTTCAAATTTTATGCGGATATTTAAGACATCGAATACTTTTAACAAAGTCTTTAGTTGTACGGTTTCTTTACCTTTTTCAATATCAAATATCACGGTTTTTCCGACACCCGCTAACTTCGCAAGTTCTTGCTGCGATAACCCGCTTTGCTTGCGGCAATTACGCGCGATTTTGCCGATATCGATAGGATGAGAAGCCATAGAAATCCTGACAAATTAAGCAGCCTTTATTACTGTTATAGCAGTAATAAAGGGGAAATGATAGATAAAAAGCGCATTTTTACACGTAAAATATTCAAATTTACTGCTAAAGCAGTAAATAAAAACATTGACGACCTATCCTCTTATTTGTGTATAATCTCACCCTTCAAAAAGGGGAAATTATGCAAGATATTTTATTGTTCATCCAACATCATTGGGCTCTTGCCGCAGCACTGCTCGTGATTTTAGCGCTCTTAATGGTGCTTGAATTGATTAAAATAAAACGAAGCACCCGTAGTATTTCGCCTGCTCAAACGACCCATTTGATGAATCATAACAAAGCCATCGTAGTCGATCTACGCAGTTATGACACTTTTCTTGGCGGACATATTTTAAATGCCATATCGCTGCCCTTGACTGAATTAAAAGACAAAATCAAAAAAATTGAAAAGTTTAAGTCTCAACCCATTGTGATAGTATGCGCTACTGACGCTGAATCAGGAAATGCTGCAAAGGCATTGACCGAGCAAGGATTTGACATTCAAATACTATCAGGCGGGATACGCGCTTGGCGCGAAGCCGACATGCCTTTAGTAAAAGGATAAACGATGACTGTTAAAGTGATCATGTACACAAAAGAAAATTGCCCTTATTGTGACTGGGCAAAATTATTATTAAATAAAAAAAATGTGCCTTATGAAGAAATTCGTGTTGACCTCGATCTTGATCAACGTGCCACTATGGAACGTTTAAGCGGACGCCGTACGGTGCCGCAAATTTTTATTAATGACCAACCCATTGGCGGCTTTGATGATCTTTCTGCGCTTGAAAAAGCAGGAAAACTCGATAATTTATTACACCCTAACAAGGAAAAATAACCATGCAAGATAAAGCGGCTCCCAATACTCCTCACTTTGAAATTCAGCGCGTTTACACGAAAGATTTATCTTTTGAAGCCCCTAACACGCCGCATACATTTATCGAAGATTGGAAACCCGAAGTGCAATTAAATTTAGAAACAAAAAGTAATCGCATTCAAGACAATGTGCATGAAGTGGTATTGTCAGTTACAGCTTCCGTAACAACCAGTAAAAAACCGGCATTTGTCGTAGAAGTTCATTTAGCCGGCGTATTTTCGATTACGGGTGTCCCTGCTGATCAAATGCGGCAAATGCTCGGTAGTTTTTGTCCGAATATTTTATTTCCTTATGCACGTGAAGTGATTTCGGATACGGTTGTACGCGGCGGGTTCCCGCAATTAATCTTAGCGCCCGTTAATTTTGATGCACTCTACGCGCAACATCTTGAAGACCAACAAAAAAGTGGAAAAACTGAAAGTGACAACACCGAAGGAAAAGTCCACTAATCTTGAACCGATTGCTATTTTAGGGGCAGGTTCTTTTGGTACAGCGCTTGCTCTTTATCTTTCGCGTTTAGGACAGGCAGTACGTCTTTGGACGCCCGACCAAACAGCATTGCACGCGCTTAAAAAAGAACGTGTCAATACCCGATATTTGCCTGGTCACTCTTTTCCAGAAAACTTAGAACTCACAAGCGATCTTCCCGATGCCATCAAGCATATAAAAGATATTTTAATAGCAGTCCCCTCCGATGCATTTCGTGAAGTCATCACATTGCTAAAACCACTCTTAACATCTGAAACACGCGTTGCTTGGGTCACAAAGGGGTTAGATCCTGTCAAAAACCAATTACTGCATGAAACAGCCGAAGAAGTGCTCGGGAAAAAACGCGCCTATGCAGTTTTATCAGGCCCATCATTTGCACGTGAAGTCGCCAAAGGATTACCCACCGCTATTGTTGCAGCGAGTACCGATTCTTCATTCACACAAGACCTCATCCATCGTTTTAACAGCCCTTTATTTCGAGTCTACTCAAGCAGCGATATCATTGGTGTCGAAATTGGCGGCATTGTTAAAAATGTATTGGCCATTGCGATTGGAATTTCAGACGGTATGGAATTAGGTGCTAATGCAAGAAGCGCACTCATCACCCGCGGGCTTGCTGAAATGATAAGACTCGGTACAGCGCTTCACGGAAAAAAAGAAACATTCATTGGATTAACCGGGTTAGGTGATTTGGTATTAACATGTACCGATGATCAATCCCGTAATCGGCGATTTGGCGTTGCCTTAGGCCAAGGTAAAAATGCAAAAGAAGCTGAACATGCCATTGGTCAAGTCGTTGAAGGTAAACGTAACGCCGAATTAATTGTAAAACTTGCAGAAAAAAATAAAATTGAAATGCCTATTACCGAGATGGTCTGGGAAATTTTACACAAGGGGCTCACGCCAAAAACCGCTATGCAAACCTTATTGTCTCGTGAAACAAAAGCAGAAAATTAAATCAATCATACATCAACTGGTCCAACGCCGTCATATCACCACGTGGTGTGCCTTGCGTTAATTCGTACAATACATCTGTTATGCATAACATTCGAAGCGTATGCGGTGTGATATCATCAAAAACAGCTTTAACACCGAGTGTCGAACCTTCTGCTTCTTCAAACGTCACGCCAATGCCATATCCTAAACATAAAGAACACAATTGATCTGCACGTCTTGCAATCGCCGGCAGTAAACCCGTAGGTGCTAATACTTCGTCAATGGTCATAGGACGGCCATTTAAACTAAACCGCGCGCCCATTGCTCTCGCAATTTTGGCTATCTGTTGGCTCATGTCTATCATCAGCGCCTCCACCAAGGCTGCGCAACTTTTCTGGGCCCTGCAATAAATGCGCGCAGCCAGCGTAAAAAAACGGCGAGTGAAAAACCGTATCTTTCAATTCCCGCAAAAAAAACTGTCGCCAATACAGCAATGATGAATGTCCATAATCTAATATGGAACAATAAAATCAATAAAGGGAAACATGCCCTAAAATCGACAATCCACAATCTGACGGTTCTTGCAGAATCCCGCCAATGCGCCATTATTAATCTCCTTTATCAATAAAGCGATCTTCATTATTATCCTACGCGCAGCTTGACATGATGTCACTATTCTTGCTTCAATCGTTTAGAACGTTCGTAAGGGAATGACTGTTCATGAAGAGTCAATTTGCGGCCATTATATTATTTTTGTCTATCATCCTGAGCGCATGCGTGCCGCCGCCTAAAACGCCTGGGCCTCTCGATAATACAGATGCATCCCTTTCAGAAGCATCCTATGCCGTTAGCCGCTCCATTTCCGGACTATCTGAAACCGCACAAGCCACCCGCCCTTTTCCAAAACTTGATCCGCCCCCCAATCCTGCAAGTTATGGGATGGCAGGCTTAACTTCAGTTGATTGGTCAGGCCCAGTTGAACCGCTGGTAAAACAAATTGCCAAAGCCACCCATTACCGAGTCAGAATACTGGGCACCTCGCCCGCGATTCCGGTATTGGTCAGTGTGTATGATAAAAATATGATGATCGCCGATATTTTACGCGATGTCGGTTATCAATGCGGCAGACGTGCGGAAGTGGTGATATTTCCTGACAGCCGTGTCATTGAGTTGCGTTATGCAAAAAATTAGGAATAACGGTGCATGAAAACGTACAGGATACTTGTTATTATCATAGCGGCTTTACTCACCGCCTGTATGCATCACAAACAAGATGTTGATCCAACCAATTTGAATGATCTTGAAAATATGTCAACAGAAATTTCAAGAACGCCTGCAGAAGAATTGAAAATTAGCCGAATTCGAATCAAAGCGCTGGAAGAAGCAGCGATGAGCATAGGTGCACAAGGAGGACTTGCATCAACCTCTAAAGAAATAAATGCGCGATTAGAAAAAGATAAATGGTATTTAGAAACTATTTATAATTTTAACGGCATGATGTTAAGTCATGGTGTTTTACCGCCCGTGCTCGTTGAAGGCAATAATAGTTTAAATCTTGCTGATCGTAATACCATTCGCATTGCTGATAAAACTTATCTGATTGTAGAGCAAGCACGTTTTGCAACGACACCGCCTAATTGGCGTGATTATATTTGGATGACTTATACAACGCCTGAACTGCCTGACAAGGTGCTTCTGCCGCGCACCAGCGAAGAACGTAAAGCATGGAGTAAAGCAGTAAAAACAGGTTGGAACAAAGGCATTCAACAAGCGTTTAGTATTTTTCAGCAAGATTTAGCGCGCTTAAAACGCGATTACAATGGTATGATTTTGTATCGTAAATTACTGCAAGAAAAAATGATTAGCGCACCGTATGTGTCTAAAACAGAATTAGGAATCACAGGAAATGGTACTGATATGCGTATCAATGACCAAGTGTTACGTATTACTGAATTGCCAAAACTGCAAACAGAAAGCAACAATTGGCGCGCAATCGTGGTGAAAGAAGATGACGAATGAATTTTTATATCCGCAAGAACCGATACGCTTATCCATTGAAGCCGTCAATGACATTTTAATTCATTGTGTGAAAGCAGGTGCATCAGATATTACTTTTCAAACCGGTGAACCGGTATTTGCGGAAATTTATGGACGTTTACTGAAAGTCACTCGCCGGCGGCTTTCAAATACTGAACTCGGTGAAATTATTAATGCGATGTATGGGCCTAATGGCATGGCGCAAATTATGTCGGGCAAAGATGTCGATACGCATTATGAAATTCGACCCAATCGTTCAGACCGCTATCGATTTCGTATTAATGGCACGGGTTGTCAAGTCGAAGGACACGATGGATTACAAATTACAGCGCGTACCATCCCGAGTGATCCGCCAAAATTAGCTTCCATGAATTTACCAAAAGCCATTATAGATGCGATTGCACCTGAACAAGGGGTTGTATATATCACAGGTGCGACAGGGTCTGGTAAAAGTACATTACTCGCTGCCATTATTCGAGACATTACTGAAAATGCAGAAAGCCATCGAAAAGTATTAACCTATGAAGCGCCGATTGAATTTGTGTATGACAGTGTCGAAAAAATTTCAAGTATTGTGAGTCAATCTGAAATTCCGCGTCATTTACCGAGCTTTGCCGCTGGCGTACGTAATGCCTTGCGGCGAAAACCGCGTTTAATTTTAGTGGGGGAGGCACGCGATCCAGAAACCATTAGCGCTGTCATGGAAGCTGCGATGACAGGGCACCCTGTTTATACAACACTGCACAGTAACGGTGTTGCAGAAACCATGCGTCGATTAGTCACTACTTTTCCATCTGATGAACGTCAAGGCCGAACGATTGATATTATCGAAACGATTCGTTTAGTTGTTTCTCAACGATTAGTACCGACGATCGATGGCAAACGCGTTGCGCTTCGCGAATATTTAGTGTTCGATGAAAAAATTCGTGATCTTTTACTTGATACCGATCCTGTCAATATCACTGCTATGGTCCGAAAAATGGTAAAAGAATACGGCTGTCCCATTGAAAAAGATGCAAAAGAAAAATGGGATGAAGGCAAAATTACCGAACGTCAATACCGTGTGATTGCTGAGCAAAGCAAGCGGGAAGATAAAGATGTGGGGTTGGTGTAATGTTTAACTCGCGTTATAATCTTGAACATCAAACTAACCGAGGTGCGCTATGCTAATCTTACACGAAAAATTCATTGTGGATGAAAAAGGAAAAAAAACAGCGGCTGTTTTGCCTTATGCTGAATGGAAAAAAGTGGCCGCTATTCTCGAAGAATATGAGGATATTTGCGCTTACGACAAAGCCAAATCACGCGCCTCTCGCCCTGTTCCATTTAAAAAAGCAATAAAAAAACTCAAAGCTGCCCGCGCATGAGATATACCATTGAAATTGAGAGATCCGCTTTGAAAGCACTACAGAAAATTCCGGCAACAGATAGAAACAAATTAATTACCCTCATTCAACGTCTTGCCTCTAATCCAAGACCCTCAGGCGCAAAAAAATTGACTGGCCGTGATGGTTGGCGCATACGAGCTGGAAATTATCGTATTATTTAGTCATGTTACGCAGCCTTTGTCATTGCTGTATATTCGTTGATGAACAAAGAATATCCCCTCCTTTGAAAAAGGGGGGTTAGGGAGGATTTGTATAAATACTTATTTCATTAAAAATCTTCAAAACAACATCATCAATGGAATTTAACACATCTAAATTACTAAAACGCAATACCTTTAAATTTAATTCGGCTAATTTTTTATCTCTTATTTGATCGCGCTCTATCATTTCATCTTCATAATGTTGCCCGCCATCAATTTCAATGACTAAATTAACAGAAGGAGCAAAAAAATCTATAATATAATTTAAAATAGGCTTTTGACGATAAAATGGAACACCGCATAACTGTTTACGCCGCAAGCGGGACCATAGCAATGTTTCTGCGTTAGTTAGATTTTTACGTAGATGCTGCGAACGTTGTTTATTATTTTTATTGTAATAATAAAGCATTTTTATACAAATCCTCCCTAACCCTCCTTTTTCAAAGGAGGGGATATTCTTTGTTCATCAACGAATATACAGCAATGACAAAGGCTGCGTAACACGACATATTTATGAAATAAAAGATCAAATTTGTTATATCCTCGTATTAGACATTGGGCACAGAAAAGATATTTACAAATAAACAGGCTCTGGATATCCTGTCATTGCAAAAAAACAAGCGGAAAGATAAAGATGTGGAGTTAATGTAAAACACTTTTTACTAGCCTCGATATTTCGCTCGCCATATAAAGCGGTAATGATAAAATTTTATCAACATAACTGAATGGTTGTTGCGAGAGACGCACACCGATAAGCGAATTTTTTTCTTCTATAAATAATTTGAGGGATTTTAAACGGCCGCTTGTGCCTGCTTTGACTTCAATAGGAATAATCTTTGCATCTACCGTCGTAACAAAATCTACCTCTGCCATGCTAGAACGCTCTGCTCTCACCCAAAAATATAAACTGGCTTCTTCAAAATAGGATGCGGAAGCTAGCAATTCTTGCCCTACAAATTGCTCTGCTAACATGCCGCGATTTACCAAGAGAATATCTTCATTTAATAATAATTCAGTCTCCAGTTTTCCCGCACGCGTAACCAAACCCGTATCTAAAAATAAAATTTTGAATTTTTTTTCATTCACTAAACTTGCAAGCGGCACACCGGAGGCGCCCGTACTGTAAATAGGATAAATAAGTCCCGCATTTTGCAACAGGTATAAAGCTTCTTTAAGCTCACGCGACTTCATATCAGGATCTACTTTGCTATATTTGAAATTTTCTCCAATCAACCCTGGAATTTTTTCAAAAAGCCGCTGCAAATATCGATGATCAGTTTTTTTTGCATATTTCCCAAAATCTTGCCGATAGGTATTCAATAACGCCGTCTGAATGTTCATACATTCGCCCGCATCATGATCTGCAAAATAACTTTGTAAAACAGCCGGCATACCGCCCAACACCATATATTCACGCACTAACTTAAGCAAGCGCTCATGTACCGCTGGATCAATAGTGGTATTTAAATCAATATTTTCTATCCATTCTCGTAAAGGTTTATTTTCACTGCCGACTAAATATTCTTTAAATGAAAGGGGTTTTAAATAAAGCGACTGCACTCTGCCGACAGGCATACGAAAATCAGCATCGTTTATGGTAAATTCCAGTAGTGAACCAGCGCCTATCACATGCTGTTTCGGCAATTTTTCTTTAAAATAACGCAACGCGCGAATGGCGTTCGGACAATCTTGAATTTCATCTAAGAACAATAATGTTTTTTGTGGTTCGATTTTTTTGTGTGTTAACAAAAAAATGGTATTGAGAATTTCGCTGGGTTCAAGGCTTTCAAAACAACGAACCATATCTGGCTGCAATTCAAAATTAATGGTAACCATTTGTTCGAAATGCTCATGCCCAAATTTTTCGATGGCGTATGTTTTGCCAACCTGTCTTGCACCCCTTAATAAAAGCGGCATTGGATTTTCTTGGTTTTTCCATTCTAAAAGATCTGACTCAATATCTCGATGCATAATCCAACCAGTTACTTATGTAGTATCCCTGTATTTTATACAATTTATGGCTAAAATACAAGGTTAAAAATGACATAAAATGGCTAAAATACAGGGTTACTAATAAAGAGGATAAGGAGGATGTGGATTAAAACCAATGAAATAAGCGAGCAATCAACGTGAGAACGCCAATAAAGCCGCCCACTACCCAGATGAAATTAAACCAGAGACGATTATTGATATCGCGAAATCCCGCGGTCATTTCTTTACGCAGATCATCCATTTTATTATCAAGATTATCGAATCGTTTTTCAAATCGAATTAACGTTTCATTAATATGACCAATAGTTGTTTCTAACACTGCTAACCTAGCATCGTGACGCATATGGCCCTCATTTTTATGCGCTTTCACTTACTTTTCTCCGTTAAATTATACAATCACAATTAAAAAAAATCGATCTATATTAGACTTCTTTCGAAAACTAGGTTTCGAAAGAAGTCTAATGATTACTGATCTCACACAATGCATTTGGTCAAGAAAAGCTTAAACTCACCTTGGCTGAATTACGCAGCGAACGTGATCACGTTAAATAACTTTCTAATCCAAACGCATGCACATTGTCGGCTAATGGAAAATCTTCTTTGCCAGGAAATATAACAGATAAAGTATCTAATTTAAGATCTGTCATAGCAATTACCATTGATTTAGTCAATTTAGGCATATCGGTATATTTAAATTCAAATCCTAATCGTTTGCCATTTTTAATGATGAGTAAATCTAATTCTGCATGTGATTGCGTTGCCCAAAAATAATATTCGCCTTCTGTTGCTTCATGATGTCTAATAATAGATTCCAATGCAAAACCCTCCCACGAAGCGCCTAAGCCAGGGTGATGATATAAATTTTCTTCGTTAGCAATATTAAGCAGATAATGCAAAATACCACTGTCACGAAAATAAATTTTTGGCGATTTAACTTGTCGTTTAGAAATATTTTCAAACCAGGGAGGTAATTCACGAATCATAAACGTGCCTATTAAGATATCAGCATAATGACGAACTGTTTTATGAGATAAACTAAGTGATTTACCTATTTCAGAAGCATTCAATATATTGCCATGGTAATGCGCGAGCATCATCCAGAAACGACGTAATTGGGAAGCAGGAATTCGTATCCCTAATTTAGGGATATCGCGCTCCAGAAAGGTTTGTGCATATTCTCTGCGCCAAACAAAACTATCTTCTTCATTATCTGCTAAATAAGAGAGCGGAAAGCCACCTCGCAGCCATAAACGATTTGCATCTTGAGTTTCTTCATAAGAAAAAGGTGTTGTTTCAATATAGTGCACTCGCCCCGCTAATGTTTCTGAAGATTGCTGGATCAGATCGCGCGATGCGCTCCCCAAAATTAAATAACGTTGTGTTCTCGCATGATCAGTCAGCACACGTATTGTTGGGAATAACTCGGGTATCCGCTGAATTTCATCAATAACAATTAGACCTTCCAAGCGTTCTAAGCTTAATTGAGGATTAGCAAGTCTGGCTAAGTCTGTGTTTTTCTCTAAATCAAAATAATTTTGCTTCGTAAAAGAAGGCTGATTGACTGCTATATAGTCATTCGCCAGGGTTGTTTTTCCACACTGTCGAGGGCCTAATAACGCTACAATTTTATGAGTCTTAAACGCTTTGTTAATACGTTCCAGATAATGAAGACGTTGCATGTTTATCCTAGTAAATTGAGAGACGTTGTTCCATTTTACTAGGATGAAAGCGCTAAATCAATTTTCCTTTAAAATTCAAGCTCTGACTAGCAAAAAAAGTACATATTCGGTTAACCCGCCTCCCGTTCGCCCTGAGGCGTTGTTGCAGATTTTCTCTCTCAGCCTACGTACCGCGCACTGACCTCCCTACGTACCGCGACTTGTTCGCGGTATCCAGGAAATAGTAAAAATAAAGGTTACGAACACGAATAAAGAGTAAACTCTCTCGAAATTTTCTACCAGGAAAATAAAAGGAAGTACTCAATGGCCAAGAAAGCCTATCGTGTTCGCAACTGGAAAGACTATAACAAATCATTAGTACAACGTGGAAGCTTAACTTTTTGGTTTTCTACAGAAGTTATAAACAACTGGAAAAGGGAAGAAAAGGATAATTCCCATGGAAATCAAAAATATTCGAATATGGTTATCGTCTGCGGTCTTACGTTGAGACAATTATTTAGACTAACGTTAAGAGCAACAGAAGGGATGATGAACTCTTTGATTGAATTAATGAAATTGCCGGTTTGTGCCCCGAATTATTCTACCTTATGCCGAAGGGGAAAGAGATTGAAAATAAATTTAGGTGTCAAAAAAACATTGCATTCCCGGCATATATTGGTTGATTCAACAGGAGTTCAAGTAATAGGTGAAGGTGAATGGAAAAAATTACGCCATGGTGAAAGCAGGCATCAATTATGGAGAAAATTGCATATTGCTATGGATGCAGATAATCAAACAATTCTTGCAGCTACAATGACAGAAAGTGTTCGGTTAGACGGAAATTATTTACCAGAGCTAATAGATCAAATAGATAGTTTGATTGATCAAATTACCGGAGATGGCGCATACGACAAAAAAAATTGTTATGAAAAAGCATATGAACGAAATGCCAAACCTGTTTTTCCTCCTCAACGCGATGCTTGTATTCAGAGAAACAAACATAAAAAAAATCCTGCATTAGAAGCAAGAGATAAAACTATTAAACAAATAGGTAGAGGGCAAGACAGAGAAGAACAATTAAAAAACTGGAAACAAACTAATAATTATCATAGACGATCATTAATTGAAACAATGATGTCACGCATGAAGACAATTTTTGGTGATCAAATGCGATCACGTACATTTGAAAATCAACGAACAGATTTATTAATTCGTTGTTATGCAATAAATAAAATCAATTCATTAGGTTTGCCAATGAGTGAAGCTATTTAGACATTTTACTGGATTGTATCTTTGAAATAGTAAAGATATAAGCTACTGATAAAGGGCAAAAGAAGGGAGAGGATTCTGCCCCTGGATGGGTCATTAAGACCGTAGGTATCAGAGAACCTCTCCTATCACGATTTTGAACGCGAACGGTAGAAGGGTCATTTAAGGCCGCATATACAATCCGGCGTCTGAATCATAAAGAAGGATAGCAAATAATATGACATTTGAAAATTATTGGGGCATCGATATATCAAAAAATTGGTTAGATATAGCTATAGGTGATCAAGTAGTTCGCATTGATCAAACAAAAGAGACTATTAACGATTTCTTAATCAAACAAAAGGTAAGTGGGATTCATACATTAATTACCCTAGAAAGCACTGGAGGTTACGAACGATTAGCAGTGGAATGTTTTTCAGAAAAAGGATTTACAGTGCATATAGCACATCCAACCAAAGTAAAATCTTTCGCAAGAGCAAAAGGTAGGTTGGCAAAAACGGATGCGATAGATGCAAAGCTACTTCGCGATTACGGGCGCTTTATTGATGTATCAGAAATCCGTGATTTACCTAGTAAAACAGCCCAAAAACTTCGTAGTTTAGGTTCAAGACTGGAAGAATTAAAAGAAATGCATCATCAAGAAAGTTGTCGCTTAGGAATTGTTTCAGAGCCTATTACAAAAAAATCTATTAATTCACTTTTAAATATTCTCAAGGAAGAAATAACATCAATAACAAATGAAGCATTAGAAATTATAAAAAGTTCAGTTGAATTAAAAGAAAAATATGACTTATTGCGAACGATGAAGGGAGTTGGCCCTACATTGTCTTTAACATTAATTTGTAGCCTACCTGAGCTTGGCGTTGCTAATAAAAAAGAAATTGCTGCATTGGTTGGTGTTGCTCCTATAACGAATCAAAGTGGTCAAAAGAACGGGAAAGCAACGACTAGATTTGGAAGGCATAATGTTCGTAGAGTTTTATATATGGGTGCTTTAGTTGCTTCTAGACATAGTTCAAAATTTAAATATTTTTATAACAAGCTAATTGAAGCGGGTAAACCCAAAAAAGTAGCCCTTGTTGCAGTAATGAGGAAAATGATCGTAATTTTAAATGCAATGGTTATGACAAAAAAAGCATTTGTAGGTTGACTTGAAAGACGGTAGATACCGCGCATAAAGCGCGGTACGTAGGC
>CAZUQP010000041.1:0-5750 GCA_964622455.1 uncultured Coxiellaceae bacterium
CTGTCATGGATGACAACGGTTACTGAAAGGATTCTTGCAACCACTCCTCGTTTTGTATGCCAAGGATGGAACATTTAGCATGGATTGCTATATCTGAGTTGAGCATATTAGGGCAGTTTAATAGACTGCCCATTTTTTTATAAAACTGCAATTCATTTCTCCGCTGGTAGGCGGTTTTCAAATCTCGTAATGGTCAATTTATTTTGTTTTCTTTACCCCGCCGATTTGTGAGACATCTCTCACAAATCGCGTGAGAAATGCGCACTAATATTGTCACGCAGTTTTGATTAACTTATTGAATAAAATAATTAAATTTTTTAGAGCGTGTGTTATTAGCTAAAAAAGTATCATATTTCTTTGTGACTACGGATTATTTCGCACTTTTTTGCTATAGAATCCTTTTTAAGCTAATGAATAGCTTACGGTGATTGAAAGGATTTCTGTAACCACTCCTCGTTTTGCGTGTCCAAGGGATTGGGTCTTTTTCAAGGATGTTATTTCAAGTATTGATAGGACGACTCATAGTCGTCCTTTTTTTTGCCTTATTTTTTCTTCGTATGACGTCTTAATCGCAATTTCTTTTGTTTTTGCCGTGTTGTTAATACATTTTTTTTGTGTCGAAAAGGATTTTCACTGCTTTTAACTTCAATGCGTACGGGCGTTCCCATCAATTTAAGGCGTGCTTGATAAGTATTAGCTAAATAACGCCGATAGGCTTCAGGCAGCGCTTTGACTTGATTGCCATGGATAATGATAAGCGGCGGATTGTTACCGCCTGAGTGCGCATAGCGTAGTTTAATACGCCGTCCTTGTACGAGGGGCGGCGCATGTTGAGTGACCGCTTCTTCTAAAATTTGAGTGAGTTTGGGCGTGGATAATTTTTTATTCGCGGAAACATAAGCTTCATCCACCGAATCAAATAAATTACCGACACCTGAACCATGAAGTGCTGAGATAAAATGAATGCGTACAAATGGCACAAAATGTAAGCGTCTATCGATGGTCGCTCGCGTTTTATCTTTTTCTTCAAGCGTCATGCCGTCCCATTTATTAATAGCGATGACAAGTGCTCTGCCGCTTTCTAAAATAAAACCCAGTAAACGTAAATCTTGTTCAGTGACGCCTTCGCGTGCATCTATAACGAATATGACGACGTGAGTTGTTTCGATCGCTTGTAATGTTTTGACAACTGAAAATTTTTCAGTTGTTTCGAAAATTTTACCGCGCTGTCTCACCCCCGCTGTATCGATTAGCGTATATTCTTTGTTAAAACGTGTCAGCGGAATAAAAATACTATCACGGGTTGTGCCAGGCTCATCAAATACAATAACGCGGTCTTCTCCTAGCATCCGATTAATTAATGTCGATTTGCCTACATTCGGCCGGCCAATAATGGCAAGTTTTATTCCGGTAGCATTGGGTTCTTTTTCATTGCCAATTTCTTGAATGGGTAAAAGAGTCTGTACCAGTTCTTCAATTCCTTTTCCATGTGCAGCAGAAATAGGATAGGGTGTTCCTAAACCCAATTGAAAAAAATCGGCAATTGCAACGTTGCTATCTAATCCTTCTGTTTTATTTACCACAAGAAAAATATTTTTATTCAAAGCACGCAATTTTTTTACGATGGAGCGATCAGCAGCAGTGAGTTCTGTGCGTCCATCGACTAAGAAAATAATTTTATCAGCCTCTAAAATAGCTTGTTCTGACTGTTCTGCCATTAACCGATCAAGATTATTTTTTTCGTGAGAGATGCCGCCGGTATCAATGATAATAAATCGGCGATCAGCAATATCTGCCTCACCATATTGCCGATCACGCGTCATGCCGGGCATCGGCGAAACTAATGCGGCACGTCTGCGTGTGAGGCAATTAAATAACGTAGATTTACCTACGTTCGGTCGTCCGACAATGGCAATGACAGGCAGCATAATTTCACGCTAGAGTATACGCCGCTAAACGGCCGTTTTTAGTGTAAACATAGAGAACATTGTTATCGACGATGGGCGTTGCCAATATGCCTGAACGATTGACAAAAACACGCGCAATAAAGTGCCCGTCTTGCTTGCTCATCCAATGGAGGTAACCTTCAGCATCGCCGACGACAATATAATTACCCATGACGATCGGGCCTGTAATGACACGTGCTGTTAATTTATCTTGCTGCCAATTGACAGTGCCGTTTCGGGTGTTAAATGCCCAGAGCCGGCTTCTGGCATCAGAGACATACACTTGGCTGTCATCGACAGCAATCCCGGTATAGGAAGAAATATCTTGTGTCCAAAAAGAGCGGCTGCTGTTTAAATCTAACGCCGCAATGCGTCCTTGATAGGTGGCTGCATAAACACGGTCACCTTTCACAACAGGATCGGCATCAATATCCACCATCCGTTGAATAGCAAAAATGCCTCGTGGTTCGGCAATCGTTTTTTCCCATTGTACACCGCCTTTTCGCAAATTTAACTTTGTCAAAGTACCATTGGCAAAACCAACAACCACCGAATTACCACTAATCTTAGGTGCACTTCCCCCGCGCAATATTAAATTGGGTTCGGTTTGTTGATAATGCCATAAAGATTCGCCATGAAGAGCGTTATAAGCGCTGACACTGCCATCAATAGTTTTGACAACGGTGATACCCTCTTTGGTTGCTGTGGGCGCTAATATTTCGCTGGGTGTCATCGCTTTCCAGACGATTTTTCCATCGGTTTGGTTGAGCGCAATGATTTGTCCTTTGCGTGTGCCGACATAGACTAAATGATCATCCACCGCAGTGCCGCCGGTGATCGTATTTTCTGTGTTGGTTTGCCAAATGGATTTACCGGTTATTTTGTCGTTCGCTGCAACAAAACCATTTTTGCTAGTTGTAAAAATCGTATTTCCAGCAATACTTGGGTTCAGTTTGACATAATCCCCGTTTGAACCGTGTCCTGCGTTCTTATACCAAACCGATTTGACATTTGCTTCCGGCTTAAAATCAACGAGAGGCGAGGGATGCGGAGTATTATCTTTGTCAGTTAAAATGCTGCATGCATTTAAAGCAAGCGTACATACAGCCGCGGCAAAAAAATGTTGAGCGAGTTTTTTCATAGGATTCCTACAGATTTTCATGACGATATTTTATTATTTTCGACGGCTAGATTATCATATTTCATTCGCAAAATAGGACGCGTGACTTCAGCATTGGGGATTTCTACTAATGCTAATTGATATGCATTACGTGCTGCGTTTTGATTATTTTCTGCAGCATAAGCATCCCCTCGAATTTCATCTACCAAGCCAATAAAATTTTTGTCCTCTAATTTTTTTAATACATGTAATGCTTCATCCGGCTTTTGCTGGATCAATAAAAGGCGGGCCAAACGAACACGCGCAATTTCTCGTATGGTATGATCACTGCTGTGATCCAACACCCAATTTAATTGTTGAATGGCATCAAGATAATTTTTCTTTACTGAAGCTTCGCGCGCTAACATAAATGCTGCCATTTCAGCATAAGGGGTGCGTGGATAGTGCACCAATAATTTTTGTGCTTGTGCATGGGCGGCATCGGTATTGTGCTGGGCGCGTGAAGTTAGCATTTCATCATAAACAAGGGACGCATGTGCTAGTATTTTATTTCGATAGCTTTGCCAATAATGCCAACCCGCTGCCGCAATAAGCGCAATGACAATGCCTGCTAAAATCGTCAATCCATATTGTTTAATCCAATTTTTTAATTGTTGGATTTGTTCTTGTTCAGTCAAATAATCAGTCAAGGCCGCTGCTCCTTTTAATAGCCGCAAAAAGTATAGCGGATTTTGTACAAAATGCACTAGTACTCGTTTTCTTTAATTTTGCCGGGATATTTCTATGCTCGCGTCACCCATCCCCCAGTGGGACCCCTGACGCTGCGCAGAGAAATACCCCGGCAAAATTAAAGAAAACGAGTACTAGGAATTGCTGCCAATCCCTGTGTTATACTGAGATTGGTCAAGGAGAATGATTGAGATGGATAGAAAACAGTATGTGATAGGATTTTGGGTCCTGCTCGTCTTAATTCTACTAGTCATGCTTCCCTGGATAGATGGATTGATCTTTAAGCGGGATTATTTTAACTTTATTACGCTGCTGAACGCGAATAAACGGGTCAATATTAAAGTACTTGAATATCATCAAGGCTATATTGCATCAGATGCAAAAATATCTGTTTCGCCTCTCATCCATCCATCGCCTGAAAATTCTTTTTTACTAGAACAACATATCTCTCATGGCCCGTGGGTCAAAGATCATAGAAATAATCGCCGGACCTTTGCCTTGGCTTTTATTCAAAATAAAGTCCACGCACCTTCAATGGAAGCGTTGTTATTGACAAAAGATACAAGTGTTGCCGAAATGAATACATTGGTCACATTGAATGGACATTATCTGAGTCAGATTAAAACGCCTGTGTTTGTTTTACCGATCGGTAATATCAGCTGGCAAGGCTTGACAGGCAATATGGATTTTTATGTGGTTGGTTCGCGTATTAAACAAATTACAACAGATCTGACGATAGGTGCTATTTCTGCTCATTTAGGCGAGCATTCTTTAATAACACAAGATGCCCATATGCATTATGTACTTCAGCCGGATGTAAGAGGGCTTTTTAGCGGCTCATCGGATTTTGTGATTCCTTTAGTGACGCTCAACCAGCAAAATAATACTTTTTTCTTAAAAAATGCACGGTTGACCAATGCGTTTCAGGTAGTTGATACGAATTTTTATCAGAACCACTTACAATTTTCTCTCGAGCAATTAAGTATTCCTGATTTTCTTATCAACCCATCTACACTAGACATATCGTTTGATAATATCAGTGCAGAAGGATTATTACGTATCATCAAAGCAACTCATGAGATGCCGCTTGCAAACTATGAACAATATGGAGCGCTTGTTCCGGGTTTAATTACACTCGCAACTGTTATCAAAGAAGATGTCATGTTGAATACTTCTTACGGTAGTTTGCTTTTAAATGGCCAAATCAATTGGCCGTTTGCAGTGAATACTTGGAATGATGTGATGCAAGGTGCTAAAGGAACATTGAATATTCGTGTTTCTGTTTCATTAGTCAATCAACTGCTTAAATGGATACCAGCGCATTCTTTAAAAGATGGCGCATCAGCTCATCAGGATAGTCTGGTTTCTCCAGAGAAAAAATTACTAGAACAAATTGATACATGGTCCACAGAAAATAAATTGGATTTAAGTGTAGGTCTTCAAATCAAGGATGTGATTCAACTGAATCTTCCTCCCGATTTATTCGCTAGAAAAATTGATCAATTTGTTCAATTAAAAGAAATTCCGGCAGATATTGCGGCGCAAATTAAAAATCAATATGCTCTTGCTAAAAAACCGCCTGTGCAAACAGCGAAATTACCGCAACCTCCGGCCAATCCTATGCAAGAGACATGGGACCGATGGATAAAACAAGGGTTGATAAAACAAGATAAAGACAACTATGTGACTTTAATTACCTATGAGCAAGGTATGATGAAAGCCAATGGCCTGCCATTAGCTCTCCCTGTTTCGTTGCCGCCAGCCTAGCGGTGTTTGTAAAAATCTAAACTTGATCTGATGCTGACTGTCACATTTATCATGCCAAGTTTTTGTGCTTTAAAGGCCAACGGCCTGAAACCCATTTAGCCCAGGGTCTAAGGTATAGACACATAATTCTATACACATCCTGTCTCTTTTTCATCTTCTCGCATGGCTTGCAAAGCCCCAAATAGTTC
>CAZUQP010000042.1:0-52086 GCA_964622455.1 uncultured Coxiellaceae bacterium
AGTTTCATCCCCTTTTCTAAGCCGCCTGTGCGGCGGTGAACTAAATTCATATTCTAGGCCGTCCCTTTGTACTTTTCTAAGCCGCCTGTGCGGCGGTGAACAGCCATCGCATATTCAATCGCGAAAAAGAAGATTTCTAAGCCGCCTGTGCGGCGGTGAACAAACAGAATATGTAGTCGAACAAAATGAAAAATTTCTAAGCCGCCTGTGCGGCGGTGAACAACCGATCTTATCATAAGCAAGCGCGGTAATTTTTCTAAGCCGCCTGTGCGGCGGTGAACAAAATGAATTGATTGAGTTGGAGAAAGTTAATTTTCTAAGCCGCCTGTGCGGCGGTGAACGAATAAAATAAATTGTTTAAATATAAGCTTTATTTTCTAAGCCGCCTGTGCGGCGGTGAACCATAACTAAGAGTAATAAAAATAAAGGAGAAATTTCTAAGCCGCCTGTGCGGCGGTGAACACAAATTTTTCTATAAAAAAATCAATTATTATGAGGTTTTGTCACATTTTTATAGTTTTGACCCAATTAAATAAGCGTAGTGTAACAAATTGATTTTATTTAATTATTAAAGAGCATTGAAAACTTGGGTCAAAATTCTGGCACGGTTGATGAGGAACTTAAACCGTATGTGCCAAATCCATCCTGCGTCAATTCATTACGTTTCCTTTTTTCAATAAATAAACGAAAAGATTGTTGATTAGTTAAGCTTTTTAATTGAATGTAAGGTAAATCGCTAGTGTATGCTTTGCTTTGATAATGTTTTATTGCTTCGTCCAAACTCATTTTATGTCTTTTTGCTCTACGTCTAGCTAAATTTCCAAAATTACCTTTCACATGATAACGTCTATATTGTGCGTATGTTATTACGCGGTCGCTAGGTACTTCACGAATACTGGTACAGTGAATATAGTCAGCAAGATGTGCAAACCATTTATTTAAATCGAGCAACTGCAATAGGTTTTCATCTTGAGCAAACATGCGCACTTTATTACCCAAATACCCACCTTTTTTGGATTCATACCGATATTCAGGAAATGAGATACCGATAGGGATTTTGCCTTGTTGATCTTGTTGTTCAACTAAAGCCAGGTGAAGTTGCATATAAAATTTACTCCACAATTCGCAAACACTCATATTAGGATTATCGATGAGTGTTATCTCAAAATATTTTTTCATTAACTTGCTCTCCTAAATACGAATTTCTGAAACGTAAGCTAATCCTTTTTTTCCAAGGTAAAAACTAGACACACCAGCTGCCTCTATCATTTCTTTGAGCTGAGTGGCTTTTTCCGTTGAAATGTCGAGTTGAATTTCAAGTATGCCACTGGCCTTAGTTAGCATTGAAACGACTTCGCCTTCACCTTTACGCTTTTCTCTAAGTAAATAGGGGTTCCCAAAAATGAGCTTTTTGTCTCCACTCGTATATCGAGCCATAAAATCTTTTGGTGTAAATCCACGTTTTGACATTCCGCTGAGTCCACCATTTTTAGTTAATGAATTTGATAAATCAAATCGTTGGCTCAGACGACCAATCTGCAAATATAGGGCGGAGCAATAAAATGTAATCGGCTTTATCATTGCTTTAGCATCCAAATATTCCGTACCAGAAAAATGCGATTGCAAGGCGGTTAATGCTTGCGCTATGTAACTTGTTACTTTAATTGTTTTTAACTTCTTTAACCGATTAAGCTGTTTAAGCACACATAGCGGATAAAACCGTTTTCTGTTGATAACGGAAAAATCAAACTGAATGATGAATTGACACAATGTTTCAAAATCCAATGTAAGCACACCCCAAAGTTCATCAGAATAATCTGAATTAAAAATTGGGTCACTGCTTTTAACCGCACCCGCAAATGAATTTTGATCAGTACTACCTGTCATATTACGAATAAAAATCATCTCCTTGTTAAGGACAGATTTATTCTGTAGATTTTTGTACCGAACACAAGATTCCATTTCTGAGAAAAAATATCCTTGACTTTGCCTGGATTGATATAGTTTACGTTGATCGCCAATAAGTCTGTTTAAAATACCTATGACTGTGTCAAGACTAACTTGCCGCTCGAGAAAATTTGGATATTTACCCTCCGCATTTCGTTTTGATAAATTGGTCATGGAGCCGACGAATTTGCGGCCACTCTTCGGAATCGGCTCATTATTCGAACCATCCAAAAAAGAGTTTTGCCATGACGCTTCATATTGAATAGTGATGCGCATATTGACTCCTATCTATTGGGCATAAAAATAAACGGCATAATTCTTTTCTGGTACTTGTGAGACATCACTTTCTGAATGTTTTACACGCATCATTTTGTGGCTGTCATTGTAATCAATAAGAACACTATCCACATACATGTAACCCTTTGCTTGACGAATACTTAGCTCATTAACCATGCGTATTGTTTCATTCACTAATATATCAATTGCCTCATTATCCAATAAAATACCCATTTCGCCTTCTTCAAAAATAGTACCTTGACGAACATAATTGGAATGGAATATTGCTTTAGGTTTCCGGGTTGGATCTAGTGTTTTGATAAACGCTTGAACTGTTTCAGCCACTTGTTCACCATCACCTTCATTAATAATCATCGCTGCTCTATCAAATTTTTTATCAAGTGAGATGAAAGATAGCTGTTCAACACTGATCGAACCATACGCTATATATTCTGTTTCACCGAAAGTTGTTTTTGAAAAAAATGAATTACTGGCAACATCTTCACCTTTATCATCTTTGCTTTTTTCTTTTGAGCCAGAACGTCCCATTTGCTCAAAATTTCCGTTGCCTAACTGATCAATAAAATCTTCTAATAATAAAGGGCTTGTTCGCTTACATTGGCTGGATGGTACAACATATCCCCGAATTAGCCCTGTAATAGAAGCCAATACACTTTGTAAATTTTTATTTTTCGCATAGTGCAGGTCAAATGCTTGATCTTTAAATAAATGATGCCGGATGCAGTTTTGGCTGATGTACATTGGCGTATCTTTAAAATTAATATCTGTAGCTTGCTTTTTGTATTTATAACCCGTTTCATCTTTAACCTTACCAGTTAAATTGGTGTACCCTCTTAATTTAGGCAGGGTGTGATTATCAACTGTTATCCCATTATCGCCCGCAAGCGTCGTGGGCCCATTCCAATTGACCACACCATATCCACGTGCAGTTACTTTGAAATCTACACTTTTTATGCCAGTTATTTTTCGCATAATTTACTCCTCATTAACAGTTAGTTGCTTAATTGAAATCGCGCCTATAGGCTGTTTGTCACACACAGCATAGTAAACAGCCTCTGCATGACTTGTGCTTCCTCCACCTACTTGATCCAAATGACTTGGTATGTAACTCAAATAAATGGGATGTTCTGGATCTCTTGCTTCATTGAGCAAAATAAAATCTTTGTAGCTTTTTATCCCGCCCATAATGTTGTGATGTTTTTTCATCATGTGTGCAAGCAAGTTCTTATTGCTATCCCCATAACCTTGAATTAACTCACATGAAGCGGTCAAGTTATCTATTTCATCTTGTTCATTAATAGGCATTTGATAAGCATATTCATCACGGATTTTAGGTTGCCTCGGATCATTCACATCACACATTGCCATTTGCACAAAACGATTGTCCCCGCGCAAAGAATTTTTCCTGATTTTGGCGCGACCTTTTTCAACGGCTTTTTTTGCCAAAATACGAATGGGATCAACAACCTTATTAGTTATTGAGATCGCACTGGCTTTTAATGAGGCAATCAAATCAGTTTCAATAAATTTTCTTGCACTATCTAATGTATAAAATTTTTCGTATAAATCATAAAGATTCTGTAATGTAATCGGCTTATTATCGAGTGATCCTTGTAACATTTGATACCACGCTTTAGTTGACCCAAGCATGTATTTTTTAGATAAAAAACGAGCGGATGCGCCCGTACCTTTTCCCTGATATATGAGTTCTGGAACAGCTATACAGCATATGTTGATGGTTTTGTTGATCCCAAAACGGTCAAGCCTACCTAATCGTTGCAAGCAATTTTCCGCACTTGTAATCTCTGTCACCATGTGATCACAACTAATATTAAGCGAAGCTTGCACAATTGGTCCGCTACGTAAAATATCAAATTTTTTTGTACCATTTTCTTTAAAAGATTCATACACTTCATCAAACCATTTTCTTTTATCGCTTTTTTTGAATTTTGAATGCAGTAACACAGAATTCTCTTGATTTTGATTAAGAATAAAACTTTTTTGTGCTGTTAAAGCAGTATTACTAATAACAAATGTATTTATTTTTTGGCTTTGATATAAAGGATTTGTTTCATCCTGCTTAGTTTCATTAAAGACTTTAAAATCAATTTTGTAAAGACTTTGGTTAAAAGAGGGCATGTTAACAATATCGTCCGAATGAATGCCAAGCACTTCTTTTACATAAAAATAATGTGGTGTAGCAGATACCAATAAAGTGTTGGCAAGCTGGACACGTTGTTGTTTGCAAGCAATTAATTCAGCAAAAAGTAAATTAAAAGCAGGCATGTTGACGTACTCATGAAATTCATCAAATACCACATGTACATTGAGAAAATCAATTAGTGTATCTACTTTGTTGTGCGTAATGATGGCATTAAAAATCTGATCTACGGTGGTAATAACAATATCACCTGAAAAATATTGATCCTCGGAAGTGGGTTGATCCCATTGATTTGTAAATTTAAATTCACCAGTATTGATTTCGATATTTGTATCAGGCAAATATCGCTCAGAAATCAACTCATGAAACAAACCCTGACAGACTTGCACCCGCGGGCAAATCCAAAAAATTTGTTGCGCTTTTTTGAGTTTTGCCCATTCAAGTGCGATTTTAGTTTTGCCACAACCTGCTGCGCCAGAAAGAACCGCTACGTCATGAGCATTTACCAATTTATTGGCGATTTCACTTTGCTTTCTGGTACGCTCATCATCGGGGAATTGCCTCAAACATCGTTCAATGTGTGAACCAAGATTTGATTCAGGCATTAAAACATTATCAAGCAAACTGTTAAGCGTATTATTCTTAATATGCTCATGTAAATCGGTAGCAGATAATTCAGATATCAATCGATCCGCAGAAATAACACAGGTACGTATAATATTATTACTTGCATTATCTTTTATATCTGATGAATATTTATCAATATTTTCGTGATCGTTGTAGATTTTATACTTCGGCAAACAAATATCATCCAACTCCTCAACTTTTTCGAGTTTGATCTTTTCATCAAAGCTTTTTCTAAGTTCTGATGATTCAATTTTTTGATATTTTTCATCAATTACACATACTTTTTTAAGAATCTGTATAGCTTTTCGTAATATATCTTCAAATGTATCTTCTTTTAAGTGATTAGTTAATTTTGAATGAATATCAATATAAGATTCGAAACTTTTAGTTTTTCGAAAGGGTTTTGCATGATGCCAATAGATGGCATGCTTAATTGATTTTTTATTTTTAGGATTGACAAATTTTAAGTCTGAATCAAGAAAATAATAAAGTAATGTGGATATTTCATTATGTCGAGGATAGTTGTCAAAACTAAATTTTGCATCGTCAATATGTTGCCCATCTTCTGCAGCAAGGTCTTTTTTCTTCGGGTTAGTGACCCATGTTTGAAACTGAGGATCCAATTTACCCAAATCGTGAAAACAGCCTGCAATAAAAATAGCTGTGGTTTGTTTTTCGTGCCCAAATATAAACCGCTTATGTAATTGTGCCGCCACATAACCAACAGCAAATAAGTGCTCAGTCAACGATTGTAGGTGTGTATTCGCATACAATACACCTGGCAATGGCTTGTCACTTTGTATAGCCATGATTAACTCCTTCTTGGTTGAATTCACAGCGATAATTCCTTGTGAATTAAATTTGTGTTTTGCTCCCACAATCCACAACAATTCACTGCGAATTCTTGAGCGCATCCAATGACACGCCACCGAAGTATTTTTGGTGACGGTTTGGCGCAGCAATTTTTTAACAGCAATTAATCCATCCTCAGTTATAATAGTTTGCCAAGTTCGTTCGCCAATTCGGTTTGCGAAAGCATCAAGTATGCGACGAGTATGGATGAGTGCTTTTTTCTCGCATTGACTGATAAGGGTGACCATCATAATATTTTACTTGCGTTATTTTCATCAATTTTGGAGTACATCAATGCTTGAGTTTTGACTTGATCAAACATAAAATCCATTGCTTTGTGTTCAGTAAATTTTTGCAAGACTTGTTGTCGAAAATCTTGCTCGCTCGCTTTTTCTTTCGCACAGATAAACGCAAGAGGCAACACTAAAGCATCTTTAATAAGGTCAGCAACATCAAATACGAGCGCGCCGCGGCGAGTTTTTCCGTGCATAATCGCGAAGCCGTGTGGAATACCGAGCACCCAAAGCGTGCTAGCGGCGAGCCCGTAAGCCAAGTAGTTGCCGTGATTAAGAAATATATTAGCGGTATCAGTTGACTGATGCTCTCGAACAAACCCTTTTAATCCGCAATTTTTTACAGATAGTTTATAAAGTACTTTAGTCAGATTTGCCTCATGCAAAAGTAGATCACCTACTCGTGTACTAGTAGAAATTTTTTCGCGATAACGAGAAAAAGCGCAGTTGATATCATAATCATCAATGCAAAAACCTTCAGCTTGTAAATCGCGGTCTTTTCGCCAAGTTTTAGTAAGATAATCTAAGCGTGCGAGCTGAAAGGTTTGCGCAGCATGCAAGCGCTTTCTGTCATCAAACCAAAAACTAAGCCAACCTTGAATGTATTCTGTTGGTCTATATTCGCTTTGAGGGCATAGCCACTCCACTTCATTTCCGGCAATGAGCGGTGTTCCGCCAGCGCCGCTAAACCCAATTAAAACACCAGCAGCGGCAAGCATTCTCACAGCTGCCTGAGTAATTGACGTGCCTGTACCCAACAGTATTACTGTAGTGTTAGCAATAGGGATATTAAAATATTGGTTTTGCGTCTCACCCTCGGTTAAATACAGCACACGGGCATTTTTTTGCATCACCCGGCAGTGCTCAAGATAATACAAATTTGCGCGCTTTGAATGCAAAATTGCTTTAAAATTTGTTGAAGAAAAATTGTGCATTTTAATCAAAAATACTCGTTAGTGTTACAGGGGGCTACAATCTAACATAAGAATGTGGTTTAAAAAAGCAACAAATTTAGATTGAATTAAAAATTTTATCTTGGTATTTAGAAGATTAACCGCAGTTATAGATAAGCGAGTTTTAATCTATTTCAATAATTGAAAATGAGAATGGTTTTGGCAAATTTTGCCATTTTTAACCCGCCAAGGTTTTGAATGGAGTCTAAATGCTATTAGCGCTGATTGCTAAACATCTTAACACTCAGGAATATTGGCTGCTAAACCGCCTAGGGATGTTTCCTTGTAGATAGACATCATGTCTTTTCCAGTTTGTTTCATAGTGGCAATGACTTTATCTAAAGACACAAAATGTTGGCCATCGCCTAACAATGCTAAACGTGCAGCATTGACTGCTTTGACAGCACCCATGGCATTACGTTCTATACAAGGAATTTGTACTAAGCCATTAATAGGATCGCATGTCATCCCTAGGTGGTGTTCCATGGCAATTTCAGCGGCATTTTCAACTTGATGAATTGTGCCGCCTAATACTGCAGTTAGGGCGGCTGCGGCCATTGAAGATGCAACACCCACTTCGCCTTGACAACCCACTTCAGCGCCTGAAATAGACGCGCCTTTTTTGTAAAGAATGGCCATAGCGCCGGCTGTTAATAAAAATTTAATCGCATCTTCTTCTTTTGCATTTTCATGAAAGTCTAAATAATAATGTAAGACTGCGGGAATAACACCCGCTGCTCCATTGGTTGGTGCAGTGACTACGCGGCTGCCTGCGGCATTTTCTTCATTGACTGCAATTGCATAAACGTTCAACCAAGACATGCTATCAATATGTTCTTCAGATCGAGGCCGGCCTTTTTGCTGTAATTTCTGGAACAAGATCGGTGCCCGCCGCTTGATTTCTAATCCTCCCGGTAAAATACCTTCGGTTTTAGAGCCTTTATCAATGCATTCACGCATGACTTTGGTGATGCGCAATAGACCCGTATGAAGATCAGCAAGTTTATGCAGGCTAGATTCATTCGCGAGCATTACTTCATGAATAGTTAATTTATTTTTTTCGCAATGCATAAGCAATTCTTGGGTAGTCGTAAAAGGGTAGGGGATCGCGCGCTCCTTTGAAGGAAGGGGGTTTGGCGCGTGCTCTTCATCCAAAATAAATCCACCGCCAATCGAGTAGTAAATATTTGTTTGTAAAATTTGTTGATCATGTGTATAGGCCGTAAAACGCATGCCGTTGGTGTGTGCGGGCAGCACATCTTTTAAGTTAAATTGCATATCATTCTGATAATGAAATGGAATGGTTTGCTTAGCAAAGAGAGAAATTTTTTGCTCTACAATAATTTCTTGCATGCGAGGTCTTAAAATCAGAGGATCAACAGTATCAGGTGCTGCACCTTCAAGCCCTGAGAGAATCGCTGCATCTGTTCCATGCCCCTTGCCAGTAAAGGCAAGTGAGCCAAATAATTCAATGGTGAGGCGTTCAATGCGGATCAGTTCATGGTTTTTATCAAGCAACGCTGCAAAGGCATGCGCTGCTTTCATGGGCCCGACCGTATGTGAGCTTGATGGCCCGATACCAATCGAAAATAAATCAAATACACTGATGGTCATTATCAATACCGCCCTCTCGTTTAAAAGAAAATATACAGCCTATAGAACATTATTTCAATTAATGTACATTAATGGACATAAGTGCGGCGGGTTTTTACGCCCAGTAAAATGATTGCACCTGCTATTAAAAATATCAAAGCGGTTGACATTCCCATGCGTTGACTGTGAAAGCTCATCGTGACCATACCAAATAACCAAGGGCCGACAAACGCAGTGATTTTTCCGGAAAAAGCATAAAGCCCAAATAATTTTGTTAAGTGTTCTTTGGGCGCAAGATGAGTCATAAGAGAGCGGCTGGCTGCTTGTATAGGGCCTAAAAATAAGCCTAGTACGAGAGCAAATACCCAAAACCAAGCTGTAGAGTGAGTCAGCAATAAGCTAATGAGCAAAATAATTAAACAAGTGAGCGACAGTAAAATGGTATTTTTAGAGCCGAAATAATCGTCTATCCATGCAAATCCAATAGCGCCAATGCCCGCACTAATACTCATCGCAATGCCAAATAGAATAATTTCTTCAGGTGTGAAACCAAATGTTCCTGCCGCATAAATACCGCCGAATATAAAAAGTGAATTCAGTCCATCAATATAAATCATATGGGCGATGAGAAACTTTAAGATTTGTCGATAAGGGCCCACCTCTTTAATCATTTGTATTAATGTTTTCAACCCTTGTTGGAAGGCGGTTGTTAGGCGGATGCTTGTTGATTTTCGATCAGGCGTCAAAATAAAAAAAGGCAAAGAAAATAATCCAAACCATAGCGCTACTAAAGGGCCTGCGATGCGAACATGTTCTGCGGTTTTGGTATCTAGGTGCAGCCAAGGCAAGCGTGAGCGTATTAATAAAAAAGCGGTAACTAAACATAGCAGTCCACCCAGATAACCTGCGCCCCATGCCCATCCTGATAATCGTCCTAGATAATTTTTTGGGACTAAGTCCCGCATCATGGCGTTGTAAAAAACCAAACTGAGTTCAAATCCTACAGTCCCTACCACGACCCAACTGAGCGCCCAAAGTGCGTAGGCGGGCGATGGTTTTGCAAACCATAATAACGCGGAACTTAAGATGGAAACTCCGGCAAAAAGAGCGATCCAGGGTTTACGTCTACCTAAAAGGTCACCGGCTGCGCCTAAAATAGGGCTGATGAATGCAATAATTAAACCCGCAAGTGCAGTTGCATCTGCCCATGCGTGAGTTCCTGCGATAGGGTTTTTAGCGATACCTTGGGTGAAATAGGCCGCAAAAATAAATGTGGTAATGACGGCGGGAAAAGCGGAGTTTGCCCAATCATACATTCCCCATGCAACAATTCCATAAGATGATTTTGATAAACAAGCCAAAATGCCATCCTTAACAAAGATGCTTGCTCTTAAGCTTAACATATTATTGATAAGATCATGCGAGTGAATTAGATATTTCCCTTATTTAATGTTAAAATCCCATAAAATCATCTATTTTTTATCGAGTTATTTTTGCTATGAGAACTATTGTTACATTGATCCTATGTCTCTTCTTGGCAAATGGAATTGCATGCGCAGATACGCCTATATCGCCCGATAGTCACTTTTATCCTGATAAAGCGACGCTGGTTTCCCAGCAAATAGATTTACTCAAAAACCGCCTTACTCAAGCGAAAATGGAATTACAGAGCTTACAAAAGCAGCAAGAAATTTCTCTTGTTTCAGGTCGTGTCAATAAACAAATGCTAAATCAGGTAGAGCTTAGCATTGAAGTGGCTCAATCTAATTTAGAAAGTATTAACATTGAATTAACCGAGTGTCAGCAAGCCATTAGCCGCCTTGAGAAAGACATTCAAGATGTACAAAATGAACTGACGGCCTTTAATGTGTTTGGTGTTAAAATAACGCGGGATGGCTCACCTGACTTAGCACATTTGCATCATACGCTTAGCTATCAAACAACTTTATTAAATTTAGAAAAAGAGCGGGCCAGCTATTTATCAGAGATGCAAAACTATGCAGACAATGTATTGCAACTTTATAAGGGAAGATATGCGCGCATCGACTCTTTTTTAAAATCTCAAACAGTCTTGTCATTAAAAGAGCGTCAAGCCAAAACTGAATTTGGTTTTGAGGAACAGCAAAATGTTTGGGTAAAACAGTTAAGCGCCCTTGATGCAGAGCTTGCCCGGCTTGAAGAAAAAAAGCAACAAAATACCCCTGCTTATAGCACATTGCAAAATGAAATTTTTTATGTCAGTGAGAATGTAAATTTTACTTATTTACAAATGTTGATTGCGCGTTATCAAGATCAAATTCAGCAATTAAAAGTATCCATTAGTCATGGTAGTTCAATTACCTTACTGAATAAAGTAAGCGACCACTCGCAAGCATTAGGTAAACAATTGGTTCGCATGAATCAATTGCTAAAAACTCGTCTTGATATATTAACTAAACGACAAAATTATTTACTGCAATCAGGGAAAAATACAGAAACATATCAAACTGAATTTACTAACTTGGAAAGTCAGTACAAAGCAGCATTGATGAATGTAGCCGCTTTGAGCCAAAATTTAGTGACTTTTCGTGCTACGTTAGATCAAGCTTTGCAGCAAGAATTATCTTCACGTCAAGGATTGCCAGGTTTTGGTGCGCGGGCGTGGCTTGATTTGGGCGGTGAAATCTTATTAATTCCTAATTTAACTTTCCAAGTATTCAAAAGTCTTGGATTTGAAATAGCTAGCTCACTGACATCCGTCACTCAGTGGGGGTGGGGGCTACTGGCTTTTCTAGAAACGATCTGGGTGCTGGGATTCATTTTTTTTAATAAGTGGTTAAAAAATACAGTGGCAACAATTCCTGATCATGAGTTTGGTCATGTTAATCCAAAATGGCTGACCATTAAATTACTGCATCGAAATTTGATAGACATTACAGTCATCGGTAATTTTTTATGGGTACTATTATTTTTAGGTATACCATCCCAGCATTTTGATTTGTTGCTCCATTTGACTCTCGTATGGTTATTTTTTAAAGCGATTATCATCATGGCGCGATTATGTCTGGTTGAAACCATGCATGATCGTGCCGGGCGCGATGTACGTATGTATCATCAGCTGAAGTGGATTTTTTTGATCGGCGGCTTTGTTACGCTGCTTACTGTTTTTATGCATCAGTTACCGATTATTTATGAAGTGAAAGATTTATTTGATCGTTTACTATTATTATTTTTATTGGTGGTTTCAATATTTTTACTAAAACAATGGGAAGTGGTACCTAAGATTATTTTACCGCATATTGATGAGAGACGTACGTATCTTAAACGCGTTGCGCAATTGCTGGGTTTATTAATTCCACTGATTTTGTTGGTGAATTCGGTGATTGGCCTCTTTGGTTTTGTGAACCTTATTCTAACGATTTCATGGTATGAAAGTATTTTTGTTTTAGTGTTGGTGGGTTATTTGGTCGTTCGAGGATTATTAAACGACGGCATGGAGTGGGTATCAAAAATCTTGATTCGCCATGTGACGAATGGCTGGTTATGGACGGAAGCTTTTCTTAAACCTGTTAATCGTGTACTGCGCATCATATTATTTTTTAGTGCATGGGTCGTGTTATTTTTATTATATGGCTGGGACCAACAATCGCCTGTGGTTGAGCGGCTCAACAACTTATTGCATTATCGATTAATTGAGATGCTAAAAACTTCAATTACGCCGCTTAATATCATTGAATTGGCGGTCATTATTTCATTGCTTTATTGGGCGGCGCGCTGGACGCGGGAATTTATGTATCGTTTATTATTGTCGCGTACCAAAGATTTGGGCCTTAGAAATAGTATTGCGATTCTAAGTCAATATGCCATGATCGTGGTGGGTGTTTTTATTTGCTTACGGCTTTTAGGGATTGATCTTAAAGCCCTCGCATTTGCGGCATCTGCTTTTGCTTTAGGTGTGGGCTTAGGATTACGTGACTTAGTTAATAATTTCGCCTGTGGTTTTTTATTATTGATTGAGCGTCCTCTGCGCGTAGGGGATACTGTGACTATTAACGATCACGAAGGGGAGGTCACCCACATCGGTGGGCGGGCAGTCACTATTCGAACCAGCGATCATATGGATATGTTAGTGCCAAATGCTGAAATCTTCAGTAAATCATTTGTCAACTGGACTGCAAAAGATAATATTGTGCGTACATTAATTTCCATTAAAATTAATCGCCATGATGATCCCAACGCAGTTCAAGATATTATTTATAAAGTATTAGGCCAACATAAAGATGTATTGCAAGATCCAGCACCCGAAGTTTTTTTGAAAGAACTGGCTGATGGGTTGATGGAGTTTGAGGTGCGTTATTATATTAATTTAAGGCAGGTTAAATCGCGTTCTGGTTTGCGCTCAGAAGTGTTGATTGCAATTTGGGAAGCATTTGAGAAACACGATATTCAACCTCCCTATCCTCATCATGAGATATATTTAAAAAATACGTCACCTGTTTCTTGAGAGTATTTATACATTCATTTTTTTCTGATAAGCAATCACAGTTCCAGTGACTGTTTTACGATGATGTTTAATTAAAATAACTGCATCTCCCCCGAGGGACGCTGCTGCCGTGAGAATCGCATCATGAATAATGGCTTCAGGCCGCTTGATTCCGCCTTTATTGTATTTTGATACGGCCGTTTTCCCTAAAATCACATACGGTTGTTTGGGGAGCTCATCATTCAGGTAAAGTGAAACATCAATCGGATTTTTTTGATAAGAGGCCACATTTTTTTTGGCGTGAGATTTTTTTGCTGCATGATTGTGTGAGGTTGAATGGATGCACCCGGTGAGGGTTATAATGGTGACGATCACAAGCCAATAAACATATTTCATGTTGTTCCTTGTTATAAATCTCCTTTTCTACCCTTCATCCTATTGTATTTAAATATGAAAGACAAGGCTCAGCTTAGCAGTGACCGCCTATTCAAGAATAGTCATTTGGTGTATCGTAGTTACTTATTAAATATATAATAAAAACATCGGGGTTCTCTTTATGAAAAAAATCTCAAATACGCGATCAACCTCGTTTTTTGTTGCCGCGGCCCCCTTATTTTTAGTGTTATTCATTGATAGCATGGGGCTGGGTTTAGTCTTTCCCATTTTGAATGCATTGGTTTTTGATTCAAATGCCCATTTTTTGAGTGGGCACCTGAGTGATCATATGCGGCATTTTATTTACGGATTTACCATCAGTATTTTTATGTTCTGCTGGTTTTTTGGAGCGGCATTTTTGGGAGATCTCTCAGATCAAATCGGGCGTAAAAAAGCGTTAATGATTTGTTTATTGGGTGCTGTTTTAGGTTACTTTGTTTCTGCCATGGGTGTTTTATTTAAAAGTTATATTTTATTGTTAGTTGGACGAATGATTGCGGGATTTACCGCAGGCAGTCAATCGATTGCGCAAGCGGCCATCGTTGATATCAGTGCGCCAGAACATAAAGCGCGTAATTTAGGTTTAATTTTATTTTTTACTTCCATGGGATTTGTGTTTGGCCCGATGGTTGGCGGCGTGCTGTCAGATACGGACCTTGTTTATTGGTTTAACTATGCCATGCCATTTTATTTTGCAGCCGCTATTTCTTTATTAAATGCGCTATTATTGTGGCTGTTATTTCATGAAACATTTTTTGATATTCACAAAGTTAAATTTAAATTTTATCATGCGATTGAAATTTTTATCTCCGCTTTCAAAGATCCAAAGATCCGCGGGCTTTCTCTAGTTTTTTTAGCCATGATTTTCGGTTGGAGCGGATTTTATTCTTTTATTTCGATGTATCTTTCACAAGCGCATCATTTTAGTGTTTTAAAAATTGGTTTTTATATGGGAACTTTAGGAGCAGGTTTCGGTATTGGGACTGGATGGGTGGTTGATAAAGCTATACGTTATTTCTCCCTGAAACAATGTATGATAGGCGGGTGTTTATTAGCAGCGTTAGCCACTTTGCTAACAGTGATATCGCCGCATGAAGATTATTTATGGTTTTATGCATTAGGTGTTGCAATTCCTATTGCGCTTGCGTATTCAACTATTTTGACATTATTTTCTAATCAGGTGGATGCAGATTCACAAGGGTGGATCATGGGAATCACTGGCGCTATCATGGCGTTTGCTTTTGGATTGAATGGGATGTTAATGGGAATATTAGCGGATGTGACGCCAGGAACACCTTTGGTGATAGCAGCCATTTTTCTAATCATGTCAGCGATCATGATGATATTTATGTTTAAGGAAACCAAATAATATGGCTAGTTTTTTAGACATTGCGCGAAAAGATTTATTAGATCCAGCAGGATTAACAGATCATCAACTACAAACGTTATTGAGCAATGTGCTAGGAAGTTCGATTGATAATGCGGATCTCTATTTCCAATCTACTTATTCAGAGAGTTGGGTATTAGAGGATGGTATTATCAAAGAAGGCGGCTATGATATTGATCGCGGAGTGGGTGTTCGCGCCATGAGCGGTGAAAAAACGGGTTTTGCTTATTCTGATGATATTGTAATGCCTGCCCTGGAGCAGGCAGCGAGAGCCGCTAAAAGTATTAGTCAACACGGTGGACAGCAGGCTATTAAAACGTGGCAATGGACTACGGGACACGAATTATACCTGCCCTTAAATCCGCTGCACTCTTTAACTGAAACAGAGAAAGTGGCATTGTTGCAGCGTATTGATGCTTATGCGCGTGAGCAAGATCCGCGAGTTATTCAGGTGAATGTGAGTTTAGCCGCAGAATATGAAACGGTGCTCATCATGGCAAGCGATGGTCATCTTGCTGCAGATGTACGTCCATTAGTGAGATTAAATGTGAGTGTTGTGGTTGAGCATCAAGGACGCCGAGAACAAGGATATGCGGGCGGCGGCGGTCGCTATGATTATAGTTATTTTACGGAGAATGATCTTGGTTTAAGTTATGCACGTGAAGCGGTTCGTCAAGCACTTGTCAATTTAGATGCAGTGGAAGCACCCGCAGGTACGATGCCGGTTGTTTTAGGCCCTGGCTGGCCGGGCGTACTCTTACATGAAGCGGTTGGGCACGGCCTAGAAGGCGATTTTAACCGTAAAGGTACCTCAGTGTTTAGCGGTAAAATAGGACAAAGAGTTGCATCAGCTCTTTGTACGGTGGTCGATGATGGGACACTGCCTAATCGACGCGGCTCATTAAATGTGGATGATGAAGGTGTTCCCACTCAATGTACTGTTTTAATCGAAAAGGGAATATTGCGTAATTATATTCAAGATAAGCGCAATGCACGTTTGATGGGGATGCAATCAACAGGAAATGGCCGTCGTGAATCTTACGCTCATATGCCAATGCCGCGCATGACAAATACTTATATGCTGCCTGGTGAATCAACTCCCGAAGAAATTATTGCTTCTGTAAAAAGAGGCGTGTATGCCGTTAATTTTGGGGGCGGCCAGGTAGATATTACTTCAGGCAAATTTGTTTTTTCCGCAAGTGAAGCTTATCTCATCGAAAACGGTAAAATTACCGTTCCTTTAAAAGGCGCAACTTTAATTGGTAATGGCCCCGATGTATTAACCAAGGTATCGATGGTGGGCAATGATTTAAAGCTTGATACAGGAATTGGTATTTGCGGTAAGGATGGACAAAGCGTGCCGGTGGGTGTTGGCCAGCCTACATTGCGTATTGACGCACTGACTGTAGGTGGGACAGGTCACAACAAAGAATAGTCTTACAGCTGTCTCATCAAAAAGAGCGGCCTCAAGATTGAGACCGCCTTCTTAATGTTACTGTGCAGCAGGTGTATCAGATGCTGCTGGTGTTGCATCAGCTTGTGTCACAGCGTCAACTGGTTTTTTTGCACTCAGTTTTTTTGTGTGATGGCGATGATGTTTTGCTTTTTTAACAGCTGGAGCTGCCTGAGCGCTGTTTTGCGCAGGTGTAGTTGCAGTGTTATCAGCTAATTGTTGAGCAACTGCATTTGACTTGTCAGTGGTGCCTTGTTGGGCATCATCTGCAAGCGCCACAGTTCCGCTAATTGCTGAAGCAATAATTGATAAAGCGATAAGTTTTTTCATTTCTCTATTCTCCATGTTAAAGTTGCGGTACTAAGATACTATAAAAATTCAATAGAATGAATATATCATAGAGAGAGAATTTTATGCCTGAAGTGTGGAATAATCCAGAGTATTTAAAAAATATTGCAGCAGATATCTTAAAGGAGGCCAAAAAGCGAGGGGCTAGTGCTGCTGAAGTTGATGTATCTGCCCAAAAAGGCTTTTCAGTGACGGCCCGAATGGGGGATGTTGAATCAGTTGAGTATCATCAAGATAAGACAGTTGACATTACTGTTTATTTTGGAGAAAGGACAGGTTCATCCAGCTTATCTGATTTAAGATTGGATGCGATCAATGCGGCGGTAGAAGCAGCATGTCATATTGCACGTTTTACCGATAAAGACCCTTGCACCCGGCTGGCAGATAAAGATTTATTAGCGTTCCAATATCCTGATCTTCAATTATGTTCCCCTTGGCATATCACCGTTCCTGAGGCGATTGAGCTCGCACTTGCTTGCGAGAAAAAAGCACTTGCAAAGGACCCTCGTATTCAAAATTCAGAAGGAGCAGAAGTTTCAACGACGGAAGGTTGCCACGTATACGGAAATTCACAGGGTTTTATCGGATTGTATGCGGCGACACGTCATGATATCAGTTGTGTTTTAATTGCAAAACAAAAAGATGAAATGCAAAGAGATTATAGCTACACCGTCTCATCTGACCCAGCGCTACTAGAATCGATCGATTGGGTAGCAGCGGATGCTGCTAAAAAAACAGTCCGTCGTTTAGGTGCTAAACAATTAACAACCCGCCGTGTACCTGTGATATTTGCGGCAGAAGAAGCACGTACGCTGCTAGGACATTTTGTAGCAGCCATTTCGGGAAGCAACTTATATCGTAAATCCTCTTTTTTATTAGATCAATTAAACACGCGTGTTTTTCCAGAACATATTCGAATTGAGGAAAAACCGCATTTATTAAAATCATTAGGCAGTGCGCCTTTTGATGATAATGGCGTGGCGACGTGTCCTAATGTATTTGTGGACCAAGGCGTATTACAAAAATATGCTTTAGGTATTTACTCCGCATGTAAATTAGGGATGCAAACGACGGGGAATGCCGGCGGGGTGCATAATTTATGTATCAGTGCAGGTTCTAAAGATTTAACTTCCTTATTAAAAACGATGGGCACAGGTTTATTGATTACTGATCTAATGGGGCATGGGGTCAATCTGTTGACTGGAGATTATTCGCGCGGCGCGACTGGTTTTTGGGTTGAAGGCGGAAATATTCAGTATCCAGTAGAAGAAATTACCATTGCAGGTAATTTACGAGATATGTATGCGAAGATTCTTGAAGTGGGTTCAGACATTGATAAACGGGGTAATATCCAAACCGGATCGATTTTGATAGAAAATATGATGGTTGCAGGGAATTGAGGGTGAAAGGGGGGAGCTTTAACTTATTATTCCCCTTCACCAAACCGATTTTCAATCAACTGAGTGATTGCATCACGCGCTTCCAATTCATCAGGGCCTGATATCAAAAGGCTTAAAACAGTTCCTCGCGTCACACCCAATACGATAATTGACATGATGCTTTTGCAATTGGCAATTTGATCGTTTTTTTGAATTTCAATTTTACTTTCAAATTTGGATGCAAGCGCAACCAGTTTTGCGGCAGCCCGTGTGTGCAAGCCCAGTTTATTAATGACAATAATTTTTTCATCTACCATTAACGATGGTCCGACAGTTTTTCTTTATGTTTAGTCAGTTGAGTCGTTAATTTATCGACGAGCTCATCAATCGCAGCATACATATCAGATGCTTTTGCAGTTGCGTGCAGCTCACTGCCGTTAATGTGAAGTGTTGCTTCTACACTGTGAGTGACATTTTCGATGTGAAATACAACATGGACAGTTTTGATGTGTGTATATCGGCGCTCTAAGCGTTGTAATTTATCTTCTGCGTAAGTTTTAAGTGCTGGTGTTACCATCAGATTATTTCGCCCAGTAAAGCTAAGTTGCATATCATGATCTCCTGTATTTTTTATTTTTTATAAATCAAAATCTTCGCCTAAATAAACCGCCCTTACTTGTTGGTTGTTTAAGATATCAAGCGGTGTTCCTTGATGTAATACTTCACCTTGATTGACAATGTAAGCGCGTTCACAAATATCTAATGTTTCACGCACATTATGATCGGTGATTAAAACGCCAATATTACGTGTACGCAAATGAGTAATGATACGTTTTACATCCACAACGGAAATGGGATCGATACCTGCAAAGGGTTCATCTAATAAAATAAATTTAGGTTCTGTTGCCAACGCGCGCGCAATCTCAACGCGGCGGCGTTCTCCACCTGATAAACTAATACCCAACGTATCGTGTATATGCGTAATGTGAAATTCTTCCAGTAATTGATTGAGTTTTTGCTTGCGTTCTTTTGCATTTAAATCTTTGCGCAGCTCAAGGATTGCCATAATATTATCGGCCGCACTTAATTTGCGAAAAATGGATGCTTCTTGCGGTAAATAACTAATGCCTAATTGAGCGCGAATGTGGACAGGTAATGTGGTGATGTCTTGGCCGTCTAAAAAAATGTGGCCTTCATCGCAGCGGATTAAACCGACAATCATATAAAATGAAGTTGTTTTTCCGGCGCCATTAGGCCCGAGTAAGCCGACTACTTCGCCGCGCCTAACTTCTAAGGAGACGTTTTTTACCGCTTGACGTGCTTTATATTGTTTACTGATTTTTTCAACGAGTAATGTATTCATGATGTTAGTTTGTCAGGTTCAATAACAACGGTTGCTTGTCCAGTTTTTGAAGCTGGGGTCGTTACAATTTGATCTTTCATGTTATAGACAATAAAAGGCCCTTGAAAACTATTTTTTCCCTGAGTTACTAATACATTGCCTTTTAAAATAATAATGGATTGCGTAGGATAAAATTGAATTTCTTTTGCTTTCGCGTAAAAAATAGCATCTCCTGCTTTAGGTAAAGTAGAATATTCGGCTGGTTTATTAATTCCATAAGCAATCGCTTCTTCTATTTTATGTTTATTATTATTGGTAATGAGACGATCTGCTGTGAGATGAGAGGTGCCTTGATCAACTTTAACGGCTCCTTCGTAAATATTGCTCCCTGTTTTAAAATTAAAAACAGAGGAATTTGCAGTAATATGCATCGGTTGTTCTTGGTCGATAGGTAATGCAAACAAGCAAATCGGAAAAAGCAATATTAAAAATAATTTAAGCATTCGGTACATAATCGCCCTTCGCCTGAGAGAGTAATTTTACTGTACCATCATTTAAGTTGGCCTGCATCCCTATTGCATGCACGACGGTATCGGGTTGGGTAATCGTAATAGCATCAGGAGTGATGGCTTGTTGTTTATTAGGAAATACTGTCAGTGAAGTTGTTTCCATTGTTGTATTGGGATCTGCAACATCAAATGGGTGATGGATAATCACATTATTGGAAAAAACAATTTGTTCTACACCATGAGTTGCTTCTGCGTACTCCGAATTGATATACCAAGGCTCCGGGGATTGACGATAAATGGTTACGCGCGGACGGGTAATATAGGTAGTGTCGTTCTCAGGATAATGCACCATGTGAGGGGACTCAATTTTAAGGACCGGTGTGCCTTGTTTATTGATGACTGTTGCAACAATATTTTCCATGTAAGCATCAGGTTCATGGGCGAGGTCTTCCTTGGAAAATGGGGTATTTTTTTTAGAAAGTAATATCGACCAAGCACTTGATAAAATAGCCAGGAGCAATAATAAGCTAATAGTAGATTGTTTAAGCGAAAGAAATCTCACTGCCTACCTCAAATAGTGTTCAATCAATGGTTGATAAGTGTTTTGTGCACGCATAATTAAATCACACACTTCACGCGCAACTCCGTTACCTGATGCTGCTCGAGTGACCCAGTGCGCGTGCTCTTGCATGATGATGGGTGCGTTGGGCACAGTGACAGATAACCCTGCACGCCGCAGTAATGGCAAATCAGGTAAATCATCACCCACGCAGGCAATTTGTTTATCGTCTAGTTTAAGAGATTCTTTTAATTTTTCATAAGCGGCTAATTTGTCACTTTGATTTTGATAAACGTGACTGATTTTTAAATCATCCATCCGTTGGCTGACAGCCTCTGATTGACGTGCAGTGATAATTGCAATGGTTACACCGGATTGCTGCAACATTTTCATTCCTTGGCCGTCTTGAACGTGAAATGCTTTTAATTCTATTTTGGTAGGTCCATAAAATAATTCACCTGCCGTGAGAACTCCATCTACATCAAAAATAACCAAACGAATAGCTTCCGCTTTTTTTAATAGGAGTTCTGTCATATGACCCCCGCGCGTAAAATATCGTGTAGATGAATTATGCCTATCGGGTTATTTTTTTCATTTGTGACGACCAATGAAGTAATTTTATAAGTTTCCATAATGTTTAAAGCCTCGGCAGCCAGAGTATGCGGTGTAATGACCTTAGGATTTTTACTCATGATGTGATGAATCATCGTTTGATGAATATCTGCGTTATTATCGAATGCGCGCCTGACATCGCCATCCGTAAAAACACCTGCTAATTCTTCATTTTGATTGACGATAGTGGTCATCCCTAATTTTTTTTGAGTTATTTCAACGAGGGCTGTTTTCAAAAAGGCATTTAAATCGACTTTAGGAATCGCGTCGCCTGTATGCATAATGTCATCGACACGTAACAATAAACGGCGCCCTAAGGTGCCGCCTGGATGAGAGAGTGCAAAATCTTCGGCAGTAAATCCTCTGCGTTGTAACATGGAAATTGCCAAGGCATCGCCCATGACTAGTGCGGCTGTTGTGCTTGAGGTGGGCGCTAATCCTAAAGGGCATGCTTCTTTCTCAACACTCACATCGATATTGATCGTTGCGGCTTTAGCCAAGGAGGAATTTGAATTGCCTGTTAGTGTAATCAGCAGAAGATTTAGCCGTTTGATAAAGGGTAGAATGGCAAGAATTTCATCGGTTTCGCCAGAATTTGAAATCATTAACAACACATCATTTTTGGTAATCATACCAAAGTCGCCGTGTTTTGCTTCGCCCGGGTGAATAAAGAATGCTGGACTGCCGGTGCTTGCCAAGGTGGCTGCAATTTTTTTAGCGACATGGCCCGATTTTCCCATGCCCATTACAATGACTCGGCCTTTGCATTCTAAGAGATAGTGGCATGCAGCGGCAAAGGAGCGGTCAATGCGATTTTTAAGCGCGAGAATAGAGTTTCCTTCGAGCTCAACGACAGCCCGCCCTAATTCACATATTTTTTCAATATCTTGCATGGCTATACCTTAATGTTCCCGTATCCAAAGCTGCTTTTTGAGCGGTATACTATATCTACTATAAAGGTGCATTTTACCTGATTTACCTTTAGAAAAAAAATGTATTAACAAATTGTATTTATCGAACAGGAAGTATTATGATAGCCGACTATTCAAAAGGGGATGCTTATGAATATATCCAACAAACCAAAAAGGCTTTATCGTTCCCGCCAGCAAAGAGTACTGGCTGGGGTGTGCGGGGGTGTTGCGGAGTATTTTAATGTTGATCCAACTTGGGTAAGAATTGGTTTTATTTTACTGTGTTTATTGGGATTGGGCGCTTTTATTTTGGTATATGTGATATTTTGGTTGATTGTACCTAATTCGCCTATAGGGCCTTCTTCAAATGAGCAGAATTTCAACGGTGGATAACTTAGTTGAGATCACTGACCTTTCTTTTAAACGTAACAGCCGTTTTATATTTAACGGCGTTGATATGGCTATTCCACGCGGGAAAATTACCGCTATTATGGGCCCAAGCGGTAGCGGCAAAACAACCCTACTGCAATTGATTGGCGGGCAATTACGGCCATTGAAGGGCAGTATAAAAGTAGCAGGACAGATTGTTCATACCCTGCGTCGTTTAGCGCTGTATAAATTGCGCAAAAAAATGGGCATGTTATTTCAAAGCGGCGGTTTATTCACGCATCTTAGCGTATTTGAAAATGTGGCTTTTCCTCTGCGTGAACATACTAACTTATCAGATGCCATGATTCGGGGTTTAGTATTAATTAAATTACAGATGGTAGGTTTACGCGGTGCCCGGGATTTAATGCCAAGCGAGTTGTCAGGAGGGATGGCAAGGCGGGTTTCACTCGCGCGGGCAATTGCGCTTGATCCCGAACTCATTATGTATGATGAACCTTTTTCAGGACAAGATCCTATTACGATGGGCGTGCTGGTCAAATTAATTCGCACGTTGAATGATGCCTTAGGTCTTACGACTATCATTGTGTCCCATGATGTGCAGGAAACATTAAGCATTGCTGATTATGTGTATGTCATTGCTAATGGTAAAATCATAGGTCAGGGAGAGGCAACTTCAATTAGCGCTAGTCATTCTGCAGAATTACAACAATTTTTAGGGGGGTTACCCGATGGCCCTGTACCTTTTGATTATTCTACCATCGATCTGAGTGAAGATTTAATCGCGGGAGATTAACGAGTGTTCAATCAAATTGCTTTATTAGGACGTTACAGCATTGACCTTCTGCAAGACTGCGGCAAAGCAGGTTTATTGCTGTATGGGACGCTGGTTCGCTGGCCGAATGTCCGTAAAGGATTTCCTCTGGTTTTACAACAAATATATGCGGAAGGTATTTTATCATTAGTGATTATCATTGTATCGAGTCTTTTTATTGGCATGGTAGTTGCTTTGCAGGGCTATCACACATTAGCCAAATTTGGGGCATCTGCAGAATTAGGCCCTTTGGTTGCACTAAGTGTGGTACGTGAATTAGGGCCGGTTGTGACAGCATTATTATTTGCAGGCCGTGCAGGGTCGGCAGTCACCGCTGAAATTGGTTTGATGAAAGCAACTGAACAACTGGCCAGTATGGAAATGATGGCCGTTGATCCATTGCAGAGAGTGATTTCACCGCGACTGTGGGGCGGTTTTATTTCGATGCCGTTATTAACCATCATCTTTAATGCGATGGCGATTTACGGTGCTTATTTAGTCGGCGTGAAATGGTTAGGTTTGGATGCGGGGGCTTTTTGGTCTAACATGCAAGCTTCCGTTGATTTTCGTTTAGATATCGTGAATGGGATCATCAAAAGCGTGGTGTTTGGCTTTGTGATTGTCTGGATTTCAGTATATCAAGGGTATTTTGCAAAACCGACATCGGCGGGTATTGCAAGTGCCACGACGTGTACAGTTGTTTATTCTTCCTTAGCTGTGCTCGGACTAGATTTCGTATTGACCACGATGATGATAGGGGGTTGGTGATGTTGTCCCAGCGGACTGTTGAGACAGGTGTTGGATTGTTTGTATTAGCTGCTGTTATTGCGCTCTTGGTATTAGCCTTTAAAGTCAGTGGATTAACCAGTTTTTTTAAAGTAGAAGGATATGATGTGAGGGCCGAGTTTGAAGATATCGGCCAGCTTAAAGTAAGATCTACTGTAAAAATTAGCGGAGTTTCTGTGGGTGAAGTGAGTGCTATTCACTTAGATCCTGCTACTTTTAAGGCAGTGGTTACTTTGCATATTCATTCAAAAGTAAGTGATATTCCAGATGATTCATCTGCTGCTATTTTAACAGCTGGGTTATTAGGCGATAATTATGTTGCAATAACGCCTATGTACAGTACAACATTTTTAAAAAATGGCAGCACACTTCAAGATACGCATTCTGCCATGATTTTAGAAAAATTAATTGGACAGTTTTTATTTAAATTAGGCGATAGCGGTGCAAAAAATTCGGCTTCGCAAATGAATGGTTCATCAGGAGAGAAAAAATGAAAAAATATCTTTTATCTATCATCACGTTTTTATTTTTAATCAGCCTATTTTCTGTTCCAACTTATGCAGGTGATGGGGATCCTGTTGGTATGCTGCAATCCATTGCCAACCAATTGATTAGCGCGCTTAAAGCGAATCGAACTTCGCTGAAAGAAAATCCTTCTTTGGTTTATTCATTAGCCAGACGCATTGTTGTACCGCATGCGGATTTGACAGAAATGTCCATGCGTGTTTTGCCGCCGCGAACATGGAATAGTGCAACACCTGGGGAACGCGCGCGCTTTCAATCAGAATTTACGACATTATTGGTAAGGACTTATGCTTCAGCTTTAGCAGAATATAAAGATCAAACTGTAAAATTTTATCCAGTGCGTGGAGGCTATCAAGGCAAAAGCAGTGTCAGGGTTGATAGTCAAATTGTTCGCAGCAATGGCCCTGCTATTTCTGTGAATTATCGTTTAGTTCTGAAAGGCTCTAGCTGGAAGTTGTATGACATGACAGTTGAAGGTGTCAGCATGCTTGAAAGTTTTCGTTCGCAATTTGCAGATCAGTTGGCGAGAAGTAACATGGCTGAATTAATTAAAGTGCTTGCACGGCATAATTCAACATTAATTAGAAGAAATTAATGGAAAAAATAATTTCAAAGGCAGGTAATTTTCTTGTTTATCAAGACGGACGTTTGCTGATATCAGGGGACCTTAATTTTTTAACGGTCATGTCGATATGGCAGCAAAGTTTACCTTGGCTAGTCAAGCTAAACGAATTGCATTTTGATTTAACCAGAGTACATTCTTCAAATAGCGCAGGTCTTGCGTTATTACTTCAATGGCTTAAGTTTGCGAAAAAATCAAATAAACCAATTCAATTTACGGAAGTTCCGGCGCAATTAGGCACTATAATTAAGGCGGCAGGTCTTCAGAAAATGTTTTTCATTTAACTTTATGTAAGGATAGCATGATTATGAAAATATTTATTATCGCAATGGTTGTTGCAAGTTTATTAGGAAGCGCTGCTGTAGCAGTTTCTTCTCATCAAAATACAGGAGGTCAGTCTGCCATGCAAAATCAATTAGCAGGAGATGCTTTTTTAGCCGCTAATAAAAATAAACCAGGTGTCGTGACGTTGCCAGATGGTTTGCAATATAAAATTCTGACTAAGGGCGCGGGACCTAAGCCTTCTGCAAGGGACACTGTCATTGTGCATTACAAAGGTACTTTAATTAATGGCACAGAATTTGATAGTTCTTATAAGGGCGGAGAGCCTGTTTCATTTCCAGTGGGTGCTGTGATTCCGGGCTGGGTTGAAGCGCTTCAATTAATGCCGGTAGGTTCTACGTGGGAACTTTATATTCCTGCTTCACTGGCGTACGGATCTTCCGGCGCACTCCCTTCTATTGGGCCGAATGAAACGCTTATTTTCAAAGTGAATTTAATTGATATAAAAAAATAATTATTTAATTTCTAGGGTCTGTTGGCATTGTTTTTTTACACGGAGGGTTTATGAAAACAATAGTACGCCTTTTTTTAATTTGTATTACATTTTTCATGTCTATCTTATCCGTACACGGAGCTGAAACCACTTATACATTTGATCCTGGCCACACGTATGTGCTTTGGCATGTGAGTCATTTTGGTTTTTCGAGTCCATCAGGTAAGTGGTTGGCGAATGGCACGCTCATTTTAGATGAAACAAAACCACAAAATAGTAAAGTGGATGTGACAATTCAAATGGATAGTTTATCAACGGGTATTGAAAAATTAGATAAACATCTTAAGAGCAAAGATTTTTTTGATGCAAGCCAATTTCCCACAGCTACGTTTGTCAGTAATAAAGTGAGCGTCACAGGTAAAAAAACTGCAAAAGTCTATGGAACGTTAACAGTGCACGGCGTTTCAAAACCTGTGGTGCTTGATGTTACACTGAATAAAATGGGTGTCGGTCCTATTAGCAATAAAAAAACAGTTGGGTTTACTGCAAAGACGGAATTAAAACGGTCTGACTTTGGTGTGAAAGCCTATCTGCCTGGTCTTTCAGATCTTGTCAAGATTAATATTGAAGCAGAAGCGAATGCTTAAAAATACCCAGAAGCGTTACGGTTCATTGGCTATTTTCTTGCATTGGAGTGTGGCCATCATCGTTATTTTTTTACTGGTGATTGGTTTGTACATGGTAAGACTGCCGGTGAACATTGAAAAGCTTAAACTTTACCGTTGGCACAAAGAGTGGGGCGTGTTGGTATTTTTGCTCATGGTGTTCCGGTTATGTTGGCGACTTATCAATATTACGCCAGTTTTAACGCTTCCTCTTTGGCAAAAGATAGCTGCACGCACGGTGCATTTTGCATTTTATATTTTTTTATTTGTGATACCGGTGACGGGTTGGTGTCTTTCCTCAGCGGCAGGATTGCCGATTTCTTTTTTTGGATTATTTACCTTGCCTGATTTAATTGCTCCGAATGAACATTTACGCTTATTGTTTACAGAGTTACATCAATGGCTAAGTTACGGATTAATTGCTGCTATTGGTTTGCATACGGGCGCTGCTTTACAGCATCATTTCATCTACAAGGACAAGATTTTAGAAAGGATGTTTCCCTAACGAGTCCGGTATGAGATAATCCGCTCACAGTTTTGAGCAAAATCCAATGAAATTACATTTATCGCAAAAAAATCTAGGTATTGGCGGCGGTATCGGTTTAGCCATTATTTTATTAGCTTATTTTACGATGAATTATTTTGAGCGCCATCCCAGCACAGAAGATGCTTATGTTCAAGCGAATACCATCAATATTGCAGCTGAAGTCACAGGCCCTGTTTTAAATGTATATATAAAAGATCATCAAGATGTGCAAAAAAATCAATTATTATTTACGATTGATCCAGCGCCTTTTCAAATTGCTGTGAATAAGGCGGCAGCCAGTGTTTCTGAAAAACGTGCAGCGTTACTCTTAGCTAGACAAAATGCAGCGCGTATTTTTCGTCTTGTTAAAATGGGACAAGAATCGAAAGCAATGGGTGACCAAACTCAATCACAATTAGACAGTGCAAAAGCAGAACTTGACGCTGCTGAAGCACAATGGGCGCAAGCTAAATTAGATTTAGAGCATACTGAAATTCGTGCACCTAATGCAGGTATTGTCACACAATTTTTATTGCGTCCAGGCAATAATATACTTGCTAATACGACATTATTTGTATTGGTCGAGCAGCATGATTTTTGGGTGGATGCAAACTTTAAAGAAACACAATTGGCTTACATCAAGCGAGGACAATCAGTTAAAATTGTTTTGGATATGTTTCCTAAACATGCTTTTAATGGCATGGTTGATGCAGTCAGTTCCGCAAGCGGTTCAGTTTTTTCATTATTGCCGCCTGAAAACGCGAGCGGCAATTGGGTCAAGGTCACACAACGTTTTCCGGTCAAAATCATTATTGAACATCCCGATCCTGCTTATCCATTGCGAGCGGGAGCAACAGCAACTGTTACGATTAATACGCGTTCAACAGTATGAACCTTGAAAAAAATCCTCATCGTTGGTTAATTGTTGCTGCAGTGATGTTGTCAACAGTCATGGAAATTTTAGATACGACCATTATTAATGTTTCATTGCCGCATATGATGGGATCTTTGAATGCGGACCGTAATCAAATTAGTTGGGTATTAACGTCCTATGTCGTTGCAGCGGGAATGCTCATGCCGCTCACGGGTTTTTTGGTCAATCGTTTGGGAAGCAAGAAATTACTACTAATTAATATTATTGGTTTTATGTTTGCATCTGCTTTATGCGGTCTCTCGCAAAATTTAACAGAAATGGTGGTTTTTCGTCTTTTTCAAGGTTTTTTTGGCGCATCGCTTGTTCCTTTATCACAATTTATTTTGCGTGATACTTTTTCATTAGAAGAACAGCCAAAAGTCATGGCTATTTGGGGCATTGGTGTGATGGCGGCACCCATCATGGGCCCAACATTAGGTGGATTTATTACAGATGCTTTAAATTGGCGCTGGATTTTTTATATTAATGTACCTGTTTGTATCATTGACCTTTTTCTCGTGTTTACTTTTATTAAACAATCTACTCTCAAAAAAGAAACGATTGATTGGATCGGAATAGTTTTGATGTTAGTGAGCGTTGGATCATTGCAATTATTTCTTGACCGCGGTGAAGTGGATGATTGGTTTTCATCAAGCATGATTCGTAATTTATGTTTTTTATTTATTGTTACGTTTGTTTTGTTTCTTATTCATAGTATAAAAACTAAAAAAAGTATTATTAATATTCATCTTTTTAAAGATCGAAATTTTGCATTGGGTACGCTAGCCATGACATTTTTTGCGGCTTCTTTTTTAGGAAGTTTAACGTTATTGCCTGAAATGCAAGAAACTTTATTTGGTTACACTTCTAATTTGGCAGGGTTAACGATGGCACCGCGCGGTATCGCGAGCGGGATCATGATGGCTGTCGTTTCCCGTTTGTTAATGCTGCGTGTTGATGCGCGTTGGCTGATGATGATTGGTTTAAGTATCGCGAGTTATACTGCATGGCAATTGAGCTCTCTGACATTGGATACCAGTATCAAAACGATGACGATGATTGGCTTTATACAAGGAATGGGGATTGGTTGTTTTTTTATGCCATTAAGTTCAATTATTTATGCTACGTTGCCGCGAAGTTCGATTGCAGAAGCTTCAGGTTTATTTAGTTTTGGTCGTAATATTGGGAATGCGATGGGCATTTCATTATTGACTACGTATATTGATCGTGATGCTGAAACGAATTGGAATCATATGGCAGGGCATATTAATGCTGCTAATCCCAACTTAACTCATTGGCTGAACGTTCAGCATCTGAGTTTGAGTGATCCTCACACGATCGCTCGTCTTGGCAATGAGTTAAGTACAGAAGCCACTTTTATGGCATACATGCATATGTTTCGAATCGCAGCTATCATCTTATTGATAGCGCTTTGCATGGTCTTTTTGCTGAAAGCGCCTAAACGTAGCTTGATATCAAGCGGCACAAATTTGGCTGAATCCTAAACCTTTTTTCTGAATGCCTTCAATAATTTTTGGTAATGCAGCAACGGTTTGCTCACGTTTATCATAACCATCGTGTAACAAAATGACTTGTCCGGAATACGCATTTTTTAATACCCATGAGACAATTTTATCCGTGCCAGGGCGCTCATAATCGAATGAATTAAATCCCATGGGAACAGGTACTAAACCCGCTTCTCGAATCACCGCTCGAACATGTTCATTGGATGCACCAAAAGGATAACGTAAGCAGGCAATTTTTTTGCCGGTAATGTGATAAATAATGATCGTTGGTTCTGTCACTTCCCACTTGAGTTGTTTATCGTTTAAATGAGTTAACATAGGATGAGTTTGAGTGTGGCTATTAATGGCGTGACCTTCAGCCAGTACACGTTTTACCATATCAGGATGGCTTTTTGCATTGCTGCCGACCATAAAAAAAGTGGCTTTAATATTATATTTTTTTAAGATAGCAAGAATTTGCGGTGTATAAATTTCACTTGGGCCATCGTCAAATGTCAGGGCAACGGTACCTTTTGCGGGTAATTTGTGGATGTTGTTTTCAACATCAGTTGCTGCATAAATCGATACGGATAATAAGCTGAAAATAATACTTAAGATATATTTTTTGAGGGTCATAGAAAATCCTTTTTCGTATGGGGAATGATATTTAATATAACATATCCATCACTTGCCGTCATCGCTAACATCTACCCCGTCATTGCGAACGAAGTGAAGCAATCCAGTCTTTATTGCCCCTATATAAGAAGCAAAATGACAAAATATATATTGAACTATTCAATGCGATATCTATAAAAAGAAATTAGCGTTTATTAAAAGTATTAATTCAAAAATAATTTAGATTTATAAGAAACATTGTTGTCATCACATTTCTTAAAAAGGGGCAATAAAGACTGGATTGCTTCACTTCGTTCGCAATGACGGGGCAGGGTCCGCAATGACAGATTTTCGTTTTATTCTTCCTTAAACCGCTTCGTATACCGATGACAATAAGGCTCTTTCTGCGTTTTTTGATAATAATCTTGATGATAGCCTTCCGCAGACCAAAATGGATTCACAGGTAAAATGCGGGTTGCAATTTGTAAACCTTCTGTTTCAAGTTCAGCTTTTATTTTTTGTGCCATATTTTTTTGTGATTCATCATAATAAAAAATTTGACTTAAATATTGTTTGCCAATATCAGGTCCTTGGCCGTTGGTTTGAGTGGGATCATGAATTTCAAAAAAATATTTTGTCAATTTTTCGTAAGTCGTTTTTTGAGGGTCATAAACAACACGAATTGCTTCAACATGTCCGGTGTGGCCTTCGCAAACATCTTTGTAGGAAGGATTATCCGTATGCCCGCCGGTGTAACCCACTTCTGTTTTTAATACGCCGGGAAATATTTTAAAATAATATTCTACTCCCCAAAAACAACCGGCAGCAAAAATAGCTTCTTCAGTATCAATTATTTTTTCATCCGCTAAAAAATCAAGACTTGCGGCATTCACGCAATGGCGAATATTTTTTTCTGTGAATTTTTCACCTTGAAAAGAGTGTCCTAAATGGGCGCGGCAACGTGCGCAGAGAATTTCTGTTCGTCTGCCATCCGTATCTGGTTCATGAAGCACTGTGCCTGATATTTCTTCATCAAAGCTTGGCCAGCCGCAAGCCGAATGAAATTTCGTGTGTGATCGATATAAGGCTAAACCGCATTGACGGCATAAATAAGTGCCTTTTTGCATAAAATCAGTGTATTCACCCGTAAAAGGATATTCAGTTGCTTTATCGCAAATAATGCGTGATAGTTTTGGCGGCAAGCTCTTTGTTTTTAGTTGCATGGTTAGGGTATCCTATTTCTAACGATCAGTTTATCACAAACAAAAGGGAGAAAAATGTAGTGTATGCACTATGTGCTTTTAAAGATAATTATATTTGGCTTTTTACAGATAAAGCAAAAAAAGCAGCATGGATTGTCGATCCCGGCGATGCACAGCCAGTTATCAATTATTTAACGCAAAATAATCTTCAATTGGCAGGTATTTTAATCACACATCACCATTGGGATCATTCAGATGGCATCAAAGAACTGATTGAACGATGGAAAAATATTCCAGTGATTGGTTTTGAAAAAAGTGCTATTTCTTCTATTACAAAACGGGTCAAAGAAGGGGATGAAATACTGTGCGGATCATTAAAATTGCGGGTGCTTCATATTCCAGGGCATACATTAGATCATATTGCATTTTATAATGACGAAGTATTATTTTGTGGGGACACTTTATTTAGCGCAGGATGCGGACGTGTTTTTGAAGGAACTTATGAGGAAATGTATCGTTCACTCATGAAGTTAGCGAGATTGCCTCACTCTATCAAAATATATTGCGGCCATGAATATACTTTGCAAAATTTATATTTTGCAGCGCAGGTTGAGCCAGAGAATGAATTTATTCGTGCTCAAATAGAAAAAGTTAAAATAGTATTAAAAAACGGACAACCGACTTTGCCTTCTACATTAACGGATGAAAAAAATATGAATCCGTTTTTACGTTGTGAAGTGAGTGAGGTTAGGCAAGCAGCAGAAAAACATGTGGGCCACGTGCTTTCATCAGAGGAAGAAGTATTTCGGGCGCTTCGTGAATGGAAGAATAATTTTAACTAATGAATCACTTCTGATATAATAGACTTCTATGAAAAAATTAAGAAGCATTCATTTTTTACCAGAAGATGCGACCTACGATGAAATGAGTTCGCCCGTTGGAAGATTAACGATTATCACTTCATTAAAAGGACTTCATGCAATATTGTGGGAAAATGATCGCAATCATCCTCAATATGAAAAGATGATTAAAAGTCTTCGCCAATCGAAAAGTGATCCAATCATCGTACAAACAAAAAAGCAATTGATTGAATATTTTCAAGGTAAAAGAAAAATTTTCAATTTACCGCTCGTCATAGAGGGAACTGATTTTCAAATTCAAGTTTGGAAGCAATTGCTCAAAATACCTTATGCAAAAACACTTTCGTATGCGGAGCAAGCAGAAAAAATGGGAGACAAAAATAAAGCGCGTGCAGTTGGTACCGCCAATGGATTAAATCCAATTTCAATCATTGTTCCCTGCCATCGTGTCATTGGAAGCAATGGGCATCTCGTTGGCTTTGCTGGAGGTCTTGATAAAAAAGATTATCTTTTAAAATTAGAAAAAAACCATATAGATGCTAAAGTGAAGCAATACTCAATATCGGGAATCTTGAGTGACTAGTTATGTTTCTTTTTCTCAGGTAAAATCTATTTTTTTATGAAAGATGATAACCATGCTAACAACAGATCGACAACAAACGCTTAAAAATAAAAATGTTTTCATTTCTTGCATTGTGCCTGTTTACAATGAGTCAGCCAATGTAGAAGCTTTTTTCACTGAATTAACTGCGTATTTGCATCATATGACTCATCGATTTGAAATCATCGTGGTGGATGATGGCAGCCGTGATACAACGGTTGCTAAAACACTGCACTTGCCCAAAGAATGCAATATTAAGTTGATCGCATTTTCCCGTAATTTTGGTAAAGAAACGGCTTTAACTGCTGGGTTGGAACATTGCTCAGGGGATGTTGCTATTTTGATTGATGCGGATTTTCAACACCCGATTAAAACATTGACTGATTTTACTGCTTATTGGGCAGAAGGCTATGATATGGTTTATGGGGTGCGGCAAAATCGTGACAATGAATCCCGCATTAAACGTCGTTTTACTCGTTTATTTTATTGGTTGATGGAAAAAATTACCAACATTGATATACCCAGCAATGCGGGCGATTTTCGACTGCTTGATAGAAAAGTGATTGATGCAATGAATAGCATTCCTGAGCGCACGCGTTTTATGAAAGGATTGTATGCTTGGGTTGGATTTAAAAAAATCGCAGTCCCTTTTACGGTAAATAATCGAGCGGCAGGGAAGAGTGCTTGGGGATTTCTAAAATTAACCGAACTTGCTTTAACGGGTATCACGACTTTTTCCGATATACCTTTACGTGTTTGGGGTTTTGTAGGGTGCATTGTTTCATTTATTTCGCTTATCTACGCCATTTATTTTGTGACTGATACATTAATTTATGGCACTGATTTACCGGGTTTTCCTAGTATTATTGTGGCTGTGATGTTTTTAGGCGGTATTCAATTATTATCGATTGGCATTCTAGGTGAATATATTGCCCGTATATTTACGGAAGTTAAAAAACGGCCGAAATACATTATTGAAACTAAGTATGGGTTTGATGATAAGGCTGATTACTCACCCAAATAACATCGTGATAAGTCCCTTCAGCTTGCACAGGCGTTTTTGCTTTTTTGACAAACTCCGCGTAGTTTCTTTGGTCCATCAAAACAAATAATCGTTTGTTACTATGCCAACGCTGCCAAAAAATATTTTCATCAATTAACCAATTTTTTGTATCTTGAAACGGCATGCCAAACCAAAGTTCGCGCACCCAATTGTCTTTTTTAATAATATCAGGCGCACTCCAGTCAGCTACAATAGTAATTCGGCGTTCTAAATAAAGCGGCAAGTCTTGATAATATTTGTAATATGTCACCACTTCATCGGCAGATGTTAATTGGGGCTTTAATTCTAATGCAATAGGTTTGATAGATTTATGATTTAATAAAGAAGCATTTGCTGAAAATATTAATGAGCCCGCGCTAATCATAATAATTAAACCATAGATTATTTTGGCCCACATTTTTCCCCAAATAGCATCTAAATAGTGGCCAACCATTAATGATAATGCAGGAAAGACAGGAATAATGTAGCCAATGGTTTTTGATTTAGGGATAGAGAAAAAAATAAAAATGATAATAAACCAAAGTAATAAAAATAATTCAACAGTATGTTGTTGACGGTTTTTAAAAATAGCTTTACTGCTTTTTATGATGGCTTGGATCATGAAAAGTGACCAGGGAAAAAATCCTCCGAATACGATGGGCACATAAAACCAGGTGGCTGCTTGATTGTTAAAATCTTGTGTCGTTAAGAAACGAGAAAATTGTTGAGTGACGAAAAAAAAGTGTAAAAATTCAGGATTGGCTTTTTGAACTAAATAATACCAAGGAAGGGTTGTAGCGGTAAAAATAATAAAACCTAACACTAAGTGCATTTTTTTTAATAAAACAAAACGGTTTAAGAATAACATCCAAATAAAAATGATGAGTGCTGGAAAGGCAATGCCAATTAAACCTTTGGTTAAAGCAGCGAGTCCGCAAAAAATGTAAGCTGCAATAAAAAATAAACTGCGGTTTTTAGAAGATTCAGTATGTAAAGCGAGTAAAGAAAAAAGTAAGGTGATGCCAATGAGCGCTGCAACTTCTAGATCAAGGTTCGCATAATGTGCCGCCCCATAATAAAGCGGGCTGGTTGCGAGAATAATTGCTGATAAGATGCCGGTTCGACGATTAAATAATAAGCGTCCTGCTGCATAAGTCACTAACGTGCCTAAAATGCCTATTGATGCTGGCCAAAAACGTAAGGCCCATTCTTTAAGTCCGAATAAGTGGATGGCCGATGCTTGCAGCCAATAATAAAGCGCGGGTTTATCTAAGAAAGCAACTCCGTTCACACGAGGAGTAATGTAATCGCCTGTGGTAACCATTTCGCGGGCGACTTCTGAATAACGGCCCTCATCGGGTGTAAATAAGGCGTGATGACCGATCCAAAGGGCGTAGAATATTCCAAGACTTATCCCGAGATAGAAAAGGTCGCGTAACCAAGAAGGAACGGCATTTGATTTGTTGGTTGATAACACGTGTTCATTCCCGTACATTATGGTCTATTGTCAACAGACCCTCATGAATATGAAAAGAATTATTCTTTGCGCCGATGATTATGGGCAAAATGAGCCCATTTCTCAAGCAATTATTGCATTGTTAAAAAAAAACCGTTTATCTGCAACGAGTTGCATGACAACCTCAGCTTCTTGGTCTCTCCATGCATCGTGGTTAAGCGATTTTCGTGATGCGGCTGATATCGGGCTCCACTTTAATTTAACGATCGGTAAGCCTTTATCTCAGGCACTCCTTAACTCTCATGGGTTTATGTCTTTACCTAAATTAATCATTTATTCATACAGCGGTATTTTAAATAGGGCTGCTATCACAGAAGAACTTCATAGCCAATTAGATCACTTTGAAAAAGCATTGGGATGTTTACCTGATTTTGTTGATGGTCATCAGCATATCCATCAACTACCCATGATTCGAGATGTGTTATTGAATGTATACAAAGAACGTCTGCAACAGCAGGGCAGCTACATTCGATGCGCGTATGATGTCAAACCATTTAGCATGAAGGGTAAAATGATTGAGTTGTTAGGCGCAGGCGCTTTAAAAAAAACGCTTTTGAAGCGGAAAATTTCTCATAATTCTTCGTTTTCGGGTATTTATTCTTTTTCTGAGAAACGAGAATATCCGCGTATTTTTCAACAATTTTTGGCAAGTATTCGCGATCGAGGAATGATCATGTGTCATCCTGGGTTAGCACCCATTTACGATGCTGATGTGATCGCAACAGCACGATTTGAAGAATACCGCTATTTTGAAAGCGAACAATTTCTTTTAGATTGTGCGAAGGCGGGTGCGGGGCTAGGACGATGGAAAAATATCTGTTAGAATAAATGAGTTACCGTAATAATGGGTAACAATACGTTTAATTTGAAATGAAGGGTAATTATGGCAGCACGTGAAACTGGAACCGTAAAATGGTTCAACAATAGCAAAGGTTATGGCTTTATTCAACGCGATCAAGGCGGCGATGTGTTCGTTCATTTTCGAGCTATTCGCGGTGATGGATACCGAACGTTAGAAGAAGGTCAACGAGTCGAATTTTCTGTAGCCCAAGGTCAAAAAGGTCTACAAGCAGAAGACGTTTCTATCGTCGAATAATTTTAACGACTATATGATATGATAACAGCCGTTGAAGCATGTGCTTTAGCGGCTGTGTGTTTTTGGGAAGTGAATCATTTGCAAAAAGAATCTCCAGTTGAAAAAAAATTATTGCATTACACAGGCAAAGCGATTGCTGATTTTAATATGATTCAGAAAGGCGATCGAGTCATGATTTGTCTTTCGGGCGGCAAAGACTCTTTTACATTAGTAAAAATATTACATCTTTTGCAACGTCGTACGAGACATAAATTTGAGTTATTTGCTTTTACTCTGGATCAATCTCAACCGGGTTGGGATGATCAAGGGTTGCGAGCTTGGTTGAGCGAGCGCAAAATTCCGTTTGAAGTGTTAAAAGAAGATACTTATTCCATCGTTAAAGCCAAAATTCCGGAAGGCAACACGTATTGTTCACTATGCTCGCGTTTGCGCCGCGGTATTATTTATCGTTATGCAGAAGAGCAGGGATTTAATAAAATCGCATTAGGCCATCATCGCGATGATTTGATTGGTACTTTACTCATGTCTATTCTTTATAATGGCCAAATTCGTTCAATGCCGCCGAAATTATTGAGCGATAGTAAACGGCACATTGTGATTCGTCCTCTCGCATATTGCCAAGAAAGTGATATTATTGAATATGCTAAAGAGCAAGCTTATCCGATTATTCCTTGTACTTTGTGCGGATCACAAGACAATCTTGTGCGCCAGCGTGTCAAAGTGTTAATTCAGGGGTTAGCAAAAGAAAATCCTAAAATACCCAGCAATATGTTACATGCTTTGACAACGGTTAAGTTGAGTCAGTTGATGGATAGAAACCGATGGGATTTTAAAAATTTAGAAAAAGATCAATTGAAAACTGATCATCAAAAAACAGAAACTGAATTAGATATTTTTTCGGAAGAATTATTTTGAAACATTTTAATATTTTAGTGGTTAAAGAAACACGCGAAGGTGAATCGCGCGTTTCACTGGTTCCAAGGGATATCAAAAAATTGATTGAGCAAGGTCATCATGTGTTTTTTGAACATCGCGCAGGAGAGGGCGCTCAATTTTTCGATCAGGATTATCAAAATGCGGGTGCTGTGATTCGGTATATTTCAGATGAGACAATTCTTTCCTATCAGGAATATTTTAAAGATATTGATTTGATTGTGCGGGCAAAACGGCCAGAACGTTCTCGAGAAATACTCGAAAGTAAAACGATTTCTAAAGAGACCATCATGATCGGTGCCCTGGATCCCTTAGAAAAACAATCGCCGCATATCCAGGAATATCATGAGGCAAATATCATTGCTTATAGCATTGATCAATTGCATTTACCGCCGGACGATCCCATGAATTTGTTAGCAGTCATGAGTAAAATAGCGGGTAAACTTGCTTTATTAGATGCGATAAAACATTTTGATTCTATCATCAAAAAAATTGTGATTATTGGTTTTGGTATGGCAGGCCGCGCAGCGTTTGATGAGGCCGTTAAACAAGAACTTCCCATCGTTGTAGTTTTAACTAATCCAAATAGTATGGACGAAATAAAATCGCGCGGGCACGAGTGCGTATTGTTAGATAAAAATGCTGGCATCAAAGAACAACAAGCATTTATAAAACAAATATTGTTAAATGCAAATATTGTTATTACCAGTGCACGCAGCCCAAATCAACCCGCACCTCTTCTCATTCCAACTGACACACTTCAATCCATGCAATCAGGATCTGTTATTGTAGATTTAGCTTTATCGGAGGGCGGAAATGTAGAGGGAAGCGAGCATGATAAAACGAAACGATTAGGAAATAATATTATTGTGACTAATGTCAGTGGTTATCCAAAAATTTTCCCTCATGATGCAAGCAAATTATGGAGTACTGTCAGTTTTCATTTTATTCATTTGTTAGGAAGTGAGCGTCAAGTTCCACTCGCGCCGTGTTAATAGGATCCTCTTCTTTTGTAGTCAAAATCAAGAAGAGGATCAAAAAGTATATTTACAGTCCCACAGGAGAAATAATTTGTTGCTGAGCAAATAATTTTTTCTCTTGGGTTAAGCGAGTGATAAACGGAATCAGAAAGAGTAGTACAATTCCAGTTGCAATAGCAGCCCATCCTAACAATCCAAATGTATGGCTATAACTCGCATTAGTGAGCAAAGGATCAGTAGAATTGCTTGAGCCCAACGCCATATTAGAAAAATAACCTGAAAGTGTTGCGGCAACCCCGACGACCATCAACCATGTGCCCATCATTACACCTTGAAGATGCATAGGCGCAAGCTGTCCAACCATGGCATAGCCAATAGGTGAAATAAATAATTCACCGATGCTTTGTAAAATATAACTGACTAAAATCCAATTAAAGTTTGTGTATCCGAGAGCATTTGCAAAATAAATCCCAACAGGCAAGATCAGCATGGATAGGCCAATTAATAGTAAGGCGATACCAAACTGTACGGGAATAGTCAGCTGAGTGCCGCGATTACGCATAGAAGTAAAGATGACACTCAATAACGGCCCGCCGATAATAATTACAACCGTATTAATATTTTGAACCCATTGCGGTGCGATCAGCATGCCTAAATAATGGCGGTCCACATTTCTTTCAATGAATAACGTTAAGCCCATAGGAGCAAGTTGATATAATGTGTAAAACACTAAAGAAGTTAATGCTAAAATGAGATAAGCCCATATTTTTTTGCTTTCTTCGATGGAAGGTTGTTTGATGGCAAGATAGGCAATGACGAATGCCATAAAGATACCGGCTAACATAATCAGACTGTTACTGATATTCTCATTTTTAATCAGAACTCGAAGCGAAAGTACCAATAAAAGGATAAAAAAAGCACCTTTTAAATTAGCACGGAGTTTGTCAGCTTTGGGAAGCCGGATGAAGCTGGTGTTACTGTCATTCAATGAATTCCATTTGAATGCAGTCAACAATAAAGTAATCAGGTTACCGATACCCGCAAATAAGAACAATTCATGATATGCATTTTGAAGTTGTAAATAGCCGCTTACCGAAAATCCGATAAAAAACCCCATATTCATACCGCTGTAATTCCATAAAAAAGCAGCTTCACGGCGTTTGTCATCCGGCTTAAATAATTGGGTGAGCATGCAGTTAATGCATGTAACATTTAGCCCCGCGCCCGTTAAAAAGGCTGCAAGACCCCAGAATAAGGGAGTCGTGGAAGGGATAGAGATAAAAACGCAGCCAATGACTTGTAAACACATACCTATAGAAAATAAACTGCGGTAACTTAAGAACCGGCCTCCAACATAACCGCCTAGCAAGTGTAATGCAAAATTGAAAGCAACAAAGGAAGCTGTAATGCCGTTAGCAGTCGTGTCGTTAATATGTAAGTTTTTTGTTTTTGTGAGATAAAGCACCAGTGTAGAATACAACACGCTAAAAGCAAGTGTTGCAAACATTTGAATAAAAAAGAGTGCGCCAGCACCTTTTGGCATGATATCGCTATATTTTTGAGATAATGTTTTTTTTACAGCTACCGTTTGATTCATGAACAACCTCCAGCCTATCATTTCATTTTATTTTTAGCGTTTTTTTCTCACAAGATATGCGTGCATCATGCATCAATTTATTATAGTTTTTAAATGCCGAAACCTACCATTGTTAGCGCAAAATGGTGTGAAAAGCAATAGGTAAAAGCAGAATTCAGAGAGGTGACGCGTTTACTTCTGCACGAACTTCTTCAAGAAGTAAATCACTTTCATGATGGAGCTGTGCTAACAAGAGGGGAACTTCATCTATTCTACCTTGTTTTAAGGCAGATTCAAGGGCCGCAATCGCATTTTTTAATCGAGGCGTGCCACAATAACAGACTGCACCATGCAATTTATGAATACGTTGCAGTAATTCTTCATCATGAGGGTTTTCTTGCAATTGCCTAATAGAAGTTAATTCCATCATCAAGTTTTGGGTAAGCAATTGCAGCATTTCTTCAGCTGATTCGCGTTTATTGCCAGCTAATTTAAGTCCTAATTCCCAATCAATCACAGGTAAGTTGGATGTTGTGGTTGATTGCGGTTTTTCGTGAATCCATTTATTAACGATCTTAAATAAAGTATTTTTCATAACGGGCTTGATGAGGTAATCATTAAAACCGGTTGCAATCAATGCCTGATGTTCGTGCTCTGCGATATGAGCCGAGAGTGCAATCACAGGGGTTTTAGTATTCAGATTAGCCGTTGTTCTAATCCACTTTAAAGTTTCTATGCCGTCCATTTTTGGCATACGTAAATCCATCAAAATTAGATCAAAAGGGTGTGCTTTGGTAAGTTGTATCGCTTCTGTGCCGTCATACGCCAAAGTAATGATGGCATGAGTATTATTAAATAATGCATTCACGAGATTAGCATTATGTACATTATCATCAACACAAAGAATATGCTTATTTTTAAGTTGAAGTAGGAATTCCGGCGGTGTTAAGGGCGGGGTATATTTTAAGGAATGATGGTCTCCTGCCTCATGTGTAAATTGAAAAATAGCATGATATAAATTATTGCGAGTCAGAGGTTTCGTTAAACTTGCATTTGCCCCGATCGATACAAAATATTCAAGTGCTGCTTGTTCTGATGAGTTTGTTAAAACAATGATGGGATTTGTATAATGTTCGCGTATTTTGGCTATGGTGTTTTCAGCAGTATTTAATTGCTGTTGATTAATGCCGATTATAATCAAATGGGGTTTTTGCGTTGCTGTTTTTAACGTTTCTAGCATGAGAGTGAAATCAGAAAAATCAAGCGTATCAATTTTCCATTCTTTTAAGCTATTTTGAATATCTAAACGGGTGATGTGATGATCTTCTTGAAGAAAAACGGTAGTATCTGTAAAGGACTGATTTTCAGATTCATTTTTTGTTTCGCATGCGGCGGGCCGTTCAGCGCTAAAGGTAAACCAAAATGAAGATCCCTTTCCTTCATGACTTTCAAGACCAATTTTTCCAGCCATTTGGTCAATGAGTTTTTTGCAAATCGCCAATCCTAATCCAGTCCCGCCATATTTTCTTGCGATGCTCGTGTCTGCTTGTTGAAATGCGCGAAAAATCAGTTTTTGATCGTAGGCGGATAACCCAATGCCAGAATCTGTGACACGAACATGTAATTTAACTGTTTTAGACGTTTTCTTTTCAGCTGCAATACGGATGATCACTTCCCCTTTATCGGTAAATTTGATGGCATTGGAAACTAAATTAATAATGATCTGTTTGAAGCGCGAGGGATCACTGATAATTTTTCTTGGTACGTCATTATCAATTAATGCTGCAAATTCTAATTGTTTTGCATTAGCAAGCGGCGACATAATCGTCAGCACATCTTCAATATTGTCCCGTATATCAAAAGTCAAATATTCCAATCGTAATTGGCCGGCATCTAGACGAGAAAAATCTAAAATATTATTAACTAAATTTAATAGATTTAAAGTGGACTTATGAATAGTCGTTAAATAATTTCGCTGCAAAGTGGAAAGGTCTGTTTCTAACAATAAATTAGTAAAACCCACAATACCATTCATCGGTGTACGAATTTCATGGCTCATGTTAGCGATAAATTCAGATTTAATTCGGCTGGCTTCCAATGCTTCTTTTTGTGCTTTAGCAAGTTCAGTATTTTGAAATTCAATGGTTTCGAGAGAATGTTTTAAATTAGCAGTTGCCTGCTCAATGTTTGCCTGCAATCCATCGCGTGCATTTTTTAATGCACTGGCCATATTATTAATCCCTTCTTCAAGCTCTCCTAATTCCCCTGCAGACTGCGTATTGATATGGGTATCTAGTTTTCCTTGCTCGATTTTTTTTACAGCGGCGCGCATTTTTAATAATGGATAAGTCAAATGTCTGGTCGTTCGTCTTGCAAAGTAAATACTCAGTAATAAACCAAAAGATAAAAATATCAGGGTGACAATAATAATTTGGTATTCTTGTAAAATGGTATCGGTTCTTGATAATGAAATAGCGACCCAACCAATTAATTTTTTATGCGATGCATTTTTAGAATAGAGTGAGTGATTAGCTAAATTAAGATTGTTAACAATAATTGGAGCTGTAAACGTAATTAAATCTTTTTTTTGTATGATAGAAGGTTTTTTCGGGTCAAATACCACATTTTGCATAAATTCTTGAGATTGCGGATCATCTGGGCCGCTGTATGCAAGCGGTTGTTGATTGATGTCAAAAAACGTAATCGATTGCAGCGCTTTTTCTTCCAAAATGAGATTCGTAATATCTTGTAAAATTTGACGGTCATTTTTTAAAATGCCGGTGCGACTGCTTCTGGCAACATGTCCTAAAATGGCTTGCCCATAACGGCTTAATTCTTTTTCAGCATTATTAATTTGAGAGCCAATAATATAAATGCCCATCAACAATGAGATCAGCAGTGTTGGCAATAAAGCAATAATAAAAACGCGGGTTTGTATGCTTAATCTTTTCATGAGGCGCTCATTCTCTTAACTTCAATTACATGAGGTAATTGATTGAATTGATCGGTAATCTGTTTTAACTGGCCAGCATCATAAATTTGGATGGTCATGATAACAGACAGCATCTTAGTCGTTTTATTAATAGTGGAATTTAATGCAACTAAGTCAATTTTTGCATTAGCAAGCAAAGCTGTCATATCTTTTAATAAATGTTGCTGCCCGTAAGCGCGTATTTTTAAATCAACAGAATAAGCCGCGCGTTTTTCGCTGTCCCACGCCACATTGACTAAGCGATTATTACGTTCTTTGGGTATGTTATTACAATTTTCCCGATGAATCGTGACGCCTCGTCCTTGGGTAATATATCCAATGATAGCATCATCTGGGATCGGTTTGCAGCATTTTGCAATGCGAGTTAATACATCATGAATACCCGCAATTTGTAATCCGCTCGCTGTGCTGATGGATGTTTTAAACGGAATAATAGGCAAATTCTCTTCGGAAAGGATGGATAATGGGGTTGTTTTCAGAGATTTGCTTCCTTCACTGGAGGAATCTATGTCTTGTTGTTTAAACCAGTGCGCCACTTTGGCACGAGCACGCGATGTTTTTAAATAACCCAATTCTTTATGCAGCCAATCGCGGCTGGGTGTGCCCTTTGGTGTCGTGATGATTTCAACTTGATCGCCTGTTTGTAGTCCATAAGTTAAAGGGACAATGTGTCCTTTGATTTTTGCGCCCTTACATTGATGACCCACATCACTATGAATACGGTAAGCAAAATCAAGCGGTGTTGCGCCACGCGGTAAATCAATGATGTCGCCTGTGGGTGTAAAAACATAGATATTTTCTTCTAAAAATTCCATTTTTTTATCAACTACTGCACCCAGAGCCGCCATTTCTTTGTGCCACAATAATAATTGGCGGAGAAACGTAATTTTTGCTTCATAACCTGATTCTGGTGTTTTCGTTTCTTTATACACCCAATGTGCAGCCACGCCGTGTTCAGCGAATTCGTGCATCTCTGGCGTACGAATTTGTACCTCAAGATATTTGCCATCTGATCCAATCACCGCAGTATGAATAGAACGATAACCATTTTGTTTGGGATGACTGATGTAATCGTCAAATTCTTCAGTAAGATGTTCAAATATCTGATGGACAATACTTAATGCAAGATAACAATCCTGCACGGTAGGCACTAAAATACGTACGGCGCTGCAATCATAAATATCTCGATAATTCAGGTTTTTCTTCAAACTTTTTAAATAAATGCTATAAATGTGTTTGGCGCGTCCGGCAATATCAGCTTTAATTCCTGCATGATTAAGTTTTTCTTTTAAAAAATGTAAAGTTGTCTGAATACGTTCTTCTCGATCAATGCGGCGTTCAGCTAAAAAATCTGCGATAGTTTTATACGTATCGGGATCAAGATAATGAAAAGCGTGATCTTCTAATTCCCATTTTAATTGTCCAATCCCTAAGCGGTTTGCGAGAGGCGCATAAATATCCATGGTTTCTTCCGCAATACGTTTGCGTTCTCTTGGATTGACATGTTTAATTCCGCGCATGATACAGATGCGTTCCGCAAGCTTAATGAGTACTACGCGAATATCGGACACCATCGCTAAAAATAATTTGCGTAAGAGATCCACTTGCATTTTATTGCGCGTTTTATTGGATAATTTATCAAGCGCATTCATTTGCATGACGCTTGCAGCTAATTTGGCGGTGCGTTCACCTAATGTTTCTTTAATTGTTTCAATTGAAATACTAGTGTGTTGTAACGTGCTTGTTATGATGCTAGCTGCAACGGCCGTTTGATCAAGCTGCATATCCAGCAAAATATCTGCCATCGTAAGGCTTTGTTCAAGACAAGATTGGCCATAGAACGTAGTCAGTCCTTTACTATGAATTTCTGCAAATTCCATACTTTTTTGGATTAAGTCAGTATCCCTTAATTGATAACGATGACGGATGTCATTCAGCCATGAATTGATATCAATAGAATCTTTTACAAGCGGCAAATTTTGTTGTTTCAAGGTGACCATTTTATTTCTCGAAAAGTGCAATTGCTTCAATATGGCTGGTGTGGGGGAACATGTTAATGAGACCCGCTGTTTTAAGTTGATATCCATGATTATAAACTAACTCTCCTGCATCACGTGCAAGAGTGGCTGGATTGCATGATACATAAACAATGCGGTTTGCGTGTAAATTTGCAATGAAAGGAATCATTTCTTTTGCACCAGAGCGCGGCGGATCAAGTAATATTTTATGATATTTTTTTTGTAACCAAGATGCGATCGATGCGGGTTCCATTAAATTTGCACTGTAAAATTCTGCATTGACAATATGATGATGCGCCGCATTTTTTTGCGCCTGCTCTACCATAGCATGATTGCCTTCAATGCCTACGACATGTTTTGCAAAACGCGCGATGGGCAGAGTGAAGTTACCTAATCCGCAAAAAAGATCAAGCACATGATCATCGGGTTGAAGCGCTAATAAACGCAATGCTTCTTGAATCATTAAACGGTTAATTTCACTGTTCACTTGAGTGAAATCCAATGGATGAAAATACATTTCTAATTGATAATCCGGTAAAAAATAACTTAATTGATCGCGTGAATCTGCCGGCCATATCTTATGAACGGGTGCGGGTGGATTGGGCTGTAAATAAATATGAAAATGATGTGTTTGTCCAAAAGTGCATAGTGCTGCGATATCTTTTTCTGGCAGAGGTCTCATATGACGAAACACTAACGCGGTGGTTTCATCACTCACTGCAATTTCAATTTGCGGGATATGTTCATACTCCGACAACCCTGCAATTAAGTTTCGAAGCGCAATGAGGTTTTCGCCGACACTTTTATGCAATATAGTGCATTGTTCGATATCAGCGAGATAATGACTTTGCTTTTCACGAAAACCAATCAATAATTTTTCTTTCTTTTTGACATAACGAACGCCTAAGCGCGCTTTTCGTCGATAGCTTGAAGAAAGATGCGTAATCGGCGGCAGTATGTATTGAGGTGTTACACGGCCAAAATGTTTTAATTGTTCAATTAAAGTATCTTGTTTAAATTTAATTTGGGCATCCATTTCAAGATGCTGCATGCTGCACCCGCCGCATATTCCAAAATGCGCGCATTCAGGGGTTATGCGCAATGGGGAGGGCGTCATAATCTTTACGGCTTTTGCTTCGTTATAGCGGCGATGTTTTTTGTAAATTTGGCAAAGTACTTCTTCTTCAGGTAAAGCGCCGTCCACAAACGTTGTTTTACCATCGATAGCAGCAATACCGCGCCCATCGTGGCTTAGTGATTCTATTGTAATTTCAAGCAGTTCAGACGACATGAGGTTATCACATTTTTAAAGGCGTACCATATTATCAGCATGTATGAAATAAGAACAGCAGTAAAAAATTTTTAATAATCTAATCAAACGGTAAGATGTCAATGAATGGAAAAATGGGCTTTTTTTCCTATACTTAATAAGGGAGCATTTTTGATAGAGTAGCGTCCAGAACCAGTAATGATGAGAGAGTTGAAATCGACTTCTGGCATGGTGAGCTAAGTCCTTACAAACGTAGGAAAGCCTAAAGTGTTAGAGCGGTTTCTGAAATACGATAAAGGGTTTCTGTGAGACAAAGCTTTACAAAGATGCTCTTTTTAATCCTAAAATTTGTGACTTGCCGAATAGATATAAGCCAATATACTGATAGGATATTATTTTAAAAAACGGAATCCCTATGCATCCCATTATTCAAAATGAACGTTTATATGGCGCTCATAATTATAATCCTTTACCTGTTGTTCTTGTTCGAGGGCAGGGTATTTTTGTCTGGGATGATGAGGGCAATCGTTATATCGATATGATGAGTGCTTATTCAGCGGTGAGTTATGGGCATTCGCATCCTGAATTAGTCGCTGTATTAACTGAGCAAGCCAATCAATTAAGCGTCGTTTCCCGCGCATTTTATACCGATAAATTAGGAATATTTTTAGAAAAGGTTTGCAAAGCAGCCAAACAAGACAAAGCACTTCCCATGAATACGGGCGCTGAAGCGGTTGAAACTGCTTTAAAAGCGGCGCGTAAGTGGGCGTATACTATTAAAAAAGTTCCGCCTGAAAAAGCAGAAATTATTGCTTGTGAGGGGAATTTTCATGGACGAACCATTACTATTGTCGGCATGTCTTCTGAAGCGCAATACCGAAATGGTTTTGGCCCTTTTGCGAAAGGATTTAAATTAATTCTTTACGGAGACGAGAAAGCATTAGAGAAAGCAATCACTCCCCATACAGCTGCTTTTATCGTAGAGCCAATTCAAGGTGAAGGCGGTATTATTGTGCCGCCTTCAGGTTATTTGAAAAAATGTGCGGAAATATGCCGGGCTAATAACGTATTACTCATTTGCGATGAAATTCAAACAGGCATGGGAAGAACAGGAAAATTTTTGGCATCTGAGCATGAGGATGTTTCACCTGATGCTGTGTTATTAGGCAAAGCATTAGGTGGTGGGTTATTACCGGTTTCTGTATTTTTAAGCCGGCGGGAAGTGATGGATGTTTTTACACCGGGCGATCACGGCAGCACGTTTGGCGGTAATCCTCTTGCGGCAGCAGTAGGCGCTCGAGCCTTAGATATATTATTTGATGAAAATCTTATTTTTAATTCGCTTAAATTAGGTAATCATCTACAAGATCGCTTAAAAAGAATTCAATCTCCTTTAGTCGAGAGTGTACGCGGAAAAGGATTATTGGTTGGCTTAAACATTAATCCACGTTATTATTCTGCTCGTGAGATTTGTTTGCGTTTATTAAAAAAAGGCGTATTAAGCAAAGAGACGCATGAAACGGTCGTGCGCTTAGCGCCCCCTTTGGTTATTACAGAAGAGCAAATTGATACTGTCGTTGCTGCAATTGAGGAAGTGTTAACGGAAGCAGTGTAAAACATAAGGAATATCATGATGCAAAAATGGATCCGATTTTTTTCTGTCCTTGTCTTGCTAGGATTGGCGTGCCCTGCCATTGCTGCTGATGAGACACTGCAATATTTTCAAGAAAAAGTAGCCAGTCAACAATTACCTGAAGCGGATATCGCGCTCAAAAATAAAGATTATCAAAAAGCATTTTCTATTTATGAACATTTTGCAGAAGGAAATGTACCCGTCGCTGAATATCAACTTGCTTATCTTTATCAAAATGGTTTAGGGGTTGATAAAAAACCTGAACTGGCTGTTGCTTGGTACATGAAGGCCAGCAGTCAAGGACTGCCTGAAGCGCAATTTGCGATGGCAACGCTTTATTATTATGGCGTGGGTGTGGAACAAGGGCTGTCGATGGCGGTCACTTTATATAATCAAGCAGCTAAAAATAATAATCCTTTAGCACAATACATGCTGGGTTATTTGGCGGCGAACGGTTTTGGCATGACGCAAAATTTAAATACGGCGCTTGATTGGTATAGCAAAGCTGCAGCAGCGGGCGTGCCTGAAGCGCAATATAATTTAGGTTTAATGTATTATACGGGCCAAGGTGTGTCCAAAGAAGATGGCAAAGCGTTTAGTTGGTTTAATTTAGCGGCCGAACAAGGCCTTCCAAAAGCGCAATTTATGTTAGGCGTTATGTATAGTTTGGGGCGCGCGGTGCCGACTGATAAAACGCAAGCTTTTTATTGGTATAACAAAGCAGCGCAGGCGGGATTGCCAGAAGCGCAATATAATTTAGGCATTCTTTATTACAATGGCAGCGGCACCACAGTGAATTTGAATTCGGCTGTTAGCTGGATAAAAAAGGCCGCGGATCAAGATGATGCGCGTGCGCAATATTTTTGGGGTTACTTAACTTATAATGGGATCGGTGTTGCGAAAAATATTCAACAAGCGATTGATTGGTACGAAAAAGCAGCTGGCCAAGGCTTTTCTGAAGCGCAATTTGCTTTAGGTTTTCTTTATCACAACGGATTAGGTGTCGCGAAAGATGATCGTCAAGCATTTAGCTGGTATATGGCGGCGGCTAAACAAGGCCTTGCTAATGCGCAATATATGGTTGGTTTATTTTATCAACAAGGCATGGGTGTCATCAGTGATCCGAAGGCCGCAGCTTATTGGTATACAGAAGCGGCTGAACAGGGAATGGATAATGCACAATTGTTGTTAGGAGTCATGTATAGTCAAGGGCAGGGTATTTCTCGCGATAATCAGGCGGCGTATGCTTGGTTTGATTTGGCCTCTACGTCAAGTAACACGGAAATTCGTGATTCCGCACTCAAAATGCGGGATGGATTGGGTAAAACCATGACGGCAGGTGATATTAATGCTGCAAAACGGTTGTCGCAAAGCTATTATAGCAAATATGCGACTCAATAAAGGATAAAAATAACAGTATGCAAAAAACTCAACATAACACTTTTTTATTATGTATTGCGGGGTTGGTCAGTATAGGCGGTATTTTATACGGCTATGATATGGGCGTTATTTCAGGGGCTTTACTTTTTATCAACCAAACAATTCCCATGAATGATACGGAGATGGGCATTATCGTGGGTGCAGTGCTCGGCGGCGGATTGATAGGCACCCTTTTAGCAGGCCCCATAGGGGATCGGTATGGACGGCGTTATTTGATTTTGGCATCCAGCATTATTTTTATTTTAGGTGTAATTTCAATTTTGTGCGCAACGTCTTTTATTGTTTTATTGTTGGCGCGATTATTACTAGGTATTGGTGTTGGAATTGTGGCAGTTGCTGTACCACTTTATGTTGCTGAAATGGTACCCAGTAAAGACCGCGGTAAATATGTCACTTTTTTTCAATTATTATTAACGTTTGGTATTGTGCTTGCTTATTTTGTTGATTTATTTTTTACGCCGTCGGGTAATTGGCGGGCGATGTTTGCGATTTTGTTAATCCCTTCAAGCATTTTATTTTTAGGCATGTGTATTTTTCCAGAAACGCCGCGTTGGTTGGTGGCTAATCGCAAATTAGATAAAGCAAAAGAGATATTACGGCGAGTGCGTAATACAGAAGTGGAGGTTCTGCATGATATTAATGAAATTCAACAAAGTTTGCAGAAAGTACGTAAAAGTACTTGGGGGGAATTGTTTTCATACCAACTATTATTTCCTTCTTTGCTTGCGATTGCTGTTGCTATCTGTAATCAATTAACAGGAATTAATTCATTTTTACAGTATGCGCCTTTGATTTTGAAAAATGCGGGGATCAGTTCCAATTTTGTGTCGATGCTAGGTTCAGCAGGAATTGGCGTGCTTAATTTTTTATTCACGATTGTTGCGATTATTTTCATTGATACACTGGGGCGCAGGCCTTTATTGCTGATCGGTGTAGCGGGTGTTGTGTTTGCAGAATTATTTTTAGGTGCAGTCAATTATTTTATCCCCAATTCACCGAACGCAGGTATTTTATCGTTGATTGGATTGTTGTTTTATATTGTCTTTTTTGCGATTGGCCCAGGCGTTGTTGTTTGGCTAGTGATTTCAGAGCTTTTTCCAACTCAAGTTCGCGGCAAGGGTATTGCGATTTGTTTATTTTTTAATTCGCTCGCATCTACATTATTGGCAACATTTTTTTTACCGATCGTTAAATATTTAGGGATGGGACAAACGTATTGGTTGTTTGCATTTTTTAGTTTAGGTTATTTTTTATTAACTTTTTTCTTTTTACCCGAAACAAAAGCGCGTTCGCTGGAAGAAATTCAAGAATATTTTTATAAAGTAGATCAAGATATTAAATTACCTTCTTTAACGAACGTGGTAAGAGATATTTAAAAGAAAAGGCCATATGGCAGCACGACTGATTGACGGCAAAATTCTGGCGAGCAGTATACGCAAAGAAATTGCAGCAAAAATTGCAGCACATAAACAGCAAGGATTGCGTGAGCCAAGCCTCGCTGTTATTTTGGTGGGTGATGATGCGGCATCTGCTCTTTATGTCCGTCATAAACGCGAGGCGTGTCATGAAGTTGGAATGCAATCGATTTACCATCCCTTACCTGCCAAAGTCAGTGAAGAAGCATTAATTAATCTGATACATCAATTAAATGAAGACTCATCGATTGATGGCATACTTTTGCAGCTGCCATTACCCGAGCATATTGATGTTGGTAAAGTGTTAGAATTAATTGATCCTCATAAAGATGTGGATGGTTTTCACCCCTACAATCTTGGTCGTTTGGTGCAACGTCGTCCTTTAATGCGTCCGTGCACACCTTATGGGGTCATGAGATTGCTTGATAGCATTCAACAAGTTTATAAAAATCGGCACGCGGTGATTGTGGGTGCATCAAACATTGTAGGACGCCCAATGGCATTAGAATTATTGCTGGCGGGCAGTACGATTACGATTTGTCATCGTTTCACAGAAAATCTTTTGGATTATGTGCGAGACGCAGATATTTTAATTTCTGCGGTAGGAAAACCGGCGCTCATCAAAGGCAGTTGGATAAAACCAGGTGCTACAGTCATTGATGTAGGTATGAATCGCTTGCCTGATGGCACGCTTTGTGGTGATGTGGAATTTGAAGCCGCTAAAGAACGCGCTGCTTGGATTACACCTGTTCCCGGCGGTGTTGGGCCAATGACAGTGGCAAGTTTACTGCAAAATACGCTGTTAGCTGCTTATGGAGCGGGCGGCTAATGATTTTTCTCGTATTGATTGACTGCGATACCATCGTCCTAGTATCATGCCAACCCGTTGGTTTAATAAATTATTTTTAAATCAGATATTTTTAAATCGGGGTATAGCGCAGTCTGGTAGCGCGCCTGCTTTGGGAGCAGGATGTCGGGGGTTCGAATCCCTCTACCCCGACCAAAAATAAAATGTGTTAAAGTAACGGTTCTAATGAGCGCCTGTAGCTCATTCGGATAGAGCACCGGCCTTCTAAGCCGGGGGTAACAGGTTCGAGTCCTGTCGGGCGCATTTTAGCAGATTAAAATAAGTTGTGGTGGGCGTAGCTCAGCTGGTAGAGCTCCGGATTGTGATTCCGGCCGTCGTGGGTTCGAGCCCCATCGTCCACCCCATTTCATCTTTGCTCTCAGTTGCTAATTATAGGATAATTAACTTTATT